>JAILPY010000018.1 GCA_024699235.1 Treponema sp. | reverse complement strand
CATCATTTTTTTGTTTAACAGTTATTAAAATATAAATAATTCAGAGACAACATAAAAATGTTAAATTATAAATTTTTTAAATGTATAAAATAACAAAACCGTATTTTTACATAAAATTGTGAATTTTATTTCATCTTTTTTACAAAAATCAATAAATAATCAGACTCATTAAGTTTTAAGAACCTGTAATTTCTTTTAGAACTTTACAAAATGGTTTAATATCCATTATAATAAAGTAAATGAGAACGCTTAGAACTGAATATGAAATAGAAGCGATTTGCAAAGCATTGATATCACCAACACGTTTACAGATGCTCAGAATTATTGCAGGTAAACGTAATATCAATCTAAATGAACTCGCAGAAGCATGCCATATTACAAATGGGGCCGTAACGCATCATATAAAAATACTGCAGGAAGCTAATCTTATTGAATTAGTATACTCCCCAGGAATTCGCGGTTCTCAAAAAAACTGCACAATAAAAGATTACCAATTTGTCATTGACGTTTTATCTGCCAATGATACAACAAAGATGTATGAAACAGAAATCCCTGTGGGAACCTTTTCACGCTACAAAGTTTATCCGACATGCGGAATTGCAAGTACAAGCAAGGTTATTGGAGAAGTTGATTCACCACGATACTTTGATGATCCTTGCGTAAGAGATGCAGGCATTTTGTGGTTTACAAAAGGATTCATTGAATACAGGATTCCCAATTACCTTGAGTCAAATCATATCTTGAAAGAGCTTCAGTTTTCATTTGAAATAGGTTCAGAAGCACCAGGCATATGTGAAAACTGGCCGAGTGACATATACTTTTCTATAAATGAAACGCAGATTGGATATTGGACAAGTCCTGGTGATTTTGGAGAAACAAGGGGTCTCTTTACGCCAGACTGGTGGGATAAACAATGGAATTCATACGGACTTTTAAAGCTTCTTGTCATAAATGATCAAGGAACATTTATTGACGGTGGAAAGATTTCAGACGTTACAATAAGCAGTTTGCACATTAAGGCAGAAGACACAATTACCCTACAAATCAGCGTTCCTGAAACTGCCTCAAATATCGGTGGCTGCACAATATTTGGCAAAGGATTTGGCAATTACAATCAAGATATAAAAGTTCGCGCCCTATTTATTGAAAACGAATAGAAAATCCTGAACCGGTAGGAGGGAACACAGTTCAGGATTATGAAAGATTCAATTTAAATGCCGACTTTATTTGCAGCAAGTTAAAGCCGGCATCTATTTATTACTTTATTAATATGACTTTTCTTAAGAATTATCCTTTTACACTTCCAACTGTTAAACCAGTAATAAATGCTCTTTGATTAAGCAAGAAAAGAATGATGATTGGAATTACAGAAAATACTGCACCAGCCAGCAGAACGTCATAATTGTTTCCATAAGGTGTTAAAAGGGCATTCAATCCAATAGGTAAAGTCATGTTTTCGTTTGAACGCAGAGCAATCAGAGGCCATACGAAACTGTTCCAGCTGTTCATAGCCTGTAAGATCATGATAGCTCCAAATGCAGGAAGCATGACAGGACACATAATCCTAAAGAAAATGCTTATTTCATTACAACCGTCAATACGGCCTGAATCAATCAAGTCTAAAGGCAGGCTCAGACAATACTGACGGAAATAGAAAACGGCAAAAGGTGATACAACAAAAGGAAGTATAACACCAGCCTTTGTATTAATACACTTTAATTTTACAATAAGCTTAAACAGAGGAAGTATAAGAACTTCTGTCGGTATCATCATTACTGCAAGAACAACAAGGAAGATTAAATTGCGGGCCTTAAAGTCGTATACGCTCAAGCCATAGCCAACCATTGCACAAAACAAAAGAGACAAGCCTGTTTGCAGTGCAGTCAATACAATACTGTTCTTAAACCAGAGGAAGAACATTCCATCATTATATTCAAACAGGGCCCTAAAGTTATGCAGACTCATTGTAGCAGGATTAAAATCCAGCGTAAGGCCATTCTGTACCATTTGTGCCCCAGGACGCAAAGATGAAAGAATCATAAAAACAAAGGGCATTATACAGAAAAGAAATATGACAACCAGCACGAAATATTTCAGTATCTTTTTACATGCTTCCATATTAGTTATTCTCCTTTTTGAAAGTTCCTGTTGCGAACAGCTGTATGACATTTACAATCATGATTATTGCAAACAAGGCAACACCGATTGCAGACCCCATACCAAGTCTTGCGTAGTTAAAACCTTCAAGATAAATATATGAAACCATAGTCAAACCTATATCTCCAGGCGATGCAGCAGAACCAAACATCGTGTACGTCTCGCCAAACATAGCGAAACCACCATAAACGCTTATCGTAACTACATATACAGTTACGTTTCTTAAATTCGGGACAGTAACGTACCAGAATTTCTGCCAGGAATTTACGCCATCTATATCAGCTGCTTCATATTGCTCCTGTGGAATGGCATTAAGTCCAGAAAGAAAATAAATCATGTTTACGCCAACCCATTTCCACGTACAGAAAAGGACCAGAACAAACATAGTCGTTGCTCTCTGAAACAGCCATTTTTTTGGAGCCGCACCCAACTTCATTAAAACGGAATTGACAAAAGCAGTTTCTTGCTCACTAAATACATAACGAAAGAATAAGCCAGCAACAACAACAGAAGTCAAAGCTGGAAGGAAGTATGCTGACTTAAACAAATTTTTAAATTTTGTTGTCTTTGAATTTATAAAGACAGCAAGAACCATTGGCAATGGAATTAATATAATTATTGTTAAAATCGTATAGATAGTACTGTTTTGAAGCGCATGAATAAATTGCTCATTATTCAGATTCTTATAGTTTTTTAAGCCAATAAAAGTGACATCATCAAAACCTGCTATATCCTGAAAACTCATAATAAACGTATTGATAAGAGGATATAGGGTAAACACTAAGAAAGAGATTATGAATGGTGATACAAATATCCAAGGAGCTGTCTTTTGATTAATCAGAACCTGGGAAATGGATTTTCTTTTCCTTGCTTTCATAAAACGTCCTTAAAAAAACGAACTGAACTATAAAAATTCAGTTCGTATCAGGTAGTATAAGCCTCTTTCAAATACAATCTGAAAAAGGCTATTGAATTAATTATTTGCTGTTCAAAACTTTGTTTGCTTCAACAAGAGCATCTCTTGGAGTAGCAGTATTTTCGCCAAGAACTTTGAACATAACGTTCTTCTGAACAAGACTCTGTGCTTCAGGGAATTTGTCACCACCATTTGTACCAAGAATTTCATCCTTGATATCAACAAGCATGTCAAATACACCGTCACCAAAGTATTCTGTGAACTTATTAGGAGTCTTCATAGCAGGATCTGTCCAAGCATCCCAGCGGATAGGATCAAAGCCAAGCAATGTCCAAGTCTTAATAGAACCTTCTTTTGAAGCCTTTGCATAAACCATGAAACGTGCTGCAAGATCAGAATGCTTTCCCTGAGAAGGAACAGCAGTACCAGTTCCACCCATACCTGCAGAACGGGCTCCGCCTTCTTTCCAAACAGGAAGAGGACGAACAATAATCTTTCCGCTCAATTTTGGCATATAGTCTGTGAAGCGGTTCATATACCAAAGAGGCATCCAAACGCTAGCCGCTCCAGCATTGTTCATAAATGCCCAGTACTCTTCTGAGTGATGGAATCCTGCAGGAGCAATCTGAGCTATACCGTCATCAACAAGCTTCTTAATGTATTCAAGAGTCCTTATGTTGATTTCACTGTCAAGGCTGCCGTTTCCGTCCTTATCGAGGAAATCACCGCCCTGCTGTACAATAAGAGGATAGAATGACCAGTGTTCTGTAGATTCAACAGTTGTCATAGGCTTTCCAGTCTTATCAACTACAATTTTACCGATACGATAAAAATCATCCCAAGTTACGATATCATCAGCGCTAACGCCAGCTTCATCAAGAATTTCCTTGTTATAATAAATGACTGCAGCACCTACATGATAGTCTACGCCATAAATATTTCCATCTTTTGTATAAGGATTAAAACGCCCCTTAATAAGGTGTTCCATATCAAGCATGTCATTCAATTTTACAAGAGGTGGATTTTTACCTTTCAAATAGTTTGCAAATTTACCAATTTCAATATCAGAAATATCAGGTGCTCCCGTACCAGACTGAAGAGCAATCAAAAGTTTGTTATGCATTTCATCATATCCAAGAACTTCAACAGAAAGGTCTATCTGTTCATTTGGATTCTGAGCATTCCATGATTTTGCTGCATCCTGCATAAATTCTGCATGTGCATTCTGGAAAGTCCAGAATGTAAGCTTTGTTTCTCCTGCACCAGGCTTAGATGACGAACCTTCAGCTTTATTTTCTCCCTTACAACCTACAAACCCTGCAACAAGAGCCAATACCATTGCTGGCATTAGAATCTTTGACAATTTAGCCATAATTGTACCCCTTAACTTTAATATCTGTTAAACCTTTTTATAAAATGCTTAACTATTTGAAGTGTAAACCCGTAAACCTGATTTGTCAAATAAAACTTTACAAATTTATGATTTTTAATTCAAACTTCAAATATTTTGGGGAATTTACAAAAAAGTAAAGGAAATTTTTAGACATGCAGACAAATTTACAAGAAAAAGTACTGTGCTAAAAATAAAAAATTAAGGAAAATAAATTGTAATATTAAAGATTAGATGATTTTTATAATTGAAGGAATTATTAACTTTTAACCCTATTTTTAAGGGTTAAAAGTTATGGGCCATCTAAGACTTGAACTTAGGACCAAAGGATTATGAGTCCTCTGTTCTAACCGACTGAGCTAATGGCCCGAATGTGCTACATTATATCAAAATAAGTGAATTTTAGTCAATATGCTAGACATTAAAAATAACTTATACGTCACCGCTATTATAAAGGGATGAAGGAACGCAAGCCATAAGCTTTTCCTTTGGAATCTTACAGAAAATTTCGACAAGAGACGCATCCAGCTGAGTACCTGCAATTTCATGCATTATATTCATTGCCGTTTCATGAGTTTCCGGTTCCTTGTATGCACGCCTCATTACAATAGCCGAATAAGTATCTGTTACAGCAATTACTTTTGAAGGCAAAGGAATTTCCTGTTCACTAAGACCATAATACCCTTTACCGTCAATACGCTCATGATGATACTTTATCCAAGGGCGTATGGAAGAAAAAGAATTCAATGGTTCAAGAAACTTTACGCCAAGCTCAGGGTGCTGCTTCATTATTACCCATTCTTCATCAGTAAGTTTTCCAGGCTTATTAAGAACTTTTTCCGGTATGCCCAGTTTTCCAACATCATGCATAAGAGCAGCATACTCAAGGCTCATCCTGTTTATTTTCTTTTTGATATCAGAAGGCAGGTATTCATAAAAAAGCATCGTCAGGTTCTGCACAAAACGGCTGTGTCCATTTAAATTCGGATCACGGGCTTCTATAACACCAATAAGGACTTCAGTAACTGAAAGACAGTTATCCCTTATAGACTCTATAAGGTCAAACATAATTGTCAGCACTATTGCAACAAAAATGCTGCCGCCAAAAAGGATTCCGGCAACCATTAAGTCTGGATTGCCAAATAAGGCAACGCATATATATCCCATAAGAAAAAATACAAGCAATGCAAGACCTACACTCTTCCACATGCTGCTTCTATTCTTGCCCTTTGGAAAGGCATCGTGCATATTCTGCATAAAGCGAATGTAGCGATATATATTTGTCACCATGATAATGATTCCAATCACTATCATAGGGTAAATTAACACACTCATATTTTAAGTATATCACTATTTAAAAAAAAATAAAGGGAATTCATGCCTTTGAACATGAAAACAAGAATTCCCCACAAGAGACTTAGTGAGACTAAGCAAATGACTTATAATGAAATCTCAGTTATTTTTTATAAGCATCAGCATGAACGCCAGCTATTGCACGTCCGCTAGGCTCATCCATGCTTTTCCATGCAGCATCCCATTCCAAGGCCTTTGCAGTAGAACAGGCAACTCCGGCTTCATGAGGAACTGTCATAGCAGCACTGTCATCAGGAAAGAACTGAGAATATAATTCACGGTAATAGTATTCCTCCTTAGTTACAGGAGTATTAACCGGGAATCTTTTTGCCCTCTGCGCAAACTGTGCATCAGAGATTTTGCTTGCCGTCATTTCTTTAAGAGTATCAATCCAGCTATAGCCTACGCCATCGCTAAACTGTTCCTTTTGCCTCCAGCATATATCTGAAGGAAGAATATCTTCAAAAGCCTTACGCACAATCCATTTTTCAATTCTCTGATTACCGTCAGGAAGCCTTATGCACATTTTATCAAGAGGATTCAGATTCATTGCAACATCAATGAATTCCTTATCCAAAAAAGGCACTCGGCCTTCAACGCCCCATGCTGCCAATGATTTATTTGCACGAAGGCAGTCGTATAAATGAAGCTTGCTCATCTTGCGTACCAGTTCTTCATGGAACTCTTTTGCATCAGGAGCCTTATGAAAGTACAGGTAACCTCCAAACAGCTCATCGCTTCCTTCCCCGCTCAATACCATTTTTATTCCCATAGCTTTTATTGCACGGGCAAGAAGATACATTGGAGTGCTAGCCCTTACCGTAGTAATGTCATAAGTCTCAATATGGTAAATGACATCAGGCAAAGCATCCAGCGCTTCCTGAATGGTAAAATGGACTTCATGATGCACAGTACCAATATATTCAGCGGCCTTTCGGGCAGCTATCAAATCGGGAGAACCTTCCAGCCCTACAGCAAAGCTATGAAGCTGCGGCCACCAGGCATCCTGCTGACCACCTGTCTCTACGCGCTTTTTTGCAAATTTCTGAGTAACTGCTGCAACAATGCTTGAATCCAGGCCGCCTGAAAGTAAGACGCCATAAGGAACATCGCTCATAAGCTGCTTGCGGACAGCCTCTTCAAGTCCAGTCCTTACGCTCTGAATGACAGACTCGTTTACAACAGCTCCAGTTTCATCACAGGCACAAACCCTATCCTTTACATTTTCATAAGATTCCCATCCCCTGTGATACCATTTTACAGGCTTTTCATCTTTTGAATAAAAATAGCAGCCGTTAGGAAATTCTTCAATTGTAGTACAGACACCTTCAAGAGACTTTAATTCACTTGCAACATAATACCTGCCTTCATTATCCCATCCCTGATATAAAGGGATAACCCCAATTTCATCACGGGCAACAAGATATACGTCTTTTTCTGCATCATACAGGGCAAACGCAAAAATGCCGCTCAAGTCTTCAAGAAAACTAACGCCTTTTTCTTTGTAAAGGGCAAGAATTACTTCACAGTCACTTCCTGTCTGAAATTCATACCTTCCCTCAAGCTGCTTACGCAGTTCCTGATGATTGTATATTTCTCCGTTTGCAGCAAGAATAAGATTTCCATCCTTGCTCATTAAGGGCTGCTTTCCACTCAAAGGATCAACAATGGCAAGCCTTTCATGAGAAAGTATTGCCCTGTCTCCCGTATAAACTCCACTCCAGTCCGGTCCGCGGTGACGAATCTTCTTTGACATGTTTATGACCTGAGTACGCAGATCTTCACTGCTTTTTAAATCAAATGCTCCTACAAATCCACACATACTTACACCCCTTACCGTGTATTTAAAATAAAAAAAGATGCCCGCATCACACAATAGAGACAACTATTGCGTCATACAGACATCTTTGTCGTTATGGATATAATATAAAATTACAGGAGCAGTGTCAATCACACTTCATAAGTGCGGAGAATGTTTTCAGCAGTTGCAAGACGGCTCTGCCGTAAGTCCATGCTCTGCTTTTCAATGTAATGCTGGGCCTGAGGCTCAGTCATCTTTAGGACTTGGATAAGGACAAGCTTAGCCCTGTCTACAATGCGAATCTCTTCTATTTTTTTCTGCAGGCGTATATTTTCATTTTCAAGGTTCATAACCCTTCGGCGTGCAGCAGTAAGAAGCTTTACAGCCTGATAAAAGAAATCTGGAGCCAAAGGCTTTGGAAGTGCAAACACACCGTAATCTTCAACGCTGGCACTGATTTCAAGGACATGCTCTCTTTCTACTATGAGGATAATTCCTGCTGTAGTCTTTTCAGAAGCAGTAATGGCTAAATCATTACCGAGCTCATCGGACAGAGGAGTATCAATAATAATCAAATCAAAATCCATATCGGTAATATACCGCCGAGCTTCTGAACCGCTCTGAGAAGTTGCTATACGACTGAATGATTCAGAACGCAGAAAATCGGAGATAATGCCCATAGTGGCATTCGTATTGCTGGCAATCAGGACACTATCCATGCTTTAAATCACTCCGAATGCAGGATCCTCACATTTCGATTTAGTCTGTACAAAAGTACGCAATGTCAAATCAGGAATTACAGACTGAACAAAAGGACTTTTTTCAGCAAGGCTAAGGGCTTCCTTTAAAGATGACGGAAGACGTTCAAGATGCTTAAGCTCACTTTCGGGCATATCAAGCAGATTCTTATTTTCAGCAGGCATAAGTTCCATCTTTTTTTCAATTCCATCAAGTCCTGCAGCAATAAGCAAGGCAAGGGCAAGGTACTGATTACAGCTTGAATCAGGGGACCGGACTTCTATGCGAACTGCGTCTCCTTTCGCTGCAGGAACACGGATGAGAGGACTTCTGTTTTGAGATGACCAGCTTACATATTTTGGCGCCTCAAATTCTCCAAGCCGCTTGTAAGACTGATTAAGAGGATTCAAGAATGCCGTAATTTCCCTTATATGGCTAAGGATGCCTGCAATGAAATACTTCGAATCAGGACTGTCTTTACCAAAAATATTTTCTCCATCCTTGTGAAGAGAAATATTTACATGAAGGCCGCTTCCTGACTTATTCTCTACAGGCTTAGGCATGAACGAAGCAAAAAGCCCGTCCTGGGCAGCAATAGTCCGCACAGCCATCTTAAAGGTCGAAAGATTGTCTGCAGCATTCATTATATCATTATAACGGAAGTCAATTTCATTCTGCCCCGGACCGTTTTCATGATGGCTAGTTTCCGGCTGTATTCCCATCTGCTCAAGAGTCAGAATAATGTCACGCCTTACATTTTCACCTTTATCAAGCGGAGCAAGGTCACAATAACTGGCATTATCATGAGGAATTGCAGTAGGCATTCCGTTTTCATCAAGCTTAAAAAGATAAAACTCACATTCTGTACCTATTTTTGTTTCATACCCCATTTTCTTGCAGCGGTCAATAACATTCTGAAGTATGAGGCGGGAATCTCCGGCAAAAGGAGTGCCGTCAAGATACCTGATATTGCAGTACAGTCTGGCAACCCTTCCATGCTGAGGCCTCCACGGAAGGACAGAAAGAGTTGAAGGGTCAGGAACTATAAACAAATCACTGGTTTCTTCGTTCAGGAAACCTTTTACAGCACTGGCATCAAAAGAAATGCCTTCTTCAAAAGCCCTATTTAAAAGAGGCGGCTGTATAGAAATGCTTTTTACATCTCCAAATATATCTACAAAAAATAATTTTATAAACTTTACATTGTTTTCTTCAATATACTGAAGAACCTCTCGTTTTGTATATTCCATACAGCAATCCTTATCCTCATTAAGATTATTCTACTGTTACAGACTTTGCCAAATTCCTAGGCTTATCCGGATCATTGCCTCGATGAATGGCACAATAGTAGGCAAACAGCTGAGCAGGTATAATGGAAAGAATAGGAGCAAAAGCCGGCTCAGTGTCAGGAATTGAAACTATCTGGTCAGCAGCATCTTTAAATGCACCTGCGGTATCCTGAGTAATAACAAATGTTGCTGCTCCACGAGTCTTTACCTCTACAATATTACTTGCAATTTTTTCGTACAGCTCAGGAACAGTTGCCGTAGCAACAACAAGAGTAGAAGGATCAACCAGGGCAATAGGACCATGCTTTAATTCTCCGGCAGCAAAAGCCTCGCTATGCATATAACTTACTTCCTTAAGCTTTAATGCACACTCAAGGCTTGAAGCGCTGTCAAACTGCCGTCCAATAAAAAATACCTTTTCCTTGTTGTAGTTCTGCGAAACAAATTTCTGAATGCCAGCCTTGTCATCAAGAATCTGCTGAACCTTATCAGGGATGCTGGAAAGTTCCTTTAGCAAAGAAGCGTACTCGCCATCAGAGAGCTGACCTCTCAATCTTGCGGCCTTCAGAGCCAGCAGGTACAGGCAGGCAAGCTGAGTCGTATAAGCCTTGGTAGATGCAACAGCAATCTCCGGCCCTGCCCATGTATAAACAACATCGTCAGCTTCCCTGCTCACAGTGGAACCAACGCAGTTTGTAATAGCAATAACATGAACTCCGGATTTCTTTGCCAGACGAAGGGCCGCAAGAGTATCTGCAGTCTCTCCGGACTGACTTATGACAATAAACACGTCATCCTTGTTGAGTATAGGATTCATATAGCGGAATTCACTGGCAACATCTACAACAACAGGAATGCGGGCAAACTTTTCAAATGCATAGCGGGCAACGACTCCAGCATGGTAAGCAGTACCGCAAGCAGTAATTACAATTCTTTTTGCATCTTTCCAGAAGCTTTCGTCATTATTCTTTATTTCTTCAAATTTGATGTCGCAGATTTTATTATTTTCTGCAATCAGGCGAGGGCGAAGAGTGTCTGTAAGAGCCTTAGGCTGTTCATGAATTTCCTTAAGCATGAAATGTTCATATCCGTTTTTTTCTGCGCTGGAAATATCCCATTCTACATGATAAGGCTCTTTTACAACTTTGTTGCCATCGCCGTCAAACAGGTCAACATGGTCTGAATACAAAACAGCAAGCTGTTTCTGGTCAAGGAAATAAACTTCACGGGTATGCTCAAGCACAGCAGGAACATCACTGGCAATAAAATTTTCATTCTTGCCCAAGCCAACAATAAGGGGACTCTCTTTTCTGGCAGCAATAATGCGGTCCGGAAAATCCTTGCATAAAACTCCAAGAGCATAGCTTCCTTCAAGCTTCTTAAGAGTCTTCTGCACAGCCTTAAAGATATCATTTCCCTTTGCATAGTAATAATTAACTAGATGTGCGATTACCTCTGTATCAGTCTGGGTGCGGAATACAATGCCTTCTCCCTGGAGCCAAGACTTCAGCTTCAAGTAATTTTCAATGATGCCATTATGAACTACAGCAATTGTACCGCTTTCATTCAGATGCGGATGGGCATTCAAATCGCTAGGCTCTCCATGAGTTGCCCAACGCGTATGTCCTATTCCAAGGCATCCATGAACAGTTTCCTTTGTAATTTTTTCTTCCAGATATTTAATTGCACCCTTTACTTTACGAACTAGTATATCTTCACCAGAATAAACAGCTATTCCGGCACTGTCATATCCGCGGTATTCAAGTTTTTTTAAGCCTTCTATTAAAATCGGAGTTGCATCCCTTAATCCTATATATCCCACAATGCCGCACATATAATCCTCTATAAAATAAAAAAAGTATGATTTTATATTACTGTATTTTTCAAGACATTTGCAAGGACATTAACAATACCCTCATCATAAACCTCAGGCTTTTCCTTTAGCCTCAAAAGGGCTTTTTCCATGTCTACAGGCTTATTATAATCAGACTTTTCAGTCATAAATACATAGTCTTCAGCAACATGTATGATTCTGGCACAAAGAGGAATTTCTTCACCGCAAAGACCATCAGGGAAGCCTGAGCCGTCCATGTTCTCATGATGATACGTTATGGCATTCATGAATGTAACAATGTATTTTTTAGGGACAAAGTCAATATAATTAATTGCACGCAGGATATGGGTTTTCATAACTTTCTTTTCCTTTAGGAAAAGAATTTCTGCACAGAACAGCTCAGAAGGAGCATCCAGGTAGCCTGCATCATGGACAAGAGAAGCACAGAAAAACAGGACAGTTTCCGTAAAGTCAAGATTCATCTGCCTGGCTATAAAAAACACAAGGGTGCTTATTTTCTTAGAAAAGCCTTTCCGGCTTATATGCTCATCAATGCGTTCTCCAAGCTCAACGCATTTATTTGCAAGAACCTTAAGCTCTGTCTTTTCTGCTTCATCATGAATGCTTCCAAGGATAATGTCAAAATGAGTCTTTGAAATATGGTTACGGTGCATGTGAAGCAAGTGACTTATAACAAGAAAGACAATCAATATAAAGAAAATCAGCGCAGAGACTGCCATAAGATCATCAATATATGAATTTCGTTCCTGTATTCCTACCGACTGAGAAGCAAGGTTATGAAACATTTCCCTTAACGTAGAAGTAAGTTCTTCCCAAAACTCACTAGCTTCATTATAGGCAGCACTTATACCGTTCATAAAAGACTATTTTATAAAACGCATATTGTCTATGTAAAAATTACCTCTTATAGGATCTTTTTCCCTATAGCAGATATTAACACGCTTTACAAGGTAAAGATCTTCCTTAAATTCATCAAGAGAAAGAACTACAGTATGCTTTCCTGGTCCTATAATTACATTGGAAGTTTCCTTCCAAGACCAGTCTTCTGTAACCTGAAAGGCAATGCCAAATTCAAAAGACTTATTATTAGGATTATAAATATCAAGGACAATGTATTTAGCACCTGTAAAGTCCCATGAATAGTCCATAAAGTACATTCCGTCTTTGTCAGAATCAGGGGTAGACTTTATAACCTTACACTCAAGGGACTGTCTGCCCTGAGACGCCCACTGATTTGAAATTCTGACAGAAGTAGACAGCTTTGAAGGCCCCCACTGTTCCCAGTCAAAGCCTGCCCATATCCAGTAATTCCCCTTTTCAAAGTCATCAAGCATCATTACGCTTCCCTGTGGTACGGAAGTCCTGTCTCCAATAACATTCTGACACTGTGCAGTACGTGCAGACATAAAAAAGGCGAATACGCAGAGCGCAGTAAAAATAAATCTTTTCATCATATAATTCAGCTCCTTACCTGCAGTACTAGCATTTAAATTTATTCATTTCATCTTTTAGGCTGCTTATAGCATCAACGCTTGCATTTACATCAGACTTAGCCTTAAGCGCTACAGAAGAAATAGTAGCCGCCTTGTCAGCCATATCACTCATGCTGGCACTAACAGTTTCAGCCATGCTTGCAAGGGCATCCATTTCTGCAGAAACCTGATGACTGCCTTCAAGCATCATGTTAGAACCGTTCTTGACTTCAGTTGTAATTGAATTGATGTTTTTCATTGCTGCAAGAATTTGAGCACCGTCTTCATTCTGACTCTGCATTGCATCATCAATAATGCGTTCCTGGTCTCCTACAGTCTTTGTAAGCAGGAATATCTTATTAAACTGAGCCTGAACTTCATTACTTGACTGAGACACCTCGTTAATAGAATTGTAAACATCCTTAAGGGACTGCTGCATCTTAGCACCCTGAGAAGAAGACTCTTCTGCAAGCTTACGGATTTCGTCAGCAACAACGCTGAATCCCTGTCCGCTTGCACCTGCATGGGCAGCCTCAATTGCAGCATTCATTGCAAGAAGGTTTGTCTGGCTAGCAATGTTCTTTATAACAGCAGAAGCCTCCGACAGATTCTTTGACTTATCCTGAATGTCTTTAGAAAGCTCTACAGTTCTGTTTATCAAGGTCTTGCCATCTTCAGAAGCCTTTTCAAGCTCTTCCATAGAAATCTTATTTGTAGCAAGGATGTTCGTTACCGAAGTAATGTTTGCTGTCATCTGCTCAATAGAACTTGAAGACTTTGCAACGCTTTCTGCCTGAGTATCAATGTTGTTACTCAGAATTTCAATATTCCTTACAATCTGGTCAACGACAGATTTTGCCTCAGAAACTCCAGAAGCATGGTCAAGCATCTTTTCCTGAACAGAATCAATGCTACCAGTAATGTCACTTACAGCCTTATCAGTTTCACGCATAGAACGGTCAAGGTCTTTTCCCAACAGTTCCATCTTGCCGCTGGTAGACTTAGCGCTGCTTATGGAAGAACCTATTTTTTCCATAGTCTTATTAAAGCTGCGGCACATAGCACCAATCTCATTATCCTCAGAAACCTTAAGCCTTACAGTAAGGTCGCCGTCACCTTCACTTATATTTCTCAAGGCCTTTTCACTTTCAGAAAGAGGCTTTGTAAGGCGGGAAACTGTTATATAAGTAAGAACTCCTACAAGGACAATCTGAATTACGAATGCAAGAATTACAGTCCACAAAGCGGAGACAGCCTTTTTCTGCATTACAGAACGCCTTGTCTTTGAAACAAGATACCAGCTTGAGCCTGTCCTGTCAGGATGTATGCGGGCAATAACCATAAAGTAACTGTCCTTGCCTTTTCCAGTAAAAAATGACACGGAAGCTTCCTGTGCATAATCTTCAGAAAACCACTTTGAATATGAAATATCTGTAAACAGAGTGCTTTTCTTACCTATGGCAGAACCATCAGTAGCTCCCATGACAGAACCAGAAGAAGTAAGGAACTGAGTCTGCGTTCCTTCATAAATGGAACTTCCGTCAAGCAAGTCTTCTATATTAGAAAGAACTATATCCATTCCAGCCAGGCCAACAGTCTGAGCTATGGAGTTAATTATTGCAACATAAGCCTGTGCAGACAGAACCTGCTCCCCATCTATTGATACGAACGAAGGGTCTGTAATAGTTGCTACGCAGTCTTTTATCTTTTCCTGGTCATCCACAACAGGAAGTCCTGTTGTACTGTCATTCTTTATGCGTCCGTCAGCATCTTTTATGTAGTGAATTCGGAACTGACCTGTAGGATTAGTTTCTTTATCAACGTCAAAGGCATCCCTATGGTCAAAAAGGGAAGGAAGCCATATAGCCCAGACAGACTTAACTTCTGTATTATTTACAAATGAGCGTATTTCCTGCTCACATACGGTACGGCGCATTTCATCAGGAATCGTCCATGAAGCGCCAAGCATTCCGCCAACCGTTTCTATGGAATTTACAGCTTCAAGCATTTCCGTTTCGACGGAATTTGCTTTTTTTTCTGTAAGGGCCCTGATAATTTCTTCGGCCTGTTCTGTATTCATCTTGAATACAGTCCTACCTATTATAAAAGTCATAACAATCGAAATGCATAGCATTCCAATTCCTATCATAAGCAAAAAGCTTGTCTTTATAGACTTGTGATTTCCTGCAGAATTCATAACTGCATTATAAATATACTTAAAATCTGCGTCAATAAATATAACAAGTAATTAATGATAAATATCAAAAAAAGCAGTAATAAAAAGAACTTATTTACTACTGCCAAAACCTGCAATATAATATAAGAACTATATTCAATCACAGGAGAATACCAATGAGTAAATACGCAGGAACACAGACAGAAAAAAATCTTCTTGCTGCCTTTGCAGGAGAGTCACAGGCCCGCAACAAGTACACCTACTTTTCACAGGTTGCACAAAAGGAAGGAAACGATACAATAGCAAAAGTATTTGAAAAGACAGCCCTCAACGAAGAAAACCATGCAAAAATATGGTTTAAGGAACTTGAAGGCATTGCCGATTCCCGTGCAAATCTTGAAGTGGCTGCAAACGGTGAAAACTATGAGTGGACAGACATGTACAAGGGATTTGCCGAGACGGCAGAAAAAGAAGGCTTTGCAGAACTTGCAAAAAAATTCCGTGCCGTTGCAGAAATTGAAAAGCGACACGAAGAGAGATACCGCTCTCTGCTTAAGGATGAAGACACAAAGGCCCAGCTTAAGAATGGCTCTGTAAAGGTATGGGAATGCCTTGTATGCGGACACATAGTGACAGGCCCTGCTGCACCAGAGTACTGCCCTACCTGCGGCGAGTACAACCAGTACTTTGAAGTACGCGAAGACAATTACGACTTAATCATGACTTGGGGAAGATAATTCCTAAAATCTTCACAAAAAAAGGGCATCCCCTTTCAGGAGTGCCCTTACCGGCTATACTATAACCAATTATCTCAAGAGTGAGAGAACATTCTGTGAAGACTGGTTTGCCTGTGCAAGCATAGCAGTTCCAGCCTGCTGGAGAACGTTGTTCTTTGTGAACTCAACCATTTCTGCAGCCATATCTGTATCACGGATTCTTGATTCAGAAGCCTGAGTATTTTCAGCAGCTACGTTCAATCCTTCTACAGTCTTTTCAAGGCGGTTCTGGTATGCACCGAGGTCAGCGCGCTGCTTGTTGATTCTCTTGATTGCTTCATCGAGAGTACCGATTGCGCGGTTTGCATCATCAGGTGTTTCAAGTGTCAAAATCTCTTCAGTACCAACATTGCGGATTCCGAGAGCTGATGATGTCATTGTTCCGATATATACCTGTGTGCGCTGATCCATGTTTGCACCAATGTGGAGCCACATAGAACCTGTTACATTGTTTTCACCAGTTGGGCGTGCATAGCGACCTGTGAGCATGTTCAAGCCATTGAACTGAGCTGCAGATGCAATGCGGTCTACTTCAGCTACGAGAGAAGATACTTCAACCTGAATCATCAGGCGGTCTTCTTCTGTGTAGATACCGTTGCTTGACTGAACAGCAAGTTCACGGATGCGCTGGATGATATCTTCAGTTTCCTGGAGGTAGCCTTCTGTTGTCTGAATGAAAGAAATTCCATTCTGTGCGTTTTCAGAAGCCTGATTCAAGCCTCTGATCTGAGCGCGCATCTTTTCAGAAACTGCGAGTCCAGAAGCATCATCACCAGCACGGTTGATCTTCATGCCAGATGAGAGCTTTTCCATACTCTTCTGCTGGCTCAATTCTGTAATACCAGTTGAGCGCTGTGCAAACATTGCACTCATGTTGTGATTGATAACCATAACGTATCTCCTCTATATAAAGGTAAATTTTTTTAAAGCAAATATTTTATCCCATATCTGCCACCCGAGGCTTTACACCCCATACTTTGAATTTCGGAGATTCATTTTTTGACTTTAGGGAAATAAAGACTTTTTCTTACATATAAATAAAATTTATAAGGCCGCTGCATACGAAAAGCATGCAGCGGCCTATGAATAAGAAAAAACTTACATAGAAGTATATCCGCCGTCTACAGGCAGAATTACGCCAGTCACATAGCTTGAAGCAGGACTTGAAAGGAATATTGCTGCCGTATCAAGCTCGCCTTCATTGCCGTAACGGCTCAAGGGAATCATAGTCTTGGCATTCTGCTGGAAAAAGTCAGAATCCAAAGTCTCTTTTGTAAGGGGAGAATAAAAGTATCCAGGACAGATTGCATTTACAGTAATGTTATATTTTCCCCATTCTGCAGCAAGGCCTCTTGTCATATTAACAACGCCGCCTTTTGCAGCATGATACGGAGAGCAAGGAGCGACCTTGTTGCCAACAAGACCGTACATAGAAGCAATGTTTATTATGCGTCCATATTTTGCAGGAATCATAGCTTTTTTTGCAACGGCGCGGGCTACCCTGAAAGAGCCAAACATATCAATGTTTACTTCATTATAGAACTGTTCGTCAGTAATGTCTTCCGCAGGAGCAACAGCACCAGTACCGGCATTGTTAATCACTATGTCAATTCTCTTAAACTTTGCAAGAACTTCATCTATAGCTGCCTCAACCCGGGCTGTATCTGTAATGTCACACTGGACTGCAAGAGTTTCTACACCATAAGCATCTGCAATTTCTTTTGCTACAGCCTCAATCTTTTCTTTGCGGCGGGCAATGGCAACAATGCTTGCCCCCTGATTTGCCAGTGCGTGAGCCATCTGAACTCCCAGGCCTGTAGAGCAGCCGGTTACTACCGCAACCTGACCCTTCAAATCAAAATATGATTTCATTAAAATTTCCCCCTTAGAGAATTAAAAGTTAGTTTCAGACAACAATTATTACATTTCCTGTAATTTTTGTCAAAGATTTAATTTTATTTTACAGAATGCTTGCAGCACTCCGTGCAGCCCGTTACAACAACATGTTTTTTTCCATCTGCATAATTAAACAGCCTTGCTGTCAGATGACCTTCCCCCAGTGGGACTTCCTTTCCGCATACAGGACACCTTCTTTTTATTCCAGGCTCCGGGGTAGGATAGCAGTGAGGGCATCCGCTTATAGTACAAAGCTGGTCAGGAACCGTCATGGGACGGTAAACCCTGCTTATCAGATTTTCACCGGGAAGGAGGACGCTATTGCATACAGGGCAATTAACGACAAAGCCTTTTTCTGCAGCCTTTTTCCTTGCCTGAAGGGCCTTTTTCTGGGCATTTTCTTTTTGACCGTAAGCCTTCCATCTGATAAACCAGTTAAGCAGTATAAAAATAAAAATTACAAGTCCAAACAGCACTATGTATTCCATGAATACAAGTATAAGGACAAGTCAGAAAAGTCTCAAGTCACATACGCAAACAAAGTCTGTCTTGAAACTTCCCACCATTTAGCATATTATGAAAACATGAATGTAATGGTTGTTGGAAACGGCGGACGTGAGCATGCAATCGCATGGAAGCTTGCTCAGAGCGATGATGTTGAAAAGGTTATTTGCGTACCTGGAAACGGAGGTACGGCAATTGAAAGCAAATGCGTAAACAAATCCTTGAGCGAAGGCACTTATGTAAGAATTGCAAAGGAAGAAAACTGCTCAATGGTCGTTGTAGGGCCAGAGAACCCCCTTGCAGACGGACTTGCAGATGAATTCTGGGACAACGGAATTCCTGCTGTTGGGGCAAAAAAAGAAGCAGCACAGCTTGAAGCCAGCAAAGATAAGGCAAAAGAATTCATGGCAAAATACGGCGTAGCCTGTGCAGCAAGCATGACTTTTACAGAAGAAGCCGCAGCCCTTTCATACATAGAATCTCACGGAGCTCCTATAGTAATAAAAGCTGACGGCCTTGCAGCAGGAAAAGGTGTCGTAGTTGCAAAGACTATAGAAGATGCACGCCTGGCAGTTAAAGAATTAATGGAAGAAAACCGTGTCGGCGATGCAGGCAAAAAGCTAGTCATCGAAGAATACCTTAGGGGATCTGAAATTTCAATACTGGCAGCAGTAAGCGTAACGCCTGAATATGCAAAAGAAGGAAAGGCCTGCATAATTCCATTCGTAAGCGCCCGTGACCATAAGCGCCTTGAAGAGGGTGCAAAAGGACCTAATACAGGCGGAATGGGATCCGTAGCGCCAGTAGAAGACTTTACCCCAGAAATAGAAGCTCAATTTAAAAAGAACATACTTGAACCAACGCTAAAGGGACTGATAGCAGAAGGATATGATTACAGGGGATTCATTTTCTTTGGACTTATGCTTACTTCAGACGGTCCTAAATGCCTTGAGTACAATGTAAGGCTTGGAGATCCAGAAACACAGGCCGTATTGCCGCTCATGGACTTTGACTTTACAAAAATGTGCCAGGCAATAACGGACGGAACGCTGTCCAGCTTTGACTTTAAATGGAAGAAAGGATTTTCCGTTGCACCTGTTGCTGTAAGCGGAGGATACCCTAACATATACAAAAAAGGCATACAGATTTCCATTGAAGAAGAAAAGCTTGATAAGACTGGTGCAAAGCTCTTCATTGCAGGCGCAATAGAAGACAGGCGGAGAGACAGAAGGCCGGCTTCCGCAAGGCCTGCGCTCATAACGAGCGGTGGAAGAGTACTTGCCTGTTCTGCACAGGGCGAAACCTTTACCCAGGCATGGAACGATGCATATAAGGCACTGGAATGCATAAAGTTTGCAGGAATGTATTACCGCAAGGACATAGGCCTTCCTGGAGCGGCTGAATCAAATTAAAGTCATAAAAAAACCCCTGAAAGCATGCTTTCAGGGGTTTTTCATTGCCAGACTTAGTCTTCTGATTCTTCTACAGAAGAAGGTTCTCCTTCTATATAAAGGAAAAGAGTTGATCGGGAAAAATCGTATCCGTTCAAATCGTTAGGTATGTCTGCAGAAGACAGAATCATATAGTCCTTTTTATCTGCATCAAAGTTTATTACCCATGTATCTCTGCTTTTTTTGCCGTTCATCTTTTCAATATAGAATGTCATCTGCTTTTTAGAAACGGTATAAGTTCCCGTCCAGTTATTTTCGCTTCTTTTCTGAGTCTGTACAATGCTCATTGTATTGTCATCGTCACATACAATCATTGTCGTATATTTACCGTTAATAAAACTCCAGGTACCGATATAAGCAGATGCAGTAATATCCTTAGCCTTGTTGCTTACAGAATTTCCAGCATCCTTTACAGACCCCTTTAAGCCCTGAAAAAATGAGCTGGCACCTTCTTTTATCTTTGAGCTATTTGACTCTTCATCATCGCTTGCTGCAAAAGCTGGAGCAACTGCAACCAAAAGAGCAGAAAATGCAACAGCCATTATCTTTTTTGTAAACTTATTCATTAATAATACCTCCACTATATTTACAAAAATAAAATTCCAAGAATACCTGCAGGTACAAGATAGCAGGCAAACCACGCCAGCTTTCCCTTGCGGATAAGCTTCATAAGCCATGCCAAAGCAAAGATTCCGCTTACAAAAGCCGCAATGCAGCCTGCAGCAACAGGAGCAATTCCTACAGAAGAACTTACCTGTCCAAAATCCTTAAGCTCAAGGATAAAAGCTCCAAGTATTGCCGGTATAGATGCTATAAATGAAAACTCCCCAGCTACCTCTCTGGTTACACCGCAAAGCAAGGCTCCAGAAATGGTAGAACCGCTCCTAGAAACGCCAGGCAAGGTTCCGATTCCCTGAGCAAAGCCTATTGCAAGAGACTGCCGCCATGAAGGCGCACTGCCTGCAGCTGAGACTTCAAGACTTTCATTCTGATGCCTGCGCTTTTCTACGACAGAAGAAAGGACAAGAAGCACGGATGTAAGCAGGAAACCTGCGCATACAAATTTTATCGGAAGGTTATCAAGTTTTTTTTCAACAATAATGCCTATAACCCCAGTTACGGCAGTTGCAAGAATTACTCCTGCAATATAGCGGCGGCAGGCAAGCTCATCTTCATCAGCAGATTTCCTTAGAATCATACGGCCGAACACACATAAAAGCCTGACAATCTTTTTGCGGAAAAACAGCATTACGGCGCAAAGAGTTGCTATATGAAGAAAAACGTCATAAAGAAGAGGTACATCGCTAAGCCCCAGCAGATGCTGGGCAAGAGCCAGATGCCCTGATGATGAGACAGGCAGAAACTCTGCAATTCCCTGCAGGACGCCCAGAATAATTCCCTGAAAGACACTCATAAAAAAAATCCCCTCAAAAGTGAGGGGATTATATCATTTAAATTACATTTATAAAAGGATAATCATGACTTAACCTTAAACTTCATAGTCATATCTTCAAGCACCTTTACGGCATCATAGTTTTTATCGGTAGACTCTTTTCCATTGTCTATAAGGCTTACGATGCGGTCTGTGCCGGCAAGCATCTGCTCTACAAATTCCGCTACAGAATTAGTAGTCTTTTCAAGATTATGAATTTCATTGCCTACGGTCTTGCCTTCCGTAAGCATTTCGCTTGCGCCTTGCTTTACGCTTATAGTAGAATCGTCAATGCTTCTCATAGCATCAATAATCTGAGTGCTTCCGGCATTCTGCTCGTTCATGGCATTCATGACGACTTCTTCCTGAGTCTTAACGGTCTGCGTAAGGTCAAATATGACGGCAAACTGAGTCTGCAAGGCCTTTGTACTGACAGATACGCCCTTAATGATTTCTTCAAGGGACTGGAGGCTTTCAGAAATCTTTCGGCCCTGGGCGTTACTCTGCTCTGCAAGCTTTCTGATTTCATCTGCAACGACGGCAAATCCCTTACCGGCTTCTCCTGCATGGGCAGCTTCTATGGCAGCGTTCATTGCAAGGAGGTTTGTCTGGTCAGCAATGTTCTGGATGACAGCAGATGCATCAAGAAGTCCTGAAGATTCAGAAAGAATCCTGTCAGACATAGCGACAGCATCCTGAACCCTCCTGTTACCTTCATCAGAGGCGTCTCCAAGCTTTTGGACGGCATCAGCATTCTTTGAAAGTATGTTCGTAACGCTCTGGATGTTTGCAACCATTTCACGTACAGCAGCAGAGCTCTGCTCAACGCCGGCCGCCTGAGTCTCTATGCTAGAGTTAAGCATGTCAATGTTCCTTGTAATCATTTCCATTGCTGAAGAAACATTGACAACTCCAGCTGCATGATTTTCAATAAGGTTCTTAACATCCTTGATATTAGCTACAATCTGCTGGACAGAAGATGCAGTATCTGACATCTGAGTTTCAAGGTCTTCGCCGAAGCCTTTTGTAGTAGAAACTGAGCTCTTAACTTTATCAAGGAGCCCTTTTGTTGCCTTGAAGAAGATATTCATGTTATGGACAAGAATTCCAAATTCATCCCTTGAACGAACTTCAAGAACGTCCATCGTATAGTTTCCGTCAGCAAGTTTTTGGGCAAAAACAGAAATGGACTGAATTCTTCCCGTAAGGCTCCTTACCATTGTCATAAAGCCCATGCCGTTAAGAAGGACTCCTATTACTGCGGCAGGAAGCATATAAGCGGTAAAAATTTCTTTTAAAGTCTTGTCTTCATTTGCGGACATGAACATTGGCACAATAATCAGCAAAACCAGGCCTATTGCAGAAAAGATGTTTACCAGCAAAAAGCGGGAAACAAGATTCATCTTAAGGTGCTTTTCCATAAAAGGAAGGAATTTCAGCCATGCTTCCATATTTTCAAGCCATAGAATGTAAAAAACAAGGCCTATCAAAAAAGTTGATCCAATGGAAATGCCAATGAATGAAGACAGATTAAAGGTCGTTACATTATTCCTTACAGCCGCAGATGCAAATACAAACGGATAGCATATAGCATTTATAAGCAGGACTGCTATAAATGCCCCTACAACCAAAGGATATATATTATTAAGGAAATCATACGAAGATTCGGAACCGTCATAAGAACTGTATTTTGCAACTACACCTCTTTGCAAGAGTATTACAATCGCTGCAAAAAAAACAACATAAATCATAGAAAGAGGTGAAAAAGCGCATTTCATAAAGTCTCCAAAGGAAAAAAGACCGCAGAAAACAGAAAAAAATGCGCCATAAACAGCAGGCATAGAGCACATCAAGGCGCAATATGCATAAATTTTTTTTGAAGGTTCAGGAACTTTTAATTCAGCCATAAACAACTCCTATACTATATACATTTTAATAGTGCTAAAATTATAACATTGTTTTAATAAAATTTCCACCTTCAAATATGCAATGATAAAAATTTCATTAAAAATAGTGCATGAAAATGCCTGGTTCCTGCAGGACAAATGTTTTTGGCTGCAGGGACCCCCCCACAGCCGCTTTTTTTTACTTAATATTAACTTTCTGTCAGATTACCGTAATGACATCACTCCAAATGTCTTTCATTTCCTTTGAAGAATAATTGTTTGAACAGTAATGAGTCCGGATTAAAGCCTTAAGTTTCTTGCCTTTTTCCAAGCCTGAAGGCACAAAGAATTCCAAAGTCCCGGAAGTATTTGCCCCAAGTTCATCGCACTTAATCCAGGACTCTTCATCAGCAGGATTTTCCTGAGCGTCCAAAGGACAAAGGTAAAGGCCTGAATTTTCGCCTTCAACCTTCAGCTTCATTCCCTTAATGACGGCAAATTTTCCTGCTGAAATAACCCCGTCAGTACGGCCGGTATACTTGTCAATGACTTCACGAATCAGGCGCGGCGTTTCTGCAAGCTTTATTTCCTTAATCTGGATGCCTGAAACTGCATTCCTAAGCGTACTGCCCGGCAAAAAGCGCACTGCAAGAGCCGGAGCGCTTGACTGCTCCATGCTCATGCCGTCAAACTTCCTGTTAGGCACAATGTACAGGATGCCCAAGTCCATTACGTTGACGGCTTCACCGTTCCTTACTGCCTGAAGGATTTCTTCCTTTAAGAAACCTGCAATTTCCTGTACGGCAAGTTCGTTTGTACCTGCCTTACGGTTCTGAATGCGGGCAATCAGAACTTTTGTATCAACCACATTCCGCTCAAAGCGGCCGTAATACTGGCTGCCATTGTCAAAAGGATTTGCATACAGCGTGATTCTGCCGTTAGAACCTGCATTCTTGAATGTTGTGGACAATGTCTCACTCATAAATTACTCCTTGCGCCTCTGGCTTTATGCCATCGGCACGTTTTAATTAAGTTATGGTTAAAGAGTAATATATTTATGGGCAGCAAATTTGTAGATTACGCATGACAAAACTTTGCATCATGCAAAGAACACACTACGCATCACGCAAAGAACACACTACGCATCACGCAAAGAGCGCACTACGCATCACGCAAAGAGCGCACTACGCATCACGCAAAGAACACACTACACATCACGCAAAGAACACACTACACATCACGCAAAGTTTTCGCGGGAACCCTTAACACAGTACTGTGTTAAGGGTCTTGACTCAAGACCCTTAATGCGAATCTGCTCGGCAGACATTCTGCCTGCCATACGCAGATTCGCATTAAGAAAATAAATCTATTTAATATCCGTGGATGATTTTATAAAAAGTTTTTCTAAGTTCGCTGCAATAATTGCAGCATTGATGCTTGCACACCACTGGCGTGGATAGGAGAAAGCATGGAAGAAAAAATGGAAACTCAAATAAAAAAAAGAATTGATTGGCTTGATATTGCGAAAGGAATTGCAATTATTTGTACAATCGTTGGGCACAATGTTCCTTTTGGTGGAAATATAAGAAATATAATTTTTTCTTTTCATATGCCATTATTTTTCGTCTTAGCTGGATATACTATAAAACAAATCCCATATAAGAATTTTGGTTCTACAATATTAAAAGATTTTAAGCGTCTGGTCGTACCTGTATTTATTATAAAGGTTATACAGTTTTTATTGGAGATATTGATTAATCATACAGAAGTAAAAAGTTGTGCAAAAACTATTTTTATAAGCATACTTTGGGGAAATGGATGTAATTACTATTTTTTTCCGGGAGTTGGGGCTGTATGGTTCTTATTAGCACTATTTTTTTCAAAATTATTATTTCGTTTGTGCCTAAATTTGATACAGAGATATAGGTTAGTTTTTTTTCTTACTTTAACTTTTGTTTTTTCTGTATTCGGCAGAAAGTTGTGGCTACCTCAAAATTTTGACTTGCTATTTCCTGCAATGCTTTTTATGTATTCAGGTTATGTTTTCAGAAAAGAGATAGATGAAGATTCAAAATATATAAAATTTATTGGATTTTTTTGCTTTATTTTCTGGACATATATGGCATGGAATAAAGGAATTTACATTGAACTTGCGACAAGAAGCTATCCTTTTTCAATGGTAAGCATTTTAATTGCTCTGTGCGGTACACTTTGTGTTATACAGTTTAGCAAATCTATTGAAAGTATGAAAATCTCAAAAAGCCTTGTGTTTGTTGGAAAATATTCGCTTGATTTGCTTTGCATTCATCTAATAGATAATTATCTTTCATTTTTGTGGACCTTTATTATTTTTACGGGAAATGCAAAACTTATTAAGATAAATTCTTATCTGCAACTGATATTTCATGTTTTAATAGATATACTAGTATTGATTGTATGGATTTTTGTAAAAGAAAAAATATTTATAAAATTATTCTACAAAATTAAGAGCTAAGCATAACAAGAAATTCAAAATCGATAAAAACTTTGTCACAAAGGTTGCTCTTCGTGACTTTACACCACTGTAACTTACATTGCCAGAAGCGGCAGCGAGCGCCACGCCACCCGTCAGTAATTGGCATTACAGCTTACAGACAGAAAAGGCTGCGGATATATCCGCAGCCCTTTTTTATGCCTAATGCAAATTAATTTGCCTTCTTAGCCTGCTTAGAGAAAGTCTTTACGCCTTCAATAACAAGGATTACTGCCAGAACTGCCATTGCAGCTGCAAAGAAGAACTGGAACCAGTGTCCCCAAAGAGGGCCAGAAGCTTTTGCAGCACCTGTAAAGATCTTAACCTTAGCTATGACTGTAAGTACAAGCTGAGTGAGCGTTGCACAGAGCATGAATACAGTCGGTATAAAGAACATCTTGTTGTTCTTGCCAACCTGGCCGAGCCATGCAGCTACTGCCATCAGGGCAATGCCTGCGAGCAGCTGGTTTGCAGAACCGAAGAGTCCCCAAATCTGAGACAGGGAAAGACCTCCGAGAATACATCCAACAACAACCATGAATGCCGTTCCTACAAGAGGATTTGCAAGAGTCTTGCGGACAGGACTTTTTGCATCTTTCCATGTATGTTCGTCATCTTTAAGGAAAAGCTCTGAGAACATAAAGCGGCTCAAGCGGGTTGCTGAGTCAAGCGACGTAAGGGCAAATACTGAAACTGCAAGGGTAAGCAATGCCTTTATTGTATTGAATGCATGAGTTGACTTATCGCCGAAAAGGTAAGCAATGCCTTCGCCGAATGCGGCTGCAGGAGAGCCCTTGAATGCCATAAGGCCCGAGGCATTCTTTGTAATGAATGTCTGGTCCTTGATAGAGCCAACGATGATGCCGATAGAAATCAGGGAAATGATTCCGAGTGCAGACTCAATGAGCATTGAGCCGTAACCGATTGCCTTTGCATTCTTTTCGTTATCAAGCTGCTTTGAAGATGTACCAGATGCAATCAATGAATGGAATCCAGAACATGCACCGCATGCTACTGTAATAAACAGTGCTGGGAAAAGGTTTCCGATTGCTGTCTTCCATCCAGTAAATGCAGGAAGTCCAAACTGAACGCCGCGAGAGCCGCCGGCAAAGGCTGCAAATATGATTCCAACAAGGGCAATGAGCATCATTGCATAAAGGAGGAATGATGAAAGGTAATCGCGAGGCTGAAGCATAATCCAGACAGGAATAAGGGAAGCCACTGCAATGTACAAGCCAATCAATACAATCCATGCGTTGCGGCTCATTGCAAGGCCAACGTTCAGTCCAAGGATTACTATTCCAACGATAGCTACAATGCCAATGACTGTTGCAGGAAGAGTCTTAATGCCAAGGCGGTTAGTCATGATTCCGTATATAACAGCAAGAACAATGAAAAGGAATGAAATCATTGCTGTTGTCTGGTTTCCTGTAGGATGAAGCACGAACCCAAACTGATTTGCATCTGCAGGCGTAAGGAATGTTGCAGCCACAACATTTACAAATGATGCAATAACAAGAATCAATACCAGA
>JAILPY010000013.1 GCA_024699235.1 Treponema sp. | reverse complement strand
AGAATCTTGGTGCCAATGACTACAGATTCAAGTTTAACGTTGGCGTAGACTACAAGTTGCTTGACATGATTACAATCGGTGCATTCATGGAAGATGTAATCAACCGTGATACACGTTCTTATGGCTTGTATGCTAATGCAGGAATTTCTTTCCTTGACTTCAACCTCGGTTATACATACAACGGTGGTGCAACAAAGGTTAGCTACCTTGACTTTACAGACAACTATCCAGATGATGTAAAGGTTGTTATCGGTGGTCACCACAAGGCAAACCTTGCTGTTAAGGCTGCATTCGGCGACTTCACAGCACAGCTTGAAGCTTTGATGAACTTCTTCAAGACACAGTCATTCTATGACTTGTATGCAGGTTTGAAGGTTGGTTATGACCTTCTCCCAGGCAAGTTCAACATTGGATTGGCAGCTGGTGTTGCTTATGATATGGGTAACAAGACTTCTGGTGGAGTTGGATACGTATTCTATCGTGAACAGGGTCAGGGAAAAGCTACTCTTTCAACAGCTAACAAGACAAAGAAGGGTTCTGGAGACAGAACAGGTTCAAAGGCTAAGTGTGAAGCTCTTGCTCCAATGGTTGAACTCCAGCCTAGTCTTACATACACAACTGGAAGAAACACTTTCGGTGCAAGTGCTAAGATTCAGTACTGGCTCGATGGCGAAGGTTCTTACGCTGCTAGCCTCCCAGTATCTTGGAAGTACACATTCTAATTTAACCCTTAACGGGATTAATGCTTAGATAGTGAAGGCGGTCTGGTAACAGACCGCCTTTTTTGTTTAAATGCTTGTGTCATTGGCAAGTGTCCTTGACACAAGTTTTTTTTTCTATATTATTTTTGTATGAGCAATATTGTAATTTACACCGATGGCGGTTGCCATGGAAATCCTGGGCCTGGTGGTTGGGGAGCTGTTATTATTGATGGCAATGACGTACGCACAATTTCAGGTGGTGAAAAAAATACAACAAATAACCGCATGGAGCTTATGGCGGCAATTCAGTCTCTAAAGGCTGTAGCTTTAAATGAAAGCTGGAAATCTGAGGAAATTAATGTGTTTTCTGACAGTCAGTATGTAAAAAACGGCATTACTTCATGGATAAAGAACTGGAAAAAAAATGGCTGGAAGACTGCAGCAAAAAAGCCTGTGCTTAATAAGGATTTATGGGAACAGCTGGATCAGCTATATAGTGCACTTAATGTAAGCTGGCAGTGGGTAAAAGGTCACGCTGGCGTAAAGTATAATGAAATGTGCGACCAGCTGTGCCAGATGGAAATTGCTAAGTATGAATGACAGGCCAATCTCTTGCACCCTAAGTGCATTCCTGCACTTTATAAGCTTACGCGCCCTTTTATGCATTTTGGCAATCTTTTTTACATTTCAGTCTTCTCTTTATGCACAGTCTATAAATCTTACAGAAAAAATTGACGACACTTTGCCTTCTGACTTAAATTTTTGGTCTGACATTCCTGACAGAGAACTTGCAGAGCAGATTGTAAGAAGAATGACTGATCAGGAACTCTTGGCCCAGATTCTTATGTTTGGCTGGGCTGGAACAGAACCCAGCGCACTCTTGAATCAGTGGGTAACAAGGCGTGGGCTCGGAAGCGTTAAGGTATTTGGATGGAATACAGATAACATACACCTAGTTGCAAAATCTGTAAGCACTTTGCAAAGAGAGGCCGCATCCGGAAGGTTTAAGATACCTCTGTTTGTTGCAACTGACCAGGAAGGTGGATGGATACGTCATGTTAAGGGGACTACGTCTGAAACGCCCGGTAACATGGCAATAGGTGCTTCAGGCTTGCCGCTTGATGCTTATTATTCAGGGTATTACATTAACAAAGAAATAAGAGCGCTAGGCATAAACCTTAATTTTGCGCCTGTTGTAGACTTGTATACAAACCTGAATTCATCTGTAATTGGTCCTCGCTCATTCGGCTCAGAACCCGAAAGTGCATCTGTCCTTGCCATGGCCTTTTCAAGAGGCTGTGAAGCTGCCGGAGTTATTCCTACGGCTAAGCATTTTCCAGGGCATGGAGATACAAGCCTTGACAGTCATGGCAAGCTGCCTAGCATAGACATAGACTTTGAGACATGGGAGCAAAGGGAGCTTGTGCCTTTTAAGCACCTTATAGATTCTAAAGTCCCTGCGATTATGAGCGGTCACCTTGCATATCCTCAGATAGATAAAAGCGGAGCGCCTGCTTCTCTTTCTAAATACTTTTTGACGGACATTCTTAGGCAGCGCCTTGGATTTGAGGGCCTTATAATTACTGACGACATGATGATGAATGGAGCAACGCAGTTTGCCGGTTCTCTTACAAAAGCTTTTACTATGGCAATTGAGGCGGGCAATGACATTATTATCTCTTCATCTACAGCAGGTCTTAATGATTCTTTATGGACAAAAAACCTTGAGCTTATGCAGTCTGATGAAAGTTTTAATGAAAGAGTTAAAGATGCTGCCCGTCGCGTAATTATTGCAAAGCTCTCTTATTTTAAGGGCGATAATGCAGCGCCCCTTTACCCTGATGAAAGTAAAATAGACGAACATATACCTGATAAGGACGGACAGAAATTTTTCCTTGAACAGGCATGCCGGTCAATAACACTGTATAAAAATGAAGGAACTGTGCCGCTAAAGCTAAAGTCAAGTGAAAAAGTTCTTATTGTAGCCCCTTATGTATCATTATATAAGCAGGGCAGGAAAAGGTATCCTAAGGCCGCTACTTACTATATTAGCAGCGAGCTAAAAAGTGACAGCAGCAATTATAATGAATGGAATGCCCCTAACATTGTAAATGTAGCATCTGCTTATGATACCATTATTTTTTGCGTTTACGACAGGCACAGTGCAAGCATCCTGCAGCGCCTTAAAGGGCTTGGAAAAAAGGTTGTAGTCCTTTCCATTATGTCTCCTGTTCCGGTGCTTGAACGCTTTGACTGGGTAAATTCAATTTTATGCGGTTACAGTTATAGCGACTACACCTTTAACGCTCTGTTTGCTGCCCTGAATGGTGAAATAAATCCAAAGGGATTAGTGCCACTTTCAACAAACCCTTAAATACTGTATGATAAAGCCATGTATGGCTCAAAATTTATGAAACATTTTCTTACAGCTTTATCAGTCTGCTTGCTCGGCATTTTACTTGCTTCGTGTTCCAGAATCATAGGCTACAGCGTAGTCTTGTGGAACATTTCTGACAGAGAGCTTGCAGATGGAACGGTTGTCCCTGTATATGTAAAGTCTAATATTTCCCATCAGTATATTATAAAGGAACCTGCATCAGGAGAGCGCATAGAAGTTCCTCTCTGGATGCTGTCG
>JAILPY010000201.1 GCA_024699235.1 Treponema sp. | reverse complement strand
AGATGATGATGTTATAGAAGATAGTGAGTTTGCACAGGATGGTATGGATTCTTCAGATGAAGGGCGTATTGTTTTTGCAGATGGAACAAAAGCTAAAGATCATGATACAGAAACATTAGCTAAGGCTATTAGGACAGTATTAAAAAGAGAAGATTGAGTTTTATAAAAGGGTGTGGGAGAAATGCCGAATTTAGACGAGAAAACAGAAGATGAACTCTGGCATGAATTCAAGAAGACAAAATCCTCTGCTATTCGTGACAAATTTATCAGACAATATATGCCTCTTGTAAAATATGTGGCAGGAAAGGTTTCCTCGGGAATGCCTGATAATGTTGAATTTGATGATTTGGTAGGATTCGGTCAGTTTGGTCTGTTAGATGCTATTAATAAATATGATCCTGAAAAAAATGTAAAATTTAAAACCTATGCTGTGACAAGAATTCGTGGTGCAATTTTTGATGAACTAAGAGAGTTGGACTGGGTGCCTCGCTCTGTACGTCAGAAATCTCGGGAAATAGAAGATACTATTGTTGAACTTGAAGCTAAGCTTGGAAGAACGGCTACAGATAGTGAAATTGCCAAAGCTATGGGCATGACTGAAGCTGAATATGAAAGTACCATTATGAAGGTTAGTGGAACTAGCATTCTGTCTTTGAATGATGTTTGGTATTCTGGTGATGATAGTGAACATTTATCTATTGGGGATAATATTGAAGCTCCTAATAGTTTAAATCCAGATGTAATTGTTGAAAGGGAAGAAATCAGGAAAGTTATAATACAGGCGATTAATGAACTTCCTAATAATGAAAAAATGGTTATAGTTCTTTATTATCATGAAGACCTGACTTTCCGAGAAATAGGTCAGGTGCTTAATGTCAGTGAAAGCAGGATAAGTCAGTTGCATTCAAAAGCGAATGTTCGTCTGAAGGCAAAATTGACGAGTTTAAGAAAGGGTATATTTTAAAGAGGTGTAATACATGATCAATCTGGAAAAACTGCGTACAGATCTTGAAAAGAAACTCTCAGTTGATAAAGAAATACACAGTGTTGTAGTTCGTGCAGATACAATTGAAGAATGCTTGGAAGATGCAGCAGTCCAGCTTGAAACAAAGATTGCAAACCTTCAGTATGAAGTCGAGGAAAAAGGTTTTCAGGGTGTTGCTGGTCTTGCAAAAAAACCTTGGTTACTTCGCATTTATGAAAATCCATCTATTGTTCAGAAAAAGATGGAAGCTAAAAAGCAGGAAGAAATGGCTGCATCACAGGCAGCAGAAGAGAATAAGATTGTTGATAGGGACGGTCTCTTTTATCTTCGCCATTTTGGAAGCGAAATTTTCCTCAAAGTACTGTTGCCAGTTGGATCAGGATCTCCTGTCTCTCAGGGGGAAGTCCTTTCTGCTGCTAAAAGAAGTGATACTACGGATATAGATGAACCTCTTATAAAGAAAATTTGTAAAGAAGGATCTTCTGATGAATATGTTTTTGTCGGTAGTTATAAACATGTTCCTGCTGCAGATGCATCTATGACTGTTGATATTCCAAAAGATGAAATGTATGCAACTATTACCGCTACGCCTCCTGCAACAGGTGGAAGTGAAATATCTGCTGAAATGATTAAAAAGGCTCTCCAGACACAAGGTGTTGTTGTTGGCATTGATATGGAAAAAATTTCAGAATTTGTAGATAATCCTGTTTATAATACTCCTTATGAAGTTGCAACGGCTATAAAACCTGTTGATGGACATGATGCATATATTGCCTATGACTTTGAGACAGATACGTCGAAGATGAAACTTAAAGAGACTCAGAATGGTCAGGTAAACTTTAAGGAACTAAACCTTATTCAGAATGTCGTTGCTGGACAGAGACTCGCTCAAAAAGTTCTTGCAGAACGAGGTAAGGGTGGAAAAACTATATTTGGAAAATATCTTGAAGCTAAAAATGGTAAAGATATTCAGATTATGCTTGGTTCCAATGTTGTTATGGATAAAGATGGACGAACTATTCTTGCAGAAAAGAATGGTCAGGTCATGCTTGTTGGAAATAAGATAACTGTAGAAGAAGTATATGAAGTTCCTGGCGTTAATATTAAAACTGGAAATATTACATTCATGGGAACTGTTATCGTTAAGGGTAACGTTGAAGATGGATATGATATAAAGGCTGACGGAAATATTGAAGTTTATGGTTCTGTCGGTAACTGTAAGATTGAGGCTGAGGGTGATATTGTAATTTCTCAAGGTGTTATGGGGCGTGATGAAGGTGTCATAAAGACTTCTAAATCTGTATGGGCTCGTTTTATTCAGAATACAAAAGTTACTGCAGGTGAATATGTTGTTGTAAATGACAATATAATGAATGCAGATGTTTCTGCAATGAAAAAAATCCTGTTAAAAGGAAAACGTGCTCAGATAATAGGTGGACACCTTTTTGCAACAGAGGAAATTTCTGCAAAAAATATTGGTTCTCCTGCTGGTGGTGCAGAAACTATTCTGGAAGTAGGCTTTGATCCAGAGGCTAAGCAACGTTTGATGGAATTGCAGGCACAGCAGACAGAGCTTGCTAAAGAACTTGATGAAATTGATCTTAATATTAATACTCTAGAAAATCAGAAAGAAATCCGTCGTTCAATTCCTAAGGAAAAGGAAGAGGCTCTTGCGAAATTCAAGGAGCAAAAGGCAGAAATCGTTGAAAAGAGCGATGCTATGACGGAAGAAATTAATACATTGCAGCAACGTCTTAGAGAACTTAAAGTTGTTGGTCGTGTTAACGCAAGTGGAACTGTCTATGCAGGTACAAAAATATATGTACGTGATGAATTAGATGAAATAAAAACTGATTGTAAAGCTGTCTCATTCTACTTTGAAAATAATTTTGTTCGACGTGGAAAGTATGATCAGTCTCAGGTAACAAGTGACGTAGGAGCTCCTGATGGCTATTCAACCAATTGATTTATCTGTTATATATTCTCAGATGGATAATGTTGCGAAATTTAATGCGTCTCAAAATCATAGCGTACAGTTTGCAAATCAATATGGCAGGGACAAGACCGCTGCAGAAAATCTTGAAAAATCAAAGATTGTACAAAATGCTGCACAGAATGATGTTGAATCAAATAAAATAAAAAATAATCTAGAACAAGGTGGTTCTTCTAATCAGAACTTAAACTCTGGTTCTGGTAAAAAAAAGAAAGAAGAAGACCTCTTGAAAACTGATAATGAAGAATTTTCAGATCCTGGACTTGGCAAAATCATTGATATAACTGGGTAGTTTTTATATAAAATGGCAGTTGCTTTTATTATACTCCTTTATATTGCAAATATTATTTTATGGTTCATTATGTTTTCTCGATTTAAAAAGATGTTTTCTGCTAATGGAATAATCGAGAATGTAAAGTTGAAATTGAACTCTCTGCT
>JAILPY010000006.1 GCA_024699235.1 Treponema sp. | reverse complement strand
CACACGCCGTGCCCTTACTTTTGGTATAGGATACGAAGTTAAGTTCTAATTACTTCTAATAGATTGTCTTATAATATATAAAGCTGTATTTGCACCTTTTATAAAAGGTGCAAATACAGTTTTTTTATTTTACGTCCCATTAACATAACGCTGTATTTTTACTATAATCGTTTATATGTCAGTAGAAACAAAAAAGAAAATAGAAGTCCTTGATTCAACTCTGAGAGATGGTGCTCAGGGTGAAGGCATTAGTTTTTCTGTACAGGATAAGATTCATATTGTGCAGGCGCTTGATGAATTAGGAGTTGCTTACATTGAAGCCGGTAATCCTGGAAGTAATCCTAAAGATATGGAGTTTTTTCAAAAGGCTCATGCATTAAAGTTGAATAACTCTAGTATAGTTGCATTTGGTTCAACCCGCAGAAAAGATTTAAATTGTGCAGAAGATGCAAATCTGCAGAGTCTGCTGGCTGCCGATACAGAAACTGTGGTTATTTTCGGTAAGACATGGGATTTCCAGGCCACAGAGATTCTTCATGCTACTTTGGAACAGAATCTGGAAATGATTTCTGATACATGTAGATATCTTACAGAACATGATAGAAAAGTTATTTTTGATGCAGAACATTTTTTTACAGGTTATGCAGCAAATTCAGATTATGCAATGAAAGCTCTAAAAGCTGCTGCTGATGGAGGTGCTTCCGTTTTGTGTCTATGTGAGACAAAAGGCGGTTGCATGCTTTCTGATTGTCAAGATATTGTTACTAAGGTTTCTGAACAGTATTCATCTTTATGCAAAATAGGCATACATACTCATAATGATTCTGGACTTGCAGTTGCAAATTCGCTTATTGCAGTGCAGGCAGGTGCTACTCATGTTCAGGGAGTACTTTTAGGCTTTGGAGAAAGAACTGGTAATGCAAATCTTTCAACAATACTTGCAGACCTTCAGCTAAAAATGGGGTATGACTGTATCCCTGAAGAAAGTCTTTTAAACTTGACTCCATTGTGCAGGAGGGTTGCTGAAATATCAAATATTCCGCTTGATCCAGGAATGCCGTATGTTGGTGATAATGCATTTGCTCATAAAGCAGGAATGCATATAGATGCAGTTCTTAAAAATCCTTCTGCCTATGAACATATTTCACCTGATACAGTCGGTAATGAACGTGTGTTCCTTATGAGTGAAGTTGCCGGCAGAAGCATGATAATTGAAAAGATCAAAAAATTTGATCCATCCATTACAAAATCAAGTCCGGTAGTTGCTGATATAGTAAAGGAAGTAAAGGAAAAAGAACATGAAGGCTATCAGTTTGAAGGAGCAGACGGCAGCTTTGAACTATTGGTACGTAAAGCTATAGGCAAGTATCAGCCTTTCTTTAATCTTCGCTATTACAAGACAAGCGGAGAAATACCTCTTGTAGAAGAAGGCCTGTATTCATTTGCTCAGTTAAAGATTGAAGTTGATGGAAATATCAAGATTGCAGCAGGCGAAGGAAATGGACCTGTTAATGCTCTTGATAATGCATTGCGCTCTGCTTTAAAGCCATTTTATCCAGCAGTCGAGAACATAAAGCTTACTGACTATAAAGTTCGTGTTCTTGATGGAAAAAGTGCTACGGCCAGTAGGGTTCGTGTTCTGATTGAAAGTTCAGATGGTGTTAATAGTTGGTCTACTATGGGTGTTAGCTGTGACGTAGTTGAAGCTTCTTGGCTTGCTCTGGTTGATTCTTTTGAATATAAATTGATAAAAGATATAGAATCTAAATATCACAAATTTATATAGATTTTATTTGACAAATAGAAATTTATGGTTGATAATAAAGCATATCAAATAAAATTGATTTGTATCAATCAATGGAAATTGGTGATCTTTGGAGGATTTTCATGAAAAAAATTGTTGGACTACTTCTTTCTCTGGCAATCGTAGGTACTGCATTTATGGGTTGCAGTAAGAAAGGCGATTCTGGAAATGCAGGTGCTGGTACCTCATCAGATGCTGGTAACAGTGATAAGAGAATTTTAATTGGAGTTTCAATCTGGAGCTCTACAGATACTCTTGGAAGCCAGTGTAAGCGTATTGTTGATGCAGCTGCAAAAGCTCTCGATGTAGATGTTATGTATGTTGATCAGGGACATATTTCCGAACAGGTAACAGCTTCTGCAGAAACATTATGTGCAGCTGGTTGTGACGGTATTATTATCTGTAACTCTGCTTCTGCAGAAATGACATCTGTAATTAATACATGTACACAGAATAAAGTTCATGTTGCACAGTTCTTCCGTGTAATAAATCAGGATACAAATCCTAATGAATATAAGCTTGCTCAGCAGTCTCCTTATTATGTTGGTGCTGTTCATGAAAATGAAATTGATAATGGAAAGAATCTTGTAACGATTCTTGGCGAAAAGGGTAACCGCAAGATTGCCCTTGAAGGTTGGGAAGCTGGAGATGCAACATTCCTTCTTCGCTGGGAAGGTTATAAAGAAGGCGTTAAGGCTTGGAATGCAGCACATTCTTCAGATCAGATGACATTGCTCGACCCACAGTATGGAGGAACAACATCAGATACTGGACGTGCAACTGCAGAAGCTATCATGAATGCAAATCCTGATATTGATGCCCTTATTGTTGCTGGTGGCGGTGGAGATACTCTCGTAGGTGCACTTGCAGCTATTGATGCAGCTGGAAAGAAGGGTAAGATTGATGTTGTTTCAACAGACTTCCTTGCAGATCTTGATACACAGCTTGCTACTGGTGGTATGGCTGCAGAATCTGGCGGACATTTCTGTGATCCTTTGATTGCCTTCATGCTTGTTTACAATGCTGTAAAGGGTAATTATAAAGTTCCTGCTAACAGTTTCTATGATATTAACTTCCCTTATCTGTATGTTGCTTCATCAGAAGACTATGCTTCTTATGCAAAGTACTTTGTAGATGAACTTCCATACAATGAGCAGGAATTGAAAGATATGGCAAAGCTTTCTGAACCAGAACTCGAAAAGGCTGCTGCAAAACTTTCTATTGAAGACGTAAAGAGCAGAAGATAAATTTTTAGATGTTTGACATGCACAGTGCTGTTAGCAAGTGCATGCCTGTATATGTTTTATAATTAGAAGGGCAGCAAGGAGTTGCAGCTTCACCGCTGTAGGCATTGCTGCCCTTATTTTCTTTAGGGTACAAGATTATGAGCGACTCTGTAACATTAGGAACTGGCGGCACATTTGAAAAATTAAAGAAAAGCCGTTTTTTTGGCGTATTAACGCTTATTGTTCTTACCGTTTTTTGTTGGGTTCTGTTTAAAATTCTTTCACCAAAGAATTTTGGAACAGGTAAATTGATGACTGACTATCTGCAGACAAGCATTCAATATGCTGTTGGTGGATGTGGATTTTATTTTATAGTTGTAATGGGACTTTTTGATTTTAGTATTGGTGCTAATATCGTATTGTCTTCTCTTGTTGGTGTTTTGCTTTCACGCAGTCTTGGATATGTAGGACTTATTTTTGGATGTCTTATGTGCGGTGCACTCATAGGTGCATTTAATGGTTTTTTCTATTCAAAACTTCGCATACCATCAATGATTGTAACCGTAGGCTTGATGCTTATACTTGAAAGCGTTGCAAACTATGTTGTTACTCTTGATAAGTCTGGGTTTCCAGGAAAATTGACAAGTGCAAATATTCTCGCATTTAACCATGCTCCGTGGAATTATGTAGTTGCGTTCTCAGCATTTTTGCTTATGGTATTTCTTTTGCGGTTTACCCGTATTGGAACGTATTGTAATGCCATTGGAAGCAATGAATATGTTGCAAAAAATATGGGTATTAATGTTGAGCGATATAAATTTACAGGTTTCGTTTTACTGCATTTCTTTGTAGGCATTATGGCCCTTCTTACAGTTAGTTATGGAAAAGGAATGCTTGCCGTTACAGGAATGAGTTCTATGGACCGTAACTTTAGACCTCTTATGGGTACTTTCTTTGGTATTGCCTTTAAGAAATTTGGTTGTCCTGTTACTGCTATTGTAATAGGAGAGTTCATTATTACTATGATTTTTAACGGACTCGTAGCATTGAATGTTCCTACGACAATTAACGATTTTGTTACTGGAGCTGTTCTTCTGTCCATTGTTACACTTACAAACCGCGGTGTAAAGGGCAGTGTTGTAAAATAAGGAGCAGGTATGTCTAACAATGTTTTATTAAAAGCTGAAAACATTACAAAAAACTTTGGAATGACACAGGCTGTAAAAGATGTTTCCCTTGAGTTTACAAGAGGTGAGATACACGGTCTGATTGGAGAAAATGGTTCTGGAAAATCAACATTCAGTTCCATGTTGTGTGGAATATATTCTATTACAAGTGGTACTTTTACACTTGATGGAAAAAAGTTAAACGTAAAGAGTCAGGTAGAGGCTAATAAAGAAGGCGTATCTATTATTGTTCAGGAAATAGGAACTCTTCCTGGATTAACGGTAGCAGAAAACATCTTTTTAGGAGAAGAAGATGACTTTATGCATGGACTGGTAAAAGATTCTTCTGCAATGAATAAAAAGGCTCAGCAGTTACTTGATTCATACGGATTTAATGGCATTAAGGCTAATACAATGATTGACCATTATTCTTTTGAAGAGCGTAAGCTGGTTGAGATTGTAAAGGCTACATACTTTAAGCCAAAAATCCTTGTTGTTGACGAAACAACAACTGCCTTAAGTCAGGATGGCCGTGAAGAGTTGTTTAAAGTTATGAACAAGACTCGCGATATGGGAAGTACTGTTATCTTTATTTCTCATGATCTTGATGAAGTTCTGGAACATACTGACCGTGTTTCAATATTGCGTGACGGAGATCTTATCAGGACTGTTATAAGTAAAGATGTAACAACTGATGACCTTAAGCGCGAAATGGTTGGACGCGAATTAGATGACCGTTATTATCGTACTGATTATGGTGAAAAGATTTCTGATGAAGTTGTCTTGACTATGGAAAATGTATCAGTGCCTAATCAGCTTTATAATGTAAACCTCAAGTTGCATAAAGGAGAAATCCTTGGTATCGGAGGTCTTTCTGAATGCGGTATGCATGAAATCGGAAAGGCAATCTTTGGAGCCTCTTATGATAAAAAAGGTACTGTAAAATTGGCAAATGGATATGAAATTACTAATATCCCAGGTGCCATAAAGCACAGTATCGCTTATGCATCAAAGGATAGGGACAATGAATCTATTGTTATTGCTGATCCTATCGGTGATAATGTTATTCTCCCATCTCTTGGAGACCTTTCAAGTCACGGATTCCTGAACCTAAAAAAACTTAACTCCTTTGCAGAAAAATATGCAAGGCAGATGAGTACAAAGATGACAGGAATAAAGCAGCATGTATCTGAGCTTTCTGGAGGAAACAAGCAGAAAGTCGTACTTGCCAGATGGATAGGAAAAGATTCTGACATCTTGATTCTTGACAGTCCTACAAGAGGCATTGACGTTAAGGTAAAAGCTGACATTTATGCCCTTATGACAGAACTGAAAAAACAGGGTAAGTCTGTTCTTATGATTTCAGAGGAACTTCCTGAACTTTTGGGAATGAGCGACCGTATACTTATTATGAAAGACGGACGCTTTAACGGAGAGTTTATGCGAAGCAAAGAACTTGGCGAAAAAGACCTCATCGCTAAAATGATTTAAGGAGGCAGGTATACTATGGCTAGTAATGAAAAAACAGCTGGTAAGTCAAGAACAGAACTTGCTACAGCATTTAGACTAAAATCTCAGATAAGGAGTCTGGGACCTATATTAGGATTTGTTGGAATTATCCTTCTGTTTTCTATTCTGACAGGCGGACGCATTTTGCAGCCTAAGAATCTTGGACTTATGCTCAGTCAGGTCTTTGTTCTTATGATCGCTGCAACAGGAGTCTTCTTTGTCATGACTGTTGGAGGCCTTGATTTTTCACAAGGATCAATACTTGGACTTGCCTCTATTATATTCTGTTGGGTCTCACAGAAAAACATTCTTCTTGCAGTTGTCGCTTCTGTTGCAGCAGGAGCTGCAATGGGTGCATTTAACGGTTTTTTCCATGTCAAGTTTAAGATTGCATCATTTATTGTTACAATGTGTTCTCAATACTTTTTCAGAGGATTGTGTAAATACATTACGACAAAAGGACCTGTACCTGCAAGTATTGAAGTTCTTGCCCTTGACCAAATATGGTTTAAGATGACCCTTATGCTGATTGTCCTTGCAATTGCATTTGTTATCTGGCATTTCACTAGGGTTGGCTTTGACTTGCGTGCTATTGGTGCTGGAGAAACAGCTGCGCGCTTTTCTGGATGCCGTCCTGACTTAACAAAATTCCTTGTATATGTTGCTTCTGGTGCTATTACAGGATTTGCTTCATTTATTAATGTTGTTCGTGTTGGTGCTATTACAGGTACTGCTGGACGACAGTTGGAAACTCAAATTCTTATAGCTCTTGTATTGGGAGGAATGCCAATTTCAGGTGGAGCAAAGGCTCGCTTTTCAAACATAATATTTGGTACTCTTACATACTGTGTCTTGGAAAAGAGTCTTCCTATGGTATTCCCTGTTTCTGCGACACAGCAGCTTGTAAAAGGTATTATATTCCTTGTTATTGTTGCACTGACAATAGACCATGAGTCTTTGCGTGTAATAAAATAGTAATTATATGCAAAAATCTTCTGGCAGAATATTTTTCTGTCAGAAGATTTTATGGTTGCTTCTTTTAACTTAACATTATCTTGCTTTTTACGGTTATTTTGATATAATCATATTATATAAAGTTATATGAGAAAATTATTAGAAGAAAAGCCGAATGTTCTTACTGCAATAAGAATACCGGAAGATACTGTAGACATTGCTCCTAGCGTATTATCTCACAAAGAATTCTCTGTAATGGATGAAGATCTTTTTAGAATTCAGCTTCAGTATGTCGGTGACTTTTATAGAATAATCTGGCAAAGTTCTATTTTAGATACATTCACTATGTGCTGCATAAAATGTAGGTTTTTCTTCCCGGCTGAACGAACTTATCGAAAGCTTGCAAAACTCATAGATGCAATGGACAATGAAAAATTACGTTCTCTTTCGGAAAAGAAAAAAGGTACGTTTTACCAATTTAGATTTTAATCCATAATTTCCAATTCATTTTCCTCTTATTGTCATTTGCCCCATAACGTGATATATTTGTAAATACTAAAGAAATTTTATCAGTATTTAAATTTCAAGGAGTATATATATTTATGGAAAAGAACATTGCTTTAATTCCTGGAGACGGAATAGGACCTGATGTCGTTGCAGAAGCTGTAAACGTACTTAATGCTGTTGCATCAAAATATGGTCACAAATTTAACTACACAAATGTACTTGCAGGTGGCTGTGCAATTGATAAGTTTGGAAAGCCTCTTCCTCAGGATCAGCTTGACTTATGCCTTAAAAGTGATGCAGTACTTCTTGGTGCTGTTGGTGGTCCTAAGTGGGATAATCTTGCAAGTGAATTGCGTCCTGAAAAGGCTTTGCTTGGTCTTAGAGGAGGCATGAAAGTTTTTGCAAATCTTCGTCCTGCTGTTATGTGGAAGCAGCTTAAGGATGCCTGCCCTTTAAAAGATGAAATTGTAGGAGACGGTCTTGATATTCTTATTGTCCGTGAACTTACAGGCGGCATTTATTTTGGTGAAAGGGGAACTAGTGCTGACCAGAACACTGCCTGGGATACAGAAAAATATACTCGTCCAGAAATAGAGCGTATTGTTCGCATGGGATTTGAATATGCTCAGAAACGCCAGAAAAGACTTTGTGTTGTAGATAAAGCAAATATCCTTAACAGTTCTCAGCTTTGGCGTCGTGTTGCAGAAGATGTAAAGAAAGACTATCCAGACGTAACCCTTTCTTATCTTTATATCGATAACGCAAGCATGCAGCTTGTGCGTAATCCTCGCCAGTTTGATGTTATTGCAACAAGCAATATGTTTGGTGATATCTTGTCTGATGAAGCCAGTCAGATAACAGGTTCTATAGGAATGCTTGCATCTGCTTCTCTTGGAGATGGTACAGGTCCTGGATTGTATGAGCCTATTCATGGTTCTGCACCTGATATAGCTGGTAAGGATCTTGCTAATCCTCTTGCAACTATATTGAGTGCAGCAATGCTTTTGCGCTATAGCTTTGGCCTTGAAAAAGAAGCAAAGGATATTGAGAATGCCGTTAACAGTGTCCTTGATGCAGGATACAGGACAGGGGATATAGCAGGAAGCCATCTTGATGAGGTCAAGTCTGCAGGAAAGCTTGTAGGTACTAAAAAGATGGGGGCTCTTGTCGTAGAGTTCCTTAATAAGTAAATTTATAGATATTAGTCTTAATTAAAAGCTGTAATCCTATTTTGAGGATGCAGCTTTTTTTTATCTGCATAGTATTATTCTACCTTGAAAATCATAAACGTTTTATTTAATATTAAGTGAAAGGAGTATTTAATGAAAAGTAATGTATTTAAGGCTGTATGTATGACGCTGTTAAGTCTTAATTTTTTTTCATGTAAGCAAAAAACAACTGTCAGAAATTCAACCAATGATTCAGATATAAAAAATCATCACGTTATAATTACATATCTGACAGTAGGCAATAAGCCGAAGGATAGTGGAACTTCAGAAATGCTGGAAAAGCTTAATGAACGTCTTACAAAGCTTGTAAATGCAGAGCTTGTAATTTATTATATTCCTTGGAACAATTATCAGACAAATTATAATTTAAAGCTTGCAGAGAAGGATGGATCAATAGATCTTATAGGTACTGGTACAGACTGGCTTGATGCATGGAAGAATGTCGGCCTTGGAAATTTTATGCCTCTTTCAGATGATATGATAAAGACTTATGCTCCTAAAACTTGGGAATCTGTTTCTAGCGAGCACTGGGATGTATGCCGCCTGGATGGGGACATTTATTTTTGTCCAGAAGACAACTATACTCAGTGGACTAACCATGGATTTATGTATCGGCTGGACTGGGCAAAGGAAGCAGGTCTTAATGGAGTGCATAGCTGGGAAGATATGACCAAATACCTTTCTTTCGTAAAGAAAGAGAAAGGCATAATCCCTTGGGACAGTAACGGAGCTTCAAGTACTTTTCATCCTGAAGGATATATTCAGTCAAAGAGCGATTTCGTAATTGTTGATGGCATTACTTCTACTAATATGTTTGGCGTAACGAGGGGAAATCTAAGAAAATTTTATTCACCCTTATACGAAGGCAATGAATTTATTGAGTATGCTAGGCTTATGAGAAAATGGAATGAAAGCGGATTCTGGCATAAAAATGTCCTTACAGATAATGGAGGCAACCGTAACAATCGAGATGAATTCTGTACAGGCTTAAGTGGCGTTGAACAGCACCATAGTCAGACTTGGTATACGCAAGTATATAAAAAACTAAAAGAAAATATTCCTGGCGCAGATTCAGGTTTCTTCTGGTTTGGAGAGGAATCTCAGAATGTTGTTTATCAGACAATAACGCATGGTGCTATGGCAATTTCTGCTGCTTCAAAGCATCCAGAGCGTGCACTTATGGTATATGATCTTCTGCGAAATGATAAAGAGTGCTATAACCTTATAAACTATGGCATCGAAGGTCGGCAGTATAAAATGAATTCGTCAGGATATAGAGAAGCTGTACAAGGTGCGAATGGCATTGTTACTAATTACTGGTGGGGAAGAAATGATAAGCTTGAAGTCCGCGATTCCCAAACTGCATGGGATGTTTTCGATTCTATTAATGCAACGTATAATGCATGCAAGATTGACTATCCTTTCAGTCAGCTTGTCTGGAATCTTTCTAATGTAAGTTCTGAACTTGATGCTGTAGCAAATGTTTATGGTCAGTACATGGGAAATATCTGCTACGGGCAGATTGCAGATACAGACAGTTATGTAGAAAAGTTTCGTAATGACCTAAGAAATGCCGGCATTGAAAAAATAATCTCTGAGTTTCAGAAACAGCTTGATTCATTTTATTCAAATAAAAAGTAAGGATTTAATATATGAAAGATTCAAAAAGAAAGACTAGTCTTGTAGGTGTTTTGATTGCTACAATTGCTGCTGTTTATATTATCTTGACTACGGCTCAGTTGGTTATTGTAACTGCGTATTCTAATAAATCAACCGGAGAAAGTTATGGAGTAAACTGTGGTGAAATTGCTCAGGCTTATTCTATGATGCTTACAAACAGGCTTAATATGTATCTTCGTGAAATTAGGTATTACGTAGATTCTGATGCAGTGCAGACTCTTGACATCGACAGAATAATAAAATGGATGTGCAGTAAGAATGAAACGAAGAGTGCAAATATAGATGCAATGTATTTTTGTACTCTAGATGGTACAGCCTACAGGGATGACGGAACAGTTACAGATTTTAGTAATGAAGAATTTTTTAAGGCAATAGTATCAGATGGCAACTATGAGTATGTAAGTAATCCAAAAATGGATGAAGTGATTAAGAAACCTATTTTTTACGTTGCACATGTTGTCATAGTAAATGGAAAAAAACTTGGTGTTTTTGCTGGTGTATATCCACTGAGCACGATTCAAAAAATGGTAAGTGACATTCAGTTAGGAAAAACAGGAAATGCATGGCTTTTAGCAGGTGATGGAACTGTAATAATTTATCCTAAGAATGGTTTTGCCATGAAGAAAAATTTCCTGACAGGACTTCCAAGAGAAAATTCTGACTTACAGGAAATGGCATTAAAAATGAAGGAAGGTAAAACTGGTTCTGGATGGATTAAGGGAATCAATTCTAATACCCGCGAATTTGTTACTTATGCCCCTGTTCACAATACTCCATGGAGCATTGGATTTAACATAGCCGAAGACCAGATTTATTCTTCAGGACATTCCATTAGGAATATAATGATAATATCATTTGCATTAATTGTTGTTATTCTTCTTTTGATTACTGCAATTGTCCTCTTTAATCTTCTTAATCCTCTTAAAAAAGTTGAGCAGACTATTAACGAAATAGCCTCTGGTAACGCAAACTTGACTAAAAGAATTACAGTTTATTCAAACAATGAAATAGGCGCTATTGTCGTAGGATTCAATAATTTTACAGAAAAGCTTCAGACCATTGTTTCAGAATTAAAGAAATCTAAGGTAACCCTTTCTAATGCTGGAGAAATACTTTCAGCAACGACTGCAAATTCTGCAGATGCAATAGAGAATATCAAGAACAGCATAAAAGATACTACGTCTGGCATAAAAGAACAGACTAGTGGAATTACAGAAACATCGGATGCCGTTAATGAAATTTCTTCAGATATCCTTTCTCTTGAAAATATGATTTCTAACCAGTCTTCTGGAGTCAGTCAGGCTTCAGGCGCTGTTGAAGAAATGATAGGCAGCATAGATTCTGTAAATACTACTGTAGAAAAAATGGTTGATTCATTTAATATTCTTGCCTCTAGTGCAGAAGATGGATATCATAAGCAATCCGATGTAAATGACATGATTCTTAAGATTGAAGATGATTCAAAGCTTCTTCTTGAGGCTAATGATGTAATTGCAAATATTGCAGAGCAGACTAATCTTTTAGCCATGAATGCGGCAATAGAAGCTGCTCATGCTGGAGAGGCAGGAAAGGGCTTTAGCGTTGTTGCTGATGAAATAAGAAAACTGTCCGAGACTTCTTCTACTCAGTCAAAAACTATTGGAGAAAGGTTGCAGCACATAAGAAGTTCCATAGAAAATGTCGTTTCTGCATCAAAGCAGACTAGCGCTGCTTTTAATACTGTAGCAAATGGAATAAAAGATACCGATGCCCTAGTTCAGACAATTCAGAATGCAATGAGCGAGCAGAAGAATGGGTCTTCTCTCATTATTCAGGCCCTTAGGGATATGAATGACAGTACTAAGCAGGTTAACACTGCATCTAAAAAAATGTCTGATGGAAATGGTCTTATAATTAATCATGTAGAACGGCTTAAGCTTAGTGCAGACAGAATGCAGGATTTCATGAATTCAATGGATTCAAATGCTCAGAAAATAGATAAAAGCAGTACTGAACTTTTAGACATATCAACAAAGGTAAGTGATTCTATAAATCTTATTAGTTCACAGATTGATCAGTTTGAAGTATAGTGGTAAATTTCTGATTTTTATCGTGAATAAATTTTTTTAAATACCCCTAGACAAAGATTTTCTTTTCTGGGATACTTCAACAAGCAATGGCGCAGAACTGTATTAATACAGTTCTGCGCCTTTTTTATTTTAATTTACGGAGGAGCTCTATGCTTGAGATGATTACAAACATTAACAACGCCGTAAATGGAATTGTCTGGGGAACTATTGGAATTGCATTGCTGCTTATTGCTGGGATTGTAATGACATGCGTTAACAGGGGATTTCAGTTTACTCATGTTCTGTTCTGGTTAAAAAAGACCATAGGTGCAATTTTTAATGATAAGCGTATTACGGCACACACTTCTAGGGAAAATAAAGCGATTTCCCAATTCCAAAGTTTGTGTACTGCTATGGCAGCAACAATTGGAACAGGAAACATAGTTGGCGTTGCTACGGCAATCATTCTTGGTGGACCAGGCGCAATCTTCTGGATGTGGGTTATGGCCATTTTTGGAATGATGACGAATTATTCTGAAAACGTACTTGGAATTTATTTTAGGCGAAAGAGTGCTAGTGGAGAGTGGCGTGGCGGTGCCATGTATTATTTAAAGGATGGCTTGGGAAGTTACCGTGGATTTAAAAAAATAGGCATGTTTCTCTCCTTACTTTTCAGTGCATTCTGTCTGCTTGCAAGTTTTGGCATTGGTAACATGAGCCAGGTAAACTCTATTGCAGGAAATATGGAAAGTGCCTTTTCAATACCTCCCTATATGACTGGTATTATTCTTGTAATTATTGCCTTTATCGTAATTTTGGGTGGGTTAAAAAGAGTTGCTGCTGTAGCCGAAAAACTTGTACCGTTCATGGCATTGCTTTATATAATAGGAACTCTAATTGTTATTTTTGCTCATGCAGCTGCAATCCCTTCTGTATTTAAATTAATTTTTAAAGGTGCATTTGCAGTAAATGCTGCAGGTGGCGGTATTGTAGGTTATGGCATGCAAAAGGCAATCTCATGGGGATTTAAACGCGGTGCTTTTAGTAATGAAGCCGGTTTAGGTTCATCAGTAATGGTTCATTCTAGTTCAAATGTAAAGGAACCTGTACAGCAAGGAATGTGGGGAATTTTTGAAGTCTTTGCAGATACTATTATAGTCTGTACTCTTACGGCCCTTGTTATTCTTTCAAGCGGTGCTGTAGATTTAGAAACGGGAACAATGATTTCTCAAAATGCAGGAGCCGGACTTGTAGGAGAAGCATTTGCTACTATTTTTGGAAGCTTCGGGTCTAAGTTTATTGCAATTGCAATATTATTGTTTGCATTCAGTACTACTCTTGGCTGGAGTCATTACGGGGCAACTGCCTGGCAGTACCTTTTTGGTGAAAAATCAAGCGTTATATATAAAGTTGCCTTTATTATAATGATTTTCATTGGATGTACTATGAGTCTTTCCCTTGCATGGGATTTAAGCGATACGTTCAACGGCCTTATGATGATTCCTAACCTTATAGGACTTCTGTCGCTTAGTCCTCTTGTATCAAAGATTACAAAGAACTATGTTGACCGTGAAATTAAAGGTAAGGATATCAAGCCGATGCGTTCTGCATTTGAAGATTGATTGTAAGGGACTTGTTTTTTAAGGTTAAGATTAACTAGGTTAATCTTAACCTTAACATTTTTATACTTTAAATTTACCTATTGCAGCCGACACATTTGAAATGCTTCTGCTAGAATTGCTGCTCATCTGACTTACTGACTGCATAGTACTCTTTATGTCATTAACTCCTGCTGTCATTTCACTCATTCCTGTATTGATTTCTGCAGTAAGGTTAGCAAGTTTTGTCATTTCTTCTAAAATCTGTCGTCCGCCTTCATCCATTGCAGCAGCTTCATTCTTTACTTTTACAGTCATTGTATTAATCAAGTTCATTGTATCAAGAATTTGCTGACTTCCTGAATTCTGTTCTACCATTGCAGTTTTTATTATGTTTTCTTGAGAATTTACAGCCTCTGCATTTGTGAATATTATGCCGAATTGATTCTGAATTCCATTTGCACTGTCTGATATGGTTGAAATAAGGTTACCTAGATTAGATAGGACTTCAGATATATGTTTTGCCTGAGTACTAGAATTTTCTGCCAATTTGCGTATTTCATCTGCAACTACAGCAAAACCTTTTCCTGTTTCTCCTGCATGGGCTGCTTCTATTGCTGCATTCATGGCAAGGAGATTTGTTTGATCTGCTATGTTCTGTATTATCGTACTTGCGTCAAGAAGTCCTTTTGAATCTTGTGAAATTCGTCTTGTAAGTTCAACGGTTTTTTCAATAAGAGTTTTACCTTCATCTGCAGAAGATGTAAGGTCTTCAACTGATTTTGCATTTTTTTCAAGTATAGATGTTACAGAGCGTATGTTTGAAACAAGTTGTTCTATTGCCTTTGAAGATTGTGAAACGCTCTGCGATTGCGAGTCTATGTCTGAATTCAGTCGTCTTATTCCGTCTGCAATATTATTTATTGTAGATGAAGTTTCTTCAACTCCAGCGGCCTGTTCCTGCATTCTATGTTTCATGCTTTCTATGTTAGAAGATATCTGTACCGTTGCACCTGCAGTCTCACTCATATCAGAGGCAAGTTCTTTACTTATTTTTTCTATAACTATAGATTCATCCTTTATAGAAGACATTGATATATTCAGTTTCTGCATTACTTTGTTGAAATGATCAGAAAGCTGTCCAATTTCATTTGAGGCAAGTTTAGGAAGTCTGTTTGTCAAATCTCCGTCACCTTCAGATATGTTTTTCAGGACATTCGTAATTTTTATAATTGGCTTTGCAAAGTTTCGTCCATATACATTTGCTACAATGATAGATGCTATAAGGGCTATAATAAGAAGCGTCATCAATGTTTTTACGATAGCCTGATTACTTGCTTTAAGTTCGTTATATGGAACTATTAGTATGTAATTAAGTGGAATTACTCCGTTGTTAGAAGGTACTGTCCGTACCTCACACATATTGCCTTGTATTTTTTCAATAAAGGAAATGTTATCTCCAATTTTATAGGATTCAAGTCCTTTTATCCCTATTTCATTTACTTTTTTGAATAGATTGTCAGGATGTATTGTATCAACAAGTATTGATCCGTTATGATCGCATAGCACTATAGATGTGCTTTTGTAATCGCTAGCTGATATAGATTTAAATAGTTCCATTAGATTTGAAAGGTCTGCATCAGCTGTAGCAACTCCTTTTAGGCTTCCGTCTGGGTAAGAGACTGTACGTGAGGCAACTATTACGGTTTCTCCTGCTGATGTTGTGTATGCATCTGAAAACTGTACTTTTCCCGCTCCTTTTACAGCATTCTTAAACCATGAACGTGTTCTGCTGTCATATCCATTTGATCGAGCAACTTCTGGATATCTTGTAAATGCACCATTAGACTGCAGAGAAAGGCTTACTCCAAGAAGTTCTTCTTTGTCTTCAACAAAAGCTTTTGCTAGTTTATACACAGATGCCTCATAAGGGGAATTTGTCAGAGGTGTCATAGGAATTTTTCCACTAGGGTCTTTTAAGTCTACATAAGATTTTATGCTGTCATTCCTTTCCCTTGAAAGTTCTGTATCTGCAAATAAATCAACTGATGTTGCTATGCTGTTAAAATGGTTTCCCATTGTAATGTCCATCAGGGAAAGAGTTTGATTCAACTTTTCATAAAATTGCAGTAGGTTTAATTTTGAAACTCTAAGATAGATTATGCTGCCTAGTGCTATCAAAAATGCCAACGTCAATGCTGTAATTCCAGCAGTTAATGTTCTTACTATAGATTTTCCTTTCGCCATAAATAAATTGTAACATGAAAATATTCATTAATGCAATTTAATTTACCTACTGTATGCAAAACTCTTGTCTAATATTGCCATCTTTGCTATAATTATGCAAAAATATGAAAGAGAGGTGCATAAAAATGCATTTTATAGATGGTGGAGTTACTGCTCCTGTAGGATTTACAGCCAATGGAATCCTATGCGGCATTAAGAATGGACGTACAAAGAATGATACTGCTTTGATTTATTCAGAAAAAGTCTGTAATGCTGCAGGTGTATTTACACAGAATAGAGTCAAGGCTGAAAGCGTAAAGCTTACTAAAAAAAATATAGCAAATGGACAGATTCAGGCCGTTATTGCAAATTCTGGAAATGCAAATTGCTGTACTGGCAAGCAGGGGGCAGATAATGCATTGCGAATGGCAAAGGCTGTTGAGTCGGTGACTGGAGCAAAGGCAGATGATGTAGTTGTCTGTTCAACAGGAGTAATTGGACAGCAGTTGCCAGTTGAAAAAATTGAAGCCCATATACAGGAACTTAAGGACGGACTTTCAAAAGAAGGTCATGAACAGGCTCGCGTTGCCATTATGACTACTGATACTCAATATAAGGAATGTGCCCTTGAATTTACAGTAGGCGGTAAGACTTGCCATATGGGAACTATGTGCAAGGGGTCCGGAATGATTCATATTAATCTTGGAACAATGCTCAGCTTTATTACTACAGACTGTGCTGTTTCTTCTGCTATACTTGAGAAGGCTTTGCGTGAATCCGTAAAAAGCACTTATAATTGTGTAAGTGTTGATGGCGATACTTCTACAAATGATACTCTTGTCATTCTGGCAAATGGCATGGCTGGTAATGAGGAAATTACAGCAGAAGGCGCTGATTATGATGAATTCCTTGCAGCCCTTACTAAATTGAATTCAGTTATGGCAAAAAAAATTGCTGCAGATGGAGAAGGTGCAACCCGTCTTATTGAATGTAATGTAAACGGTGCAAAAGACATTGAAACTGCACGCGGCCTTGCAAAGGAAGTCATTTCTTCTTCTTTGGTAAAGGCTGCCATGTTTGGCTGCGATGCTAACTTTGGACGCTTTTTGTGTGCTATGGGCTATTCTGGCTATGAGTTTACTCCTGAAAAAGTAAGCATCTGGTTTACAAGCAGCAAAGGCTCTAAGCGATACTTTGAAAATAATGATGACTTTACAGTTCATGGTGAAAACTCTGTGCAGGTATATAAGGATGGGGTACCTCTTGATTTTGATGAGGCTAAGGCAAAGGAAATCATGAGCGAGGAAGCCGTTGAGATTCTTGTGCAGTGTCAGGATGGAAATGCCAGCGGTACGGCTTGGGGCTGTGACTTGACATATGATTATGTTAAGATTAATGGCGATTACAGAACATAAGTTTTGAGGGCGTAAGGGTAGATTTATGGAAGAAAACAAAGCTGTAGATCCAAGACTGGATAATGACCAATGGGCAAATGTCCTTGTTCAGGCATTGCCTTATTTCCGCCATTGGGTTGGAAAGATTGTTGTTGTAAAGTATGGCGGAAATGCTATGCTTAATGAAGAACTGAAGGCTGATGTAATGGAAGATATTGTTCTTCTGAATACTATAGGCATTCATGTTGTTCTTGTTCATGGCGGTGGACCAGAAATAAACCACATGCTTGAGCGGGTAGGAAAGGAAAGTAAGTTCGTAAACGGATTGCGATATACAGATGCCGAAACAATGGAAGTTGTTCAGATGGTTCTTACTGGAAAATTGAACAAGGATATTGTAGGAATCCTTTTGCAGAAAGGCGGAAAGGCTGTTGGGTTGAGCGGTGTTGATTCAGGGTTACTTCGAGCTAAGAAAATAAACAAGGACGGTGCAGACCTTGGTTTTGTAGGAGAAGTTACTCAGGTTCATCCTGAAATAATCCTTTCTCTTATTCAACAGGGATTCATTCCTGTTGTTTCTACGGTTGCTCTTGGAGAAGACGGTGACATTAGCCGCTATAATATAAATGCTGATACTGCCGCTGCTAAGATAGCAGTTGCATTGAATGCTGAAAAATTTGTACAGCTTACTAATGTTCCTGGAGTTTTAAAAGATGTGAGCGATCCTTCGTCTTTAATTCCTCGAATCAAAATTGATGATGTTGAAGGCTATATAAAGGACGGAACGATTGCCGGTGGCATGATTCCAAAAATTGAGTGCTGTATGCTTGCCAGAAATGGCGGGGTGCCTCGCACTCATATTATTGACGGAAGGGTTCCTCATTCTCTGCTCATAGAAATGTTCAGTGAACGTGGCATAGGTACAATGATTTATTAGCGAAGAGGTTTTTATGGGAAGTAAAACTGTTGTAAATAATTATGGATCTTTTGATGTTACTTTTAAATCAGGAAAAGGATCTGTATTAAAAGATACGTCTGGAAAAAAATATATAGATTTTCTGGCTGGCATTGCCGTAAACTGCCTTGGTCATAATTATAAACCGCTTGTAAAGGCTATATCAAAGCAGGCAAAGAATCAGATTCATATCTGTAATTACTTTTTTAGTGATACAGGCGTTGCCTACGCAAAGGAACTGCTGAATGCAACAGGTTTTGATGGTGTATATTTTGGTAACAGTGGTGCAGAAGCAAATGAAGCTGCCATTAAGCTTGCACGCAAATACGGACAGTTGAATGGCGGTTCAATGAGAAAGACTGTTGTTACTCTTGAAAACTCATTTCACGGACGTACTCTTGCAACTATAAAGGCTACCGGTCAGTCAAAATTTCACCCTGAATGCTTTGAACCTTATCCCCTTGGCTTTAAAACAATAAAGGCAAACGATTGGGATGCTTTGAATACTGCTTTTGACAGTACTACAGCAGCTCTTATGATAGAGTGCGTTCAGGGAGAAGGCGGCGTTAACCTTGTAGATGCAAAGTGGGCTCAGGCTGCAGCAGCCGCTGCTCGTGCTGCAGGAGCAATTGTCATTGCAGATGAAGTTCAGACTGGCATGGGTAGGACGGGAAGCCTTCTTGCAAGCGAACAGCTTCAGTTTAATCCAGAGGTTGTTACGTTGGCAAAGGCTATCGCCGGAGGTGTTCCTATGGGAGCATGTCTTTTCAGGGGCAAGGCAAACGGCGTGTTCCAGCCTGGAGACCATCAGTCTACATTTGGGGGAAATCCTCTTGCATGTGCAGCGGCACGTGTCGTATTAAAAACTCTTACTTCTCCAGATTTTCTTGGTCATGTGACGGAAAATGGGGAATATATGCGCGAGCAGATAAGAAGTTGGAATTTGCCTTGCATTGCAGACGTTCGTGGACTGGGATTGATGACAGGAGTTGAAATAACAGGGAAAAATCCTGTTGAAGTAGAAAAAGAGTGCCTTGAAAAAGGTTTGCTGTTTTCTACTGCCGGTACTCAGACTCTGCGCCTTGTTCCTCCTCTTAACATTCCAAAAAAGATTATTGATGAAGGTCTTGCGATTTTACGTTCTGTCCTTGAAAAATAATCGTGTCTTTTGTATCATAAACGGATGAAAAAAAAATTCGTTCTTGTAGTATTCGTTATTGTTGCTGCTGTCCTGGCATTTGTGCTGGTCAGCAGACATTATTTTAATACAACTCAAAAGCAGATGACTTCTGCAAAAACAGTTATCCCTCAGGCAGAGTCTCTGGGAGAACGTAGTTCAAGTAATTCTTCTATAATTAAGGATGATACAGTTATAGAATCTTTAATACCTCTTACTCCAGATGAAACCCTTATTAATATTGTCAGCATGGATTTTAATGGTGACGGTTATGAAGATCAGGTAAATGTAATAAAAAGTGCAGACAGTCCTTACTTGCAGCTTCTTGTAGGTCTTTATAATGCACAGAAATATCAATATGAAAGGGTTGCCCAGATTGCAACCCGTGTCACCCAAGTAAAGACTTTTTCTTATACAGGAATGGATCTTGTAGGAGATCACCGAATATCACTTGTGTATCAGGGATTTGACCAGGGCGGAAATGCTGTTCTTCAGGCTTATTTTATAGAGACTTCCCGCGGAAAAGTTCTGCTTAATCAGATTGCTGACCTGCAGAGTAACGGTTCAATTTATATAGATCAGGTAGAGCGTGATGAGTCTTATGACCAAAGCCTTGCTCGCGGAAAAAGTTTTGCAATATGGGCTTATAGTTCAGATGACGAAAATCCTGAGAGTCCAGATCAGATACAGACGTGCTGGGAATGGGATGCTTCCCAGAAAAAATACGTACAGACCCGTCAGGTTCGTGTAAAAGGAAGTTACGTTGAAGCAAAGGAACTTGCCGGCATTCTTGATGGTACAGTAGATTCATTTACAGGTTTTTTGGATGGATTGTGGTATAAGACTGGCAAGACTTCAGAAGATTCCCGTTACCTGTTTTTTGACCGATATGGAAAGCAGATTGTATTTTTGATTGGGGATGATGAAGAAGTATATAACTGGCAGAATAATTCCCTGCATTATCGCGGCATGTACATTTCTGCTACAAATTTTGAAATTGATACGTTGCAGCGTAATGTAAACATTTCTCTTCTGTCTTCTAACGAAATACGTGTTATTATCCAAGATGCTGTCCGTATGGTAATCAGCGAAGAGAATGTATGGAACGGTGAATATAAGAAAATGAATTTTTCTGCTGCATTCTATAATAAAGATTCTCCTTCAACGCTTTCTGATGAATATATAAATAATTTTGAAGAAAAGAAGGCTTGGAAATCTAGCGACGGTACAGAGATTTTATTTGAAAAAGGTAATTACTCAGTTTCAGGAGATAATATATCTGACAGCGGTGAATATATTCCTCTTCAAATATCTGAAAAAGTATTTATCCAGTTTAGGTCGGGAACTTCAACACCTTTCTTTAACGGTTCGTACCAAGTTGCTTATTCTTCAGAATCATCTGCTGCAAACGGAAATTCTGAAGAACCGGATAAGAATCGTGTTATCCTTCAGCCTTATGTAATTAAGGCAACCGATTCTTACCCCTCAGACAGTCGCCCTGTCATTCTTTCTCATGAAGGGCACTGATATGTATAAGTTGACTGTGGAAGTCTCCTTTTATACGTGGTATGATTAGGCCTGCATTGCATAATGTACTTCCTGTCCATGTTCCAAGATCTGTAGAATTTCCTTCACTGTCTTCCATTTGAATATTGTAGATGGTGTTGGATTCCAGGGCTTTTGCATATATTTTATATGAATGGTAATTGGCTCTGCTCATTACCTGTACCATTGTAATTAAGGCTTCTTTTTTATCTTTGCTTATTACTTGCCATGAGTCATATTCTTTATTTTTTGAATAGGAGTTGAGGCGATAATAATCTCCTGTACGTATAAGTTTGTTATATTTTTTATACATGCTAATCTGTTCGGGAATGATTTTCTTTTCTTCTTCTGAAAGTTTTGTAATGTCTAGTTCATATCCGAAGGTTCCTGCAAGTGCTGTGAATCCGCGTGTCCTGAAAGGAGTGTTTCTGCCGCATGTATGGTTAGGGCATACAGAAACATGAGCTCCCATTGATGAGAGAGGGTAAACTAATGCCGTGCCTTCCTGAATTTCAAGCCTTTCTATTGCATCTGTATCATCAGAGCACCATATCTGAGGACTGTAATAAAGCATTCCTGCATCAAAACGAGCGCCTCCTCCTGAGCAGTTTTCAAGCAGAAGGTTTGGGAACTCCTTTATAAGTCGTTCCTGCATGCTGTAAAGTCCAAGGACGTATCTGTGCGATAATTCTCCTGAACGTTCTGCAGGAAGTTCTGCACTGCCAAGGTCTGAAAGCTGTCTGTTCATGTCCCATTTTACATATTCAATGTTTGCACTGCGTAAAATTTTTGCAACGCTTTCATAAGCATAGTCGCATACTTCTTTACGGCTTAAATCCAAGACATATTGACACCTGCAAAGGCTTGCCGTTCTGTCTTGTACTTTTATTGCCCAGTCTGGATGGCTCTTATACAGTTCGCTGTCAGGTGAAATCATTTCAGGTTCAAACCAGATTCCGAATTTCATTCCGATATTGTTTATTTTATCAACAAGATTTTTTAGGCCACCTTTTATTTTTGCTTCATTTACTGTCCAGTCGCCTAGTGAACTGTCGTCATTGTTTCTGTGGCCGAACCATCCGTCATCCATAACAAGCATTTCTATTCCGTCTTTCTTAGCCTCTTTTGCTATGTCTAACAGTTTATCTGTGTCAAAATTAAAATATGTTGCTTCCCAGTTATTTATTAGTATAGGTCTTTCAGTATCTTTAAATTTTCCTTGAATTAGATGCTGTCGCCATAAATCATGGAATCTCTGTGACATGCAGTTGAGTCCTTTGTCAGAGTATACTAATGCAGCTTCTGGAACTGTAAAGTCTTCGCCAGGTTCAAGATGCCATGAAAAACCTTCGCTATGCATTCCTATTACTGTACGTACTGATTCAAACTGCGTAAGTTCTGCCTGTGCAATGAAATTTCCGCTGTATACGAGACTCATTCCGTATGCATCTCCACTGTCATTGTCTGCATTATGTTCTGCCAGCGCTATAAAATTATTCTGCTGATGGCTTGTTTCTCCTCTTAATGAACAGACTCTGCTTTTTCCGTGAAAAAGAGGGTTTCTTTCTATGTGCCGTTCTCTTGCCCATCCTCCATTGAGGGAAATCATATCAAAGTTCCTGTTATCCATGTCAAGGCAGGCCGAATAGGCCTTTGTAAGATTTACGGCGGATGTTCCCTCATTTTTAATGTAGGCGCTTCTTGCAATGGCATCTATGCCGTTAAATATGGAATAAAGAAGGTCTACTTTTAGATTAAGGACGCTATCTTTTGCATGTATGATAAGGGTTAGGCTGTCTTCTTTAGAACCCCATGTAGATGGAAGGCCCTTTAGTTTTGGCTTTCCGCTTATTATTTCATGACTGACATAGGAAAGCTGTACTGCACTCTGATTCCTTTTGTTATCTACGTTTAAGCAGCTTTCTCTGAAGTCTCCTGTTCCACCGCAAGGATATTCCCATTGAAAAGAATCATAAAAGGCAAGCCGTTCCCTATTGTTTTTTGAAGGTACCAGTGGTAATTCATAAATACGTAGTAAAGAAGGCAGGTTGTCTTCAGGATTTATTTTTTTCCCATAGTGAATGTGTCCAATAAAGTTTTCAGAATCTACAATTGCTATATAATACCCTGTATTTTCAGTCTCTATGGAAAAAATCCTAGATTTTTCATAGTAGTTAATTTTCATTTGTTTAAATCCTCTGCAATATTCCTTAGCTTTTGAGAAGCTGATGATATGTTTTCTGTTGCAGCATTGAAACTTTCTGCTCCAGCTGCTATTTGTCGTAATGTAATAAGAATTTGTTCGCTTGCAGCTGCTTGTTGCTGTATTATTGCTGTAATTTCTTTTGCACTGGAAGCAGTTATTTCAGAAGCACTCTTTATGCTTTCAAAGTTTTCCCTAAGATTGTTTGCTTTTTCGACGCCACTGTTTATCTTTTCTGTTCCGCTTTCACTTGCAAGGATAAGGCAATCCGAACTTTTCTGAATTTCTCCTATTTTTTCCTTGATTTCCTTCGTTCCGTCTATAATGCCATCTGCAAGCCTTCTTATTTCTGTAGCAACTATGTGAAAATTCTTTCCTGCCTCTCCAGCACTGCTGGCTTCAAGTTCTGCATTGAAAGCTATTATTTTAGCTTGGTCTGCAACACTATTGATAAGGGTTACTATTTCCCAAATGTTTTCTATTTTTTCACTTAGATTTTTTATGTCGTTAATGGTATTTTTATTTGCCTCAGCAATATCTTTAAGCTGCAATACATTCTGTTCTATAGATTCAACGCCTAAGCTTACGTCTTTATTTGTTTCTCCAGCAACGCTTACGACATCTTTTATTTTCTTTGAAATATTTCCAGATAGTTCGTTGTTGTCTTCCATTGTCGCTACTATTTCCTTAACAGCAGCATTTTGATCCTGAGACGTTGCTGCATTTTCTTTTGCGGCAGCAGCAAGGCCCTGCGTTTCTGTAATTATTTGTTCGCCCAATTTTTTTTCACTGGCTCTCATCTTCATTATGAACCTGATGTTTATGTATGAAAATATAAGGCTGAAGGCAGCAAGAAGTAATTCAAGCATGAATGCCATTCTTTTTGACTTGCCGGTAAAGTCTTTTACGGGGCCTTCAACGGCTATGAACCAAGGCGTCTTGTCTATTTTTTTGATTGCATAAAAATATTTGCCGTCGATGTTTGCTTTTTGCGTTCCATCAAGATATTCATTCTTTGCGTAAGGTATTTTAGAGTCATCAAAATAATTAATATTTAGAATCTTGCTGTCATCCTCATTTGTCATATATTTTCCTTCTGCGTTTAAAAGATATATATGACTGTTAGGCGAAACGGAAACATCCTTAACCATTTCTGCAAGGTTTGACAGTTTCAGGTCATTTGCTACCACTCCCCTAAGTTTCCCGTTACTGTCTTTTACTGTCTTAGATATTGAAAAGCATAATTCATTAGACATTGCATCTATATAAGCGTCTGCAAATGCAATTTCTCCGTCTTTTGATATTGCATTTATAAACCAGTCCCGTTCTTTTGGAATCCAGTCATCAGGAGGAACCCAATTGTCGCTGTCTACATATAAGCCAAGATTTTTCCCTGTATGGAAATCTGAGGATGCATAATAAAAGGACAATGCATAAGGAAGGCTTTTAGCAAATGTTTCGCAGAGAATTTGAAGGGATTCTCTTTCATTTGTGACTTTTGCAAAATTCGAGAAATTTTCAACATTTATAACTGCTGGTGAAATAAAATCTGATATTTCTGAATTGAGTTTTTCAATGGTAACAGTAGTCTCTGCCTGAACATATCGTTTTATTAGCCATTCTGATATGATGGCAAGTATTAGTCCTGCCATAAAAGTTATTGCAAGTAAAGGTATCAAGGACCTTATAAAAAGCGTTTTGCCACTCATTTTATTATCATGAAGCTTTTTTTTTGAGACCATATTTAACTCCTCCGATATAGTGCTTTTTATGGAAAAATTATATCACAAATTCTTTTATGAAGCAAAGAAAATAGAATTTTTTAGAAGGTTTTCTCTTGACAGAAACATTGTGCTGCTGTAATATCAACTCATTATGAGTAATACAACCCGTTGGGCGCAGATTATCAATTTCTCTATGCTGGCTTACTTTTACTTTAGCTTTTATTGGTTTTCTCTGTGTCGCGGAAGTGTTCGCTGAATAAGCGATTGTTGTGTTGCTGTTTTATCAGTAGCTTGCAGGGAGCCTTCCGAAAGAAAGGCTCCCTTTTTTATTTTGTATAACATACTGGAGGATATACGTATGATTTTAGTTTTGAAAAAGGGAGCTGGAGATGCTTCTGTAAAAGCCTTTCTTGATGAAATAAAGGAAAAAGGTTTTGGCATTCATGTTTCAAAAGGTGTTGATAAGACTATCGTTGGATTGCTGGGCGATACGTCTAAAATTGATCCTGAAGATTTTCTTGCAAATGATGTTGTAGAAAGTGCAGAGCGTGTTTCTGCACCATATAAAATGGCAAGCAGGTCTTTCCATCCAGAAAATACAGTAATTACTATTGGTGGAGATCAGGCAGGAGTGACACCTTGCGTTATTGGAGACGGTTCTTCAGTTCCTCTTATTGCCGGTCCATGCTCAGTAGAAAGCGAACAGCAGATTTTGGATGCCGCTCATGCAGTAAAGAAAGCAGGGGCAAGGCTTCTTCGTGGCGGTGCATATAAACCGAGAACATCCCCATATAGTTTTCAGGGAATGGGAGTAGAAGGACTTAAGCTTCTGGAATTGGCAAAAAAAGAAACTGGTCTTCCAATCTGTACTGAACTAATGGCTATTTCTGAACTTAAATATTTTGAAAATATTGATCTTATTCAGATAGGTGCAAGGAACTTTCAGAACTTTGACCTTTTGAAGGAATTGGGAAAAACAAAAAAGCCAGTTCTTCTAAAAAGAGGTCTTTCTGGTACAATCAGCGAACTTTTGATGTCTGCAGAATATATAATGGCAAATGGTAATGAAAATGTAATCCTGTGTGAACGAGGAATACGCACTTATGATTCCTATACTCGTAACTGCCTTGATTTAAGTGCAGTTCCGTATCTTCACAAGGTTTCGCACCTTCCTGTCGTCATTGATCCTAGTCATGCCTGTGGAATCAGATGGATGGTTCCTATTCTTGCACAGGCTGCAGTTGCTGCAGGCGCTGACGGTCTTGAAATTGAAGTTCACTGTCATCCTGAAAAGGCTTTGAGTGATGCTTCTCAGCAGCTTACTCCGGAGCAGTTTGAATCTCTTTGCCAGAAACTTGGAAAGTATGCTGCAGTTGAAGGAAAGACTCTGTAATTTTATAATGGCATGTTCGGGAATAGGGTAAGCTTCAAAGCTTCCGAACATGCTTAATTGGTGGAGTATTTTATGGAATGCAAGATGAATTTAAAAAAGGCAATAAGAAATGATTACGGTTTAACACTGTCGGGTATATCTGCGGTTATAGGAGCAGGATTTCTTGCTTTTTATTCATTAATAAAGAAGGAAATCGACTTTCAGAAAATGCTGAGCCTTATTAGCAGACCTATGGAACTGGTTTGTACGTCAGACTTTATTCTTCTTGCTGTATTTTCGCTGTTTATCATAGTCGGACTTGCATTTTTTGCAAAACGTGTCATGTACATCAAGTCGTTTGAGAATGGATGTACTATTGTGGATGGAAAGGTTGTTGACATACATTATACAAGGGATAGATGTGGTGTTGATGTGGAATTCCTTCTGTTTGGAAACGTATGCAGGAAACATTTTGCCTTAATGAATAATAGCCAGACAAAGTATGTGCACATGGATTCTGATGTAAAACTTATTATGAGAGATGAAAACCCAAAGAAAGTCTTGATAATGGAGCTGTACTTTGACTGAATTGATTGACACTTATATCTGTAGGCATTAGAATAGTTCTCATGGACAAAGATTTTGAAACTCTTGATAAGGTTGTAGGACGTGTTCCTGATTTTCCAAAGCCTGGAGTTCTGTTTTATGATATAACAGGTATTTTGCGCCATCCTGATGCCTTTAAGTATAGTATTGACAGAATGGTAGAGATTTATAAAGACGAGAAGATTGATGCTGTTGCTGCCATAGAGTCTCGTGGATTTATTTTTGCAGCGCCATTTGCTGAAAGAATGGGTATTCCTCTTATTCTTATTCGCAAGAAGGGAAAGCTTCCTGGAAAAACTTATTCTTGCAAGTATTCGCTTGAATATGCTACTGCTGAAATTGAAGTTCATGTAACTGACATTCAGAAAGGCCAGAATATTCTTCTCGTTGATGACCTTATTGCTACAGGCGGCACGCTTCGCGCCGCACAGAACCTGATAGAGCAGGGCGGTGCAACAGTTAAGAATGTTTTCGGCGTTATAGGCCTTCCATTCCTTGGCTATGAGAAAGTTCTTGATCCTATAAAGGCAACGACTCTTATTAATTATAATTCTGAAAAAATTAGTTGATGTATGCCTTAAAAAGATGTAAGTGTCATTCTTTATTTTGAATGCATTTGCATCTTTTTTATTCTTCTAAAATCCATCCAGAAAAATCTATGTTTTTTTCCAGTTCGTTTTCCAATTTATCAGGAATCAATGAAAAGAAATTTAGTCCTGTCCTTGTTTCTATCTCATCGATTGTAGCGGCATAGTCAAAGACAGAGCCTGTACAGTTTTGATTTGGCATAATAAAGGCCAGTGCTATAAAAGTTCCTTTCCCGTCTTCAGTTTTCTGAGGCGCAAGCAGAACTTTATAATAATACTCTGGTACTGATATATTATTTTTACCTATTTTTTTATATTCAGAAGGATCCTTTTCTAATATAGGACCTGTTATTACTGCTATTTCTCCAAATGTTTCTGCCCATTTTCGGACTTTCTGTTCCAGTTCATTCCATAATCCTTGGTTAAGCTGTGAAATTTGGGGGGCTATATTGCTCATGTAAGAAGACTCTTTAGCACTTTGCTTGCTCCATTCCATGTCTGCTGCTGGCGCCAGATGTCCTCTGTCATATCCGCTTCTTGAGTAGTCGGAAGGTTCTGCTGACATTGTGCTTATGTTGTAATCGGTATAATATTTTTTAGGTCTTCCGGTTACTTTGTTAAGTTCCTCTCTTGTCAGAATATAAGCAACCCATTCTGATAATTCATAGCTTTCCCGATAACACAGTGTAAATCCTGTGTATGCATGAATTTCGTGATCTTCAAGTTCTGTGTCCTTGTTTTGGCATGAGAATTCTGATGCTGCACAGACAGGAATCTCTATGGAAAGCTGCTGCGTAAAAGATTTCTCTGTAAAAAACAATATTATCAATAAGTATGCAGAAAATAAAGAAATGCGTTTCATGGTAAAATTGTATAATAAAATATAGATTTGTGCGAGGAAAAAGAAAAATTTATTAAGATTTTGTGTATTTTATTGCCAGTGGAAGTGTTATTAATATAAACACAATATAATCGAGATTATAAGGATTTAATTATGAAAAAAATTTTTGCATTATTACTATGTTCTTTTATGCTGGCATCTTTGTTTGCTGCTTCTATGGAGTCTCGTATTCGTTCTGTTCCAGGTAATGTTTCTTCTGCAGCCTTTAAAAATCCAAAAGCAGGCTTGCCTATGCTTGTTCAGAATTTAACAGAAGGTGTGAATGATGATGCATTAAAAGTTAAGATCATACATGACTGGATTTGTGATAATATAGAATTTGATACGCAGCAATATTTTTCTGGTAAGAATAAAAAGCAGGATTATGTTTCTGTATTAAAGAAAAAGATTGCTATGAGTGAAGGCTATTCATCCCTTATGTATGAGATGTGCTCTGCAGCTGGCATAGAGGCTGTAATTGTAAAGGGTTGGTCAAAAGGCTTAGGCTATAGTGGCAAACTGGAAAGAAAGCCTGACCATTCATGGAATGCCGTAAAAGTTGGTAATGAATGGAAACTTGTAGATGTTGCCTGGGATGCCGGCATTGTAGAGGTTTGTACATGGATAAAGCACTATTCGACAGAATGGCTTTTTCTTGCTCCTGAAAATTTTATTTACTCTCATTTGCCTGAAGATGAATCTTACCAGTTCCTGCCAGATGCAGATGTGCGAACAAAGGATCAATTTGTAAAAGAACCTTATATTGCAGGCAAATTTTTTGAATCAGGCATATCTCTTACAAAAAATATTCCTCTATATAATACTGTTATAACTGGAGAAACTGAGTACATATTTAAAGTAGATCCAAAAACTACAGTAACATCTGAGATAAGAGATAAAAATCAGAATGATGTAAAGAATGCTAGCTGGCTTAATAGAAGCGGCAATTCATTATATTTTGTAGTTGATGTCCCTGATTCTGCAGATTATAAGGCAATGTTATTTGCTAAAAAGGCTGATGAAGATTATTATGGCTTTAAATTTGGCATAAAGGATTTTGAAAAGAATGTACTTCCTGCGGCTGAAAAATTAGTTTCATCCCAAGATATTACAGCTGCGGAATTGAAGATGTTTAAATCTTCGTTTGTTAAAGTAAAAGAAAATGATGCCTATTATATAAAGGAAGATCTTTTTAATGAACGTCAAAATGAAAATATGATTAATATTTTTGAATTGATAGATTTAAATCCCCGCATAATGGAAACTGTATTAGAATTTAATGTAAAGGCAGATACCTCTTATAAAGGATTTGGAAGAGGAGTTGTAAAATATCCTACTACTTATAATGTATATAATAATTCTACAGGTACAAAGCTTATTTCTCCAGTCTGTGGAAATTTAAAAATTGGCGATGAAATTTTATTCCAAGTCGAAAGTTCAGATTTTTCTGATATCGCTGTTGAACTGGACGGTACACTTGTAAATTTTGAAAAAAATGAAAAGGGAATTTTTGAACTGTCCGTTACTATACCTGAGGCTGATACTCTAAAGGTCTATGGTTCTAATAACGGACATAATTATAATGGACTCTGGTATTATGACATTATAAAGTAAGTTTTTTGTCTTTTTTTATTATTATAATGCTCATGTACGCATGTAGATAAAAGTCTTCGGGAATGGAAAGAAGTTCCTTTCCCCTGAAGACTTTTTCATTTTTAAATCCTGCATTATGAATTAAACTTGAATGCTCTGTTAGATTCTTTTCTTCTATCTTTGCAAGGATTTCTTTTAAATGCCTAGATGATTTCATGATTATTTTTGTACCTTGTCTTTCTAAGGCTTCATCAAGCTTGCCGTTTTTTATATAGGCATCGCCAGGAATTATAGATATTTCTTCATTACTTTCTGCAAGGTCTAGCTTAAGCATTCCCGCCGCAGCGCAGAATGAAGGTACTCCCGATACAAATTTTGTATTAAATCCCATTTCTCCGATTATATCTGCAATATGAGCAGCTGTTGAATAAATGCTTATATCTCCTATTGCAATTAAAGCTGCATTATTGTTCTGCAACTCTCTTGAAATTTGCTTAACTATTGACTTGTATTCTTCTTCTGTCTTGTCTTTATTTCCTGTCATGGAAAATCTTATGCCGATGCAATTTTTATTTTTTATGTCTGTTATTTCTTTTATGCAGTCAAATGCAATATTAGGCCTCGTGCCGCTTGAAGTAATTGGATAGAAGATAGTTTTACATGAATCGATGACCTTTATGGCTTCTTGCGTTAAATACCTGCTGTCTGAAGGTCCGGTACTGACAGCGAAGAGTGTATGACCAGTTTCTGTTTTTTTCATTAGACTATCATATCATATTTTGATTTGATTGACACATCAATATTTTCATTCTATTATGTCTGCATGAACGTTTTTGAGCTGATAAATGCGCTTGTTGGATATGGTCGCGCATCTGGACTTGTAGAAGAAGAAGACATAATTTATACGCAAAACCGCCTTCTTGAGCTTTTTAAGCTTGATGGCTTTGAATCTGAAGTGCAGGCTTCAAAAATACCTTGCGTTAAGGTAAGTGAACTTGAATCAATTCTTTCCGGCTTGCTGGACTATGCTGCAGAACATTCTTTGCTTGAAGGTGAGGGTGTTGTTTATAGAGATTTATTTGATACTAAGATAATGGGATGTCTTGTCGGACGTCCTTCTGAGATTGAAGGAAAATTTCTTTCTCAATATAAGAAATCACCAAAACAGGCAACAGACTGGTATTATAAATTTAGCCAGGACACAGACTATATACGCCGCTATCGCATATGTAAGGATTTAAAATGGAAAACTCATACAGAATACGGCGACATTGATATTACTATAAATTTATCTAAGCCAGAAAAAGATCCTAAGGCCATAGCTGCAGCCCGTAATGCTCCTCAGGGAGGTTACCCAGAATGCCTTTTATGTAAGGAAAACGTTGGGTATGCAGGACGTGTAAATCATGCTGCCAGACAGAATCACCGCATTATTCCCCTTAAGCTTGCTGGTAAATCTTGGGGATTGCAATACTCTCCTTACGTATATTATAACGAGCATTGTATTGTATTCAGTTATGAACACTCTCCAATGACAATCAATAAGGAAACTTTTTTATCCCTGTTTGACTTCTTGAAGCTGTTCCCTCATTATATTATTGGAAGTAATGCAGATTTGCCCATTGTAGGCGGCTCTATACTTTCCCATAATCACTATCAGGGCGGCAATTATACTTTTGCCATGGCAAAGGCTGGCATAGAAGAAGAATTCTCTGTAAAAGGTTTTGATGATGTAAAATGCGGCATTGTAAAGTGGCCTATGAGTGTCATACGAATTTCTTCTGCAAATTCTGACAGATTGGTTCAGCTTGCAGATAAAATCTTGCAGGCCTGGCGTTCCTATACTGATTCAACGGTATTCATTTATGCAGAGACTGACGGAGAAAAGCATAATACTATTACTCCTATTGCACGCATGCATAATGGAAATTATGAACTGGATCTTGTGCTTCGTAATAATATTACTACGGAAGAATATCCTTTGGGTGTATTTCATCCTCATAATGAATTGCATCACATAAAAAAGGAAAATATCGGTCTTATTGAAGTTATGGGGCTTGCAGTTTTGCCTTCACGCCTAAAAAAGGAATTATCTGATCTTGCTAATGCAATTATAGAAGGAAAAGACATTTCTAAGGATGAGTCTCTTTCTAAGCATGCTGATTGGGTAAATGAATTCCTTCCAAAGTACAGTTCCGTTACTAAAGAAAATATTGGAGAAATCTTAAAGGAAGAAACTGGCTATGTCTTTGCCAGGGTTCTTGAAGATGCAGGTGTATTTAAGCGTTCTCCTGAAGGAAAGGACGCATTCCATAGATTTATAAAAACATTTGCTTGAAATGTTTACAGGGGGACTTTTATGTCTAAATTATTTGTTCCAAGTGGATATAAACCGCTTTTGAATGAAAAAGAAACAGAACATGCTATTGTTCTTATTAAGGATTTTTTTCAGCTTTCGCTTTCTACTGCATTAAATCTTACTCGTGTGACGGCACCTCTTTTTGTGCAGTCTGGACTTGGCTTGAATGATGATTTGAACGGTGTTGAACGTCCTGTGCATTTTCCTGTAAAAGATATGAATGAAGCTAATCTTGAAATTGTTCATTCTCTTGCAAAGTGGAAGCGCCTTAAAGTTTCAGAAATGAATCTTAAGCCTGGATTTGGAATTTATACTGACATGAATGCAATCCGTGCAGATGAAGAGCTTGATAACCTTCATTCTCTATATGTAGACCAGTGGGACTGGGAAATGTGCATAAAATCTGACGACAGGACAATTCCTTATCTGAAAAATATTGTTAGAAAAATTTATGCATGCTTGAAGCAGACAGAATTTTATATATACGATAACTATGAAGAAATTAATCCTGTCCTTCCTGATGAGATTACATTCCTGTATAGTGATGACTTGCAGAAACAATATCCTGACAAGACTCCAAAGGAGAGGGAATTTGAAGTATGCAAAAAATATGGTGCAGTCTTTATTATCGGAATAGGAGGAAAGTTGCCTGATGGTTCAATTCATGATGGACGGGCTCCTGACTATGACGACTGGATTACAGAAAGCGGTGACGGTCACTGTGGATTAAATGGAGACTTGCTTGTATGGAATCCTGTCCTTCAGAATGCTATGGAACTTTCTTCTATGGGCATTCGTGTCAGTCCTGAATCACTTTCTGCACAGCTAAAGGAAAGAGGTTGTCCAGAACGTGCAAATCTTTCCTTCCATAAAAAGCTTCTTTCTGGTGAACTGAGTCAGACTCTTGGAGGCGGCATTGGACAAAGCCGTCTTTGCATGTATTTTTTACGAAAGGCTCATATCGGAGAAATTCAGGTAAGCACTTGGCCTGATGACATGCTGGACAAGTGTGAAAAATCAGGAATCCATATTTTATAGGAATGAAAGGCGATATCTCTGTTTCGACATCTCAGCTTCTTTCTAAATTGCCAGAACTGTATAAGGACGGTGTGACAGAATTTTCTGTACATGACCGTTCCCTAGCAGCAGATAAGAAATTCCTTTTCGCTTTAGTTGAGTGCGTTGAGTCCAAATGTCCTGGGCTGTTTATTTCTCTTCCTGTTGACGTTTCCATATTAGACAGTCAGATTGTTTCTGCGCTTCAGCGTATATATTGTTCCTTAGAGATAAGGTTTGCCGGAAAAGAAAAAAAAGAAGGTGATAAAGCCGTTCTGCTGTTTGACAAAAAACTTTATGCAAATAAAGCTGCTCTTCTTAATAATGCGGGCCTGGTCTTTGGTTTCGACATGGAATGGGGGAATCAAGACGGAGATACCTTTAAGCTTTTTAGAGACCGTCTTGATTTTGCAATTTCTTTATATCCGAATCATATAGATTTTCCTCAGTTTGCTTTTAATTTAATGCCTTCGGGAACAGGAATATATTCCTCTAAGGATTTAGATTTTTCTTGTGGAATGGCATTTGCTTGCAGGAGCTTTTATACATGTGGCCGTGCAGTTCCTTGGTTTAATTCTGTCATAAAGCCATTAAAGATAACTCCGTCTTCTTTTTTTGCTGACTTCGATGAGTGGCAGCAGTGTAATAATTGTTCTTTTATTACTGATTTTGTACCTGAAGATATGCCTCATATTGAAATGGAAAAAATGCAGCTTGCTTTCTTAAAAGAAAAATATGAGGAAAAGCATAAATCTTCATTATTTTCTGCAGTAACTGATATTGTTAGGTTGAATGGCGCTTTTTCCCGTGTCGTTGAAGAAGGCGAAGAGTGCGTTATAGAAACGTCTTATAATCCTGATGACCTTTTATCTCCCTATGCATCTGATATAGCTAAGTTTTGTGAAAATGCGTGCCTTGAACCGTGTCGAGTAAAAATTTTTGCAGGAGAAGACAGTCCTGATTATAAGATATTGTAAGTTACATCAAGAAAAAAACAGGTGTTCTATTAAAATTTTTATTCCTAAGAAAATCAGTATAATGCCGCCTAAAATTTCAGCCTTCTTTTTGTAGGCTGCTCCAAAAATGCTTCCAATTTTTACTCCTGCTGCAGAAAAGCAGAATGTTACGGAGCATATGAAAATGCATGCAGAAATTATTTTTGAAAATGAATTAAGCAATAGTCCAAATGTAATTCCAACTGCAAGAGCATCAATGCTTGTTGCAACGGCCATTAAAAACATTGTCTTAATATTGAATGATGAACTGACAGGATCCTCTTTTTTTTCTGAAAAGGATTCTCTGAGCATGTTTATTCCTATGATGGCAAGCAGTATGAATGCTATCCAATGATCAAAGTCTTCTATATACGTTCTGAATCTTGAGCCTAAAAGCCAGCCTATAAAAGGCATTAATGCCTGAAATCCTCCGAACCATAATCCAGCACAGCACATTTGAGGTATTCCTACTTTTTTAGCAGCAAGTCCTTTACAGATGCTTACGGCAAATGCATCCATAGAAAGTCCCACAGCAAGTATAAATAAATCAATAAAAGACATTACAGATTTACAATATATACTCTAATAAACTGTTAGGTCAAGTTAATTTAATTTATACGTTTTCTTTAATAACTTGCTTGTAGATGATTTGCTGTTGTGATATTATTAGGCTCATGTTAGCTTCAATCGTGGCATTGATAATTTTTATTATCATGTTTGGTATTATAGTTTCTGAAAAAATAGAACGTCACATTGTATCTTTAGCTTGCGGATTCCTTATGCTTGTACTTGTTTTTGGCTTGTGCATGCATAATTTTTCGGCTATATGGGAAACTCTGGCACTTGCTGATTTTACAAAAGTTTCATTTTGGTATGCAGGAAGTGAAGGGGAATCTTCTTCTGCAGGTATAAACTGGGCAACGATTTTATTCATTGCCGGCATGATGGTAATGGTAGAAGGCATGGGCAAATCGGGCTTTTTCAGGTGGCTATGCCTTCTTATTGCAAAGTTTGTAAAATACAAGGCCGTACCTATTTTTATTACATTCATGCTCATGTCTTTTGTACTGGCAATGTTCATAGACAGCATTACAGTAATTCTATTTCTTGCTGCTGTTACTGTAGAACTGTCCTCACTTTTAAAATTTAATCCAGTTCCCGTTATTCTTTCTGAGATTTTCTGTGCAAATTTAGGTGGTTCTGCAACTATGTGTGGAGACCCACCTAATATAATCATAGGAACCTCCCTTGGATATACATTTGCCAATTTTGTATATAACACAGGCCTTATAGCAGTCCTGTCCATGGTCTTTGTAATTGTTTTTTTCTACCTGTGCTTCCATAAGCAGCTTGTTCAGAAGTCTGATGATGAAAAATCTTCTTATCCACAGCCTGCGAGTGCAATAGAAAGCAAAAAAGACTTTGTTATAAGTTCTGTTATTTTTGCAGTTGCTATAGTGCTTCTTATAACTCATGCCCAGACCGGCTTGACTGTTGCAACAATAGGTCTTGGCATCGGCCTTGTCACATTGCTTTCTTCAGGAAAAAGTGCTGTAGAACTTCTTAAAAAGGTTGATTACAAAACAATACTCTTTTTTATAGGATTGTTTGTTGTTGTTGGAGGGCTTGAGCAGACTGGCATCCTCACGGTCATTGCATCTTTTATTGCAAAGCTTAGTGACGGTAACGTAAAGGTTATGATTGCAATCATACTTTGGGTTTCTGCAATTGCTAGTGCTTTTGTTGACAATATTCCATTTGCAGCAACTATGATTCCCGTAATAAAGGCATTGTCCGCTTCGCAAGGAGTAGACTTGTCAGTCCTTTCATGGACTCTTGCAATGGGTACTGATGTTGGAGGCAGTGCAACTCCAATAGGTGCGTCTGCAAATGTTGTAGGAATTTCTGTTGCCGCCAGAAACGGCTATATGATAGGATGGGGCAAGTACTGTAAGTATGCAGTTCCTGCAACTGTTATAGTCATGATAATTTCCATGATGACTATTTATGTAAGGTATTTTTAATAATGGCGGGAGTTAATTGATGAAAAAACAATTGATTATTTCTGTAGGACGCCAGTTTGGTAGTGCTGGTCACGTAATTGCAAAAGAACTTGCAGCTCGTTTTGAATTACCGTATTATGACAGCAATCTCCTTGATCATATTGCAGATCAGAAAAATCTTGATAACAGTGAACTAAAAAAATATGATGAACGTCCAAAAGGAGTTTTGTTTCATAGGACTGTAAGAGGTTACTCTTCTTCTTTGGAAGATAATGTTGCAGAACTTCAGTTTAATTACCTGCGTGAAATGGCAAAGGACGGAAAGTCTTTTGTTATTGTAGGACGATGTGCAGAATCTGTCTTAAAAGAAACAGATGGGTTGGTTTCGATATTTGTTATAAGTGATGAAGAAGACAAGATTTCCCGTATCATGGAAACTGATAAGCTTTCAAGAAATTCTGCTATTGCCTTAATGAAAAAGCAAGATGTAAAGCGAATGACTTATCATAATAATCACTGTAAGGGAAAATGGGGTGATGCAAGCAATTATGATTTGATTATAAACAGCAGTTTGCTTGGAATCGAAAAAACAACAGACGTGCTGGAAAGTTATATTCTAATGAGAACTGCTGGAAGTGAAGCATGAATTTAAATATGCAACAGATGCCTTGTTTTGGAGTTGCCGGCAATTTTACAGGTCATTTGGAACAGGCGGGGGAAGCTAAAGACTTTACTCTAATAAAGACTTTAGAACCAAAAGCTCCAAAAGCCCTTTTCCCAACTTATATTCCTAATGGTGGAAAAAGCATACCTGCTTTCTTAAATGTTTTTCCTTTCAGTTCCGATACCATAATTTTTCCTAAAGGAGAGCAGAAATTACAGATAGAACCGGAATGTGCTGTTGTTTTTGACGTAATGTGGAAAGATGGTTTTGTAAGTTCTTTGATCCCAGTTTGCTTTGGAGCTTCAAATGATTGTTCAATACGGAAAGAAGGTTCAAGAAAAATCAGCGAAAAGAAAAACTGGGGGGAGTGTACAAAGGGATTTTCTGGCCATCCAATTATGCTAAATGACTTTTCTAAGCAAGGAATATTGGATTCTTATAGGATTGCAAGTTTTCTTGTAAGGAATGGAAAGGCAGAGCCTTATGGTGAGGATAGTGCTGTTCGTGAGTACAGTTACATTTATGAAAAATTAATTGCCTGGCTTATAGATAAATTAAATTATCAAAAGGATGAAGGACCTGCAGAAAATATTCATGCCTATTTGTCAGAATGCGGCTTCCCTAAAAAGATATTGATTTCCATTGGTGCAACAAGATATACCGATTATGGTGAACATAATTTCCTTCAGGATAAAGATATTGCTGCTGTAATTCTGTATCCTGAAACAGTCTATACTCCAGAGCAGATAAGGCATAAGGTAGAAAGTCAAGATCTTGGAGAGGATGATATTTCTGTCTTGTGGCAGAAAGTGGTGCTTTAGATTAAATGACAATACAGCAAATAAAATATGTAATTGGAATTGCAGATACTGGTTCTTTTAACAAGGCTGCAGAACGCCTTTTTATTTCTCAGCCATCGCTTACGGTTTCTGTCCATGAGTTAGAAGTAGAACTTGGAATTCAGATATTTAACAGAAATGGCAGGGGAGTTTCCCTTACAAACGACGGCATAGAATTTCTTGCAAGTGCCAGAGAATTATTTTTTAATTATCAGGTGCTATTAGAAAAATATGGAGAAAATGGAACTTTAAAAAAGAAATTTGGAGTTTCTGCCCAGCACTATTCTTTTGCGGTAAAGAGTTTTGTTGAGATGGTAAAGAAATTCAACATCGATGAATATGAATTTGCCATACGTGAAACAAAGACAAAAGATGTAATTGATGATGTTGCTAACTTAAAAAGCGAAATAGGTATATTATATTTGAGTGATTTTAATAGAAAGATAATCTCTCAGAATTTAAAAATAAAAAATCTTGAATTCCATCATTTGAAAGATTGCAAGGCTTATGTTTATATATGGAAGGAGCATCCTCTGGCCGTTAAGACAGAAATATCCTTGTATGATTTGCAAGATTATCCTTGCCTTTCTTTTGAGCAAGGAAATGAAAGTTCTTATTATTATGCAGAAGAAATATTAAGTGATAAAGAGTATAACCGTACGATAAAGGCTTGTGATAGGGCTACTATGCTGAATTTAATGAGAGGATTAAACGGTTATACGCTTTGCTGTGGTGTCATAAGCGAGGAATTAAATGGTGATGATTATATTGTAGTTCCATTCAAGGAAACTGATGATGCTGTTAACCGTGTAATGGAAATTGGTTATATTACAAAAAAGAATTTTAATTTGAATAAAATAGGGGAGTGTTACATAAAGGAAGTAAAAGATTATCTTGATAAGTATACGCCTAAAATTTATTGAGTAAGGAAATTAAAGTTCTTCTTTGAATTGGCTCAACTTCATTCTGGACGACCTCCTAAAACTTTGGCATTATTGAATCGAACGTAAGCCACGCTTTAGGCGTGAACAATGGTGCAGTGTTTTTATACTTTGGGTCAATCCAATCTTCTCCGTCCCAGTACGCATAGCCAAGCCCTCTGGAACCATCAAAGTTGACGCCCCATTGATATACTACGCCTTTATCCTTTGCTTCTTCCATGTCGAAATTCCAGACGGCCTTCACTGTCTGAGTGCTTTCGCTTTTCTCTTGAACGTCTTCAACAACAGGCTAAATATACCCTTCTTCAATCCATGCCTTCGGCATGAAATCAGTGAACGGCTCATACGTTTCACCAAAATCTTCCCATTTGCCGTGGATGTGTGAAGCGTATCTGATGGCTTTTCTGCCATCGTCATAAACGCCCGCTACAAGAGTGCCAACAATGTCGGGAGCGCCATCAATGTCGAAGTCCCATACTATATCTTTTGTCTTTGTCATATAATGCCTCCTGTCTGTCCACATACAGAATATAACAATTAGCTTGCTGCTGTAAAGCAAATTTTTATTATTTTTGCGATATAATTTTATACGCTTGGTCCTGTATTCTTACTTATATTTTATCAGAAGCTCTGTGTGTTCTTTCTTTTCTTCAGGCTTTTCTGCCAAAACGTCATAATCAAACTCTTCAAACTCAGATATAGAAAAACCTATCCTTGAGTTTTCAAGCATTCCATTTTCATCGAGCAGTTTTCTGTGCTTGTCTTTGTCATAATTATGCTTATACCAGCTAGGAAAGTTTCCCTTTTTCCCTGCTCTTACAAAATCATAGCGGAGTAAATCATATATAAGATTTCTATCAAGAGTTTTGTCGATAGACTCTCTTTCATCTTTCGTAAAATCATAAAGGAGCTGATACCAATAGGCTTCTTTTCTTGCCTGTGAAAATGCATTGATAGTCCTTGCATATTCGAGTATTCCACAGAAAAAGTTCCATGGACTTGTTTTCCTGAATATATATTTCGTTGTGTAGGAAAAAGTGCCCTTATTCCAATATGCATCAGTAAGGATTTCTATATCTTTCAAGAAAGCTATGTCAGAAAAAGTCATGTATGGAGTTGAAAATGTTTCATAGACTGGGCTATCCATCCACTTCCAGCCATTTTCAGAAGCATACTTTTCCATAGATGTTCCGTTTAATACCTTGAGGAAGCCTAACTGCAAGGCATCTGGGCGGAGTTCCATAACAAAATCATAGCTTTTTCCAAAGCTTTGTAAATCTTCATAGGGAAGTCCTGCGATTAAATCAAGGTGCTGGTGTATTGTGCGTGGAATGCGCTTTATCTTTCTGGCAAGGTCTTCTACATTTGTGGAGCGATTTATGGCAGCCAGTGTTTTTTTGTTGGCAGACTGGACTCCCATTTCAAATTGCATTACGCCCTGAGGAATATTCTGGAGGAAATCCAGGGCTTTTTCTGATAGGTATTCAGCTTCTATTTCAAAGTGAAACATTGTTTTGCCATTATGGTGATTTAGGATATATTGCCATATGTCGATATAGCGATTTTCATCGAGGTTGTAGGTGCGGTCTACGAATTTGACTAGCTTTATCTTGTTATCAAGGAAGATTTGAAGCTCTTGGCAGGTGCGCTCTAGGCTCTTAAACCTTACTCTTTTATCAACGGAAGAAAGGCAATAGGCACAGCTAAAAGGACAGCCTCTGCTTGATTCATAGTAGTATATTTTGTGGTCTGGGTCTGCTTGTCCGCTGCTTATTTCAGGATAGGGAAAGGGAATGTCATCAAGATTTTCTATAAAGTCCCTGTTTCCTGTGAATGCTACATTATTTTCTCCATCTCTATAATAAAGACCTTTGATGTCCTTTAGCTTAGGTAAAAGGTTTTTTGCATCAGCCTGGCTTTTTTCTATCATATCGGCAAAGGTTAATTCTCCTTCACCAAATACGATAAAATCCAAATCGCTTATATTGTTTAGATATTTTTTTGCACCATAGCCATATTCAGGACCTCCTGCTCCCAGAATGCAGTTTGGAAGAACTTTCTTGATTTCTGGCAGAAGCTTAGACACATATTCAGCATTCCAAATGTAAGTAGAAAATTGAATCCAATCTGCATTTGTGAATGCTATCCCTCTTAAAACTTCTCCTATGGGTTGATTGATTGTATATTCTGCAAGCTCTATTTTCGGGGCATGAGCCTTGTTTTCGAAATATTTATCTGCATAGTTTTTCAAATCTCTGATAGCTATATTTGTGTGCATGTAACTTGCATTTACAGAAACAAGAAGTATTTTCATGCTTCTAGTATAGCAGATTAAAATGTTCTTATATAGGAATATTTGTATTATGAAGACAATATTATTTATAGTTAAAATTAATAAATTGAGATTATATTAAGTTTAAGTTGTTTTTCTACTGTGCTTATGGTCATTAGATTCACTGCGCAAAATCGTAAAATTCACTGCGCAAAATCGTAAAATTCACTGTGCAAAATTGTAAAATGCACTGCGCAAAATCGTAAAATGCAGTGTTTGTTATGAGAATTTTTTAGAATTATAAATTTTCTATTTTTAGCATATTCTTATTTATGCTTTATAAGAGTCCTGCTTTGAGACTGAAAGGGCAGAAAAGTTCCTCTGCGGTGATAGTTATGATGTGAAAATTTTAAATAGCAAATTAATTTTTCTTAATATAATTCCTGAAGAAAAGGATTGTTTCTAACTTTCTAAGGTGATACTATAGCATTTTATGGAAGCAATCCTTAAAATTTTAACAGACTTGAATATTCCTTATGAACTGCAGGAACATAAGGCGATTTTTTCGGAAGAGGATTCCAAGGATGTTGTAATAACCCTTGAAGGAACTGACGTAAAGAACCTTTTTGTAAAAGACAGAAACAATAATTACGGACTGGTCAGTCTTGATCTTCACAAGCGGGCAGACTTGAAAAAAATTGCAGGGATTTTAGGTTTTGGCAGGCTCAGTTTCTGTAATCCTGAAGAACTTATGCATTTTTTAAATATTGCTCCTGGTTCAGTAACTCCGCTCTGCATTATGTTTGATACTGGGAATAAAGTAAAAGTACTGCTTGATGAAAATTTGATAGGCAAGAAAGTTATCATTCATCCCCTAAGAAATACAGCTTCCATAAGCTTAAGTTTTTATGACTTAACGCGTTTTATTGAACATTTTAACCATACTTGGTCTACAGGAGAGTTTTACAAAATATGACGAATCTCTATCATTATACAGACTTTAATGCCATGCGAGGAATCATCATGAATGGAGAAATTTGGCTGTGGAATCTCCGTCGCATGAATGACAGTCAGGAAATGCTTTATTTCATAAAAGAACTGAAATGTGCTGTAAGAAATCATATAGATTCATCTCTGTATGGCAAGATGGAAAGCCTTTTTGCTGATAATCTCAAAGACTTTGATACTATGTCTAGCTATGCAAGCTGTTTCAGTGAATATTCAGATGATGCTGCACAGTGGGCTAGATATGGAAAGAACGGAATGGGAGTCTGCATTGCCTTTAATAAGCAGCTTTTAGAGAAGATTGGGGAAGCCGGACATGCACCTCTGTGTCGCGTTAACTATTCACGAAATATAGACGATTTAGAAATTGTAAAAGATTTAGCTGGTGCAATAACTTCAGATTCAAGTAATGACTCTAGAATGCAAGAAATTTTTAATACGCTGATTTCAAGCTCTCCTCTTTTTAAGCATCCTTCATTCATAAGTGAAAAAGAATACCGTCTTGTTTCCCTTCCTTACAATGTAAATGAATATCTGGGAGAGCCTCATTTTTTTGTAGAAGAAACAAACATCAAAAAATATTACATATTAAAACTGAGGGATGTCTGTGGCAGTCTTGGCATAAATTACGTTGACTTGTTTAATGAAATCTGCATAGGTCCCCAGGCACGAGTTACTAAGACAGTACTTGCAGACTATTTCAGTTCGTCTGGAATGAAAGATTTGTGTGCAAAGATAAAAGTTTCAGAGTGTCCCCTTAGAAGATTTTAGTGTACAAAAAAATCAAACGGATATAATATTGTATTATGGGTCACTTAGATTTTGTACAGTCTGTATTGGATGATGCTGTAAAAAATAATGCCGTAGCTGGAGCTTCATGCCTTATTTTTCATAAAGAAAAGGAAGTCGGCTATTATGAATCTGGATTTGCAGATATTGCATGGAATAGAAAATTTTCTAGAGATACAATATGCAGAATGTATTCCATGTCTAAGCCTGTAACTTCTGCTGCAGTATGGTCTCTTATACAGGAAGGCAAGCTTGATTTGCTTGACAGCGTTGCATCTTATATTCCTTCGTTTTCTAATTTAACTGTTTGTCATAATGGATCTGCCGTTCCTTGTGAAACTCCCGTTACAATTCAAGATTTACTGAATATGACTTCAGGACTTTCTTATGGAGGAAATTCCGATGAGTCCCATATAAAGATAGCAGAATTGATTAGTGATATAAACTCTTCACTTAATTCTTCAGCTCCATTAACTACCATGCAAATTGCAGAACGGGTAGGGCATATTCCTCTTGGCTTTGTTCCCGGCACAGATTTTGAATATGGAATTTCTGCAGACATCTTAGGGGCTGTTGTTGAAAAAGTCTCCGGCATGAAATTCGGTGAGTTTTTACGCAAGCGCTTTTTTGAACCTATGGGAATGAATGACACTGGCTTTTATGTACCTTCTAATAAGGCTTCTAGGCTTTCAGAAGAGTATTATGCTGCAGAAAATGGAAATCTTGAAGTGTATGCATATCCAAATCTTGGCATTCCTTATAAGTCAACAGAGCCTCCTTCGTTTGAATCAGGAGGAGCAGGATTGCTGAGTACTGCTGATGATTATATGAAATTTTGCCGCATGCTTTTGTCTGACGGCCGGTTTAACGGACTTTCAGTTTTAGAACCTAAAACAGTTCAGTCCATGCATTCTATGCGCATAAGTGATGCCATTCATCCTTTGTTTTTAAAAAAGCATCCGCACCTGTGCGGATATTCGTATGGAAATTTAATGCGCATTATGACAGATTCTTCTCAGAGCGTTGCAATGGGAACGAACGGAGAGTATGGATGGGATGGATGGCTTGGCACATTTATGCTTATTGATCCAGCTAATGAATTGGCTCTTGTCTATATGATGCAGAAGGCAGATTCTGGCTTTACGCCAACTGCGCGAAAAATAAAGAATGTTGTTTATTCTGCACTGACCTGATTTTCTTTTTCAAGTAATTTCTTGTACGAATTTGTTTCTGCCGTAAGAAATTCTAAGAAAGGCATGGAGCTTGAGGAAACAGCTTCTTCTTCAAACTCTATGTTTTTATATATTGGCTGAAGTATTATCCTTATGAAGTCTTGGGCCCTTGTCCTTATTTCAATGGCATCTTCGTCAGGCTTTCCGCCCTTTGAAAAGCTTTCTTCTAGCATTTTTTTATATTCAGAAGTTTTATTATTAAGTATTGAACGGGCCTTTTCTCCGTTTTCAATGCTTATTTGCTTTGTCTCGCCGTTTTTATCTAACTTTACATGACGTATTTCTGTACAGAAGTCCTTGTATTCAAAATGTGGCTGTGTCGTAAATTCTGGCGTTATGCCTGAAATGATAACGGTATCGTCATTTACCTTTGCAATTTTTATGTTTTTTAAATCTACGCCTCGTTGGTATGTTACAAGCCAGTCTATGATTGATAATACTTCATCATAGTTCTTTGAAGGCATTTCTAAAAATTTTTTTATTGGATTTGAATAGTCTTCTTCGTTAAATTGCTCTCTCTGCTTTATGATGCCTTCTTGCCTGTAATCACGGAAGCACATTTTTAGTACGTCTTGATAAGTTATCATATTAAAGGAAAGGTTTTCTAAAAGAAGAAGCTTTCTCTTATAATCATTTTTTTCCTTTTTTAGGGAATTTAGCTCTTGTTCTGCCTGAAAAGAATTCTTTTGATCCTGCTGTTCGGTATTTTTAAAAAGCTGCAAACAGATTATAGTAAGGGGAACTGTAAGCAGGCTGCATATTAAAGATGAAATTATAATTCCAGCAATAGAGTGCCTGTATGAAAGAAGTTCAATAGAAGCACATATTGTTGTTATTATACATATAAAAAGTCCTGAAGCAGCAAGCGTCTTGCCTGCTGTCACTGTAGCATTTTTTACAGAAGCAAAAAAACGACCAAACATGTTTGCATTGTAACATTCTTTTGAGTGCAGGTCTATAACACAAGTTTTTCTGTTTAAGGAGATACTCGGATTTTATTCAAGAGCTGTCGCTGCAAGGCTTGCATTCTTTTTGCTGCGAATTGCTTTTTCTTTTGTTGTTCCTGGAAGATCCAATGCCAGGGATTCTTTTTCTTTTATTTCATTTTGTTTCTGTAAAAGGACTTTTGCTGCCATAAGAATGTCTGACGCTGCATCTGACCTTACATGCAGAAGCTGTGCTATGTCTGCTTCATGGGCTTCTGCAAGAGACTGTAATGTTCCGTATTTCTTCATCAGCAGTTTGTCCCTTTCTTTTCCGATGTGCGGCAGTTTTACAAACGGAGAAACAGTATTTTCTTTAGTTCGCAATTCTTGATTCCTGCTGGTAGCAAAACGGTGAGTTTCATCTCGGACTCTTTGCAGGAGTCTGAGAGCATCGCTTCTTTTTGGAAGGCGTATAGGCTTTGATGCATGAGGACGCCATATTTCTTCATCTCTCTTTGCTAGTCCTGCTATAGGAATGTCTGCTCCCAATGCAGTAATTACACTGTGTACTGCATTTACCTGTCCAATGCCTCCGTCTATTAGAAGCAAATCAGGAAGTTCTTTTTTCTCATTTATTAGACGTGAGTATCGTCTGGTCGTTGCTTCTCTCATAGAGGCAAAGTCATCTATAATGCCGTTTGTTGTCTTAAGCCGGAATTCCCTGTAATTTTTTTTGTCAGGGTTTCCATTATAAAAGCTTATGAGGCTTGCAACCGGAAATTTTCCTCCTATATGAGCAATATCGAAGCCTTCAATCCTTACTGGTAATTTAGGAAGGTTAAGAACCTTTTTAAGTTCTTCCATAGCAGGAAAGTCTCCCCGTTCCCTCATTCTTCTGATAATGTCTTCCCTTGCATTTTCCCTCGCCATGTTTGCGGCAGCTGCATGAAGCTTTGCATGAGGAATGTCATCTGTAATAAGTATGATGTCAGTATCTGTATTATAGGCTTCTTTCATCCAGCGTTTCATCAGTTCCATTCCATCTGATGTCATTACATATATGTGAGGAGGTATGCTTTCTTTTTCTGTATAGTAGGCGCTCATGAATTCCGGTAGAATTTCAGTGTCTTCATTAAGTGTAATAGTCCTATAATTATCTCTTCCTAAAAGCTTTCCTTCCCTTATTTTTAATACTGTAAAGCTGACTAATTCGCCTTCTCTCCATGATGAAATATAATCCCTGTCATCTCCGTCAAAACCTTCTACGATATTCTGATTTTGCAATACAGACAGGGCCTTTAAGCCGTCTCTGAGACGGGCTGCCTTTTCGAAATTAAGAGATGCAGCGGCTTCTTTCATACTATTTTCAAGCTTTTTCGTTGTTTCTTCGCCTTTACCCTCAAGTAAAGCAGAAATTTCTTCGATAAATTCAATATAAGTGGATTCTTTGACGTTTTTGCAGCATGGAGCAAGGCATCTTCCTATGTGATAGTACATGCAGGGTGATGCTTTTTTTCTGAATTTAGAGCAATGGCGTAACGGATATATCTCATAAAGTGTTTCTATGAATGTATCAAGTGCCGTTGCATCTGGAAATGGTCCAAAGTACTGAGAGCCATCCTGTATTATATGCCTTGTCTTGAATAGACGGGGATATGTCTCGCTGGTTATCCTAAGGACTGGATAAGACTTACCGTCTTTTAGGTTTATATTGTACTTTGGGGTATGCTTTTTTATGAGGTTATTCTCTAATAAAAAAGCTTCATACTCATTGTTTGTAGTGATATATTCTATGCTTCGGGCATGACTTATTAACAGTCTTGTCTTAATGTCTTTGTTTCCGCTAAAATAGGAGGAAAGACGGTTTTTCAGGCTTTTTGCCTTGCCGACATATATTATAATTCCTTCTGCATTGCGCCACATGTAGACGCCGCTTTGAGAAGGTGCTTTTAGAGCGGTTTGATGCAATATTTCCCGGGATGTAAGAGCCTGGGCAGATGCTTCAAAGGGAGTCGTTAATGATGAATTTTCAGTTTTCTGGTCGTTTGTATGCATAATATAAAAAGCGTTTCTATTATATCATTTTGTTTTTTTCTTTTAAATACTGTTTTTGTTTCAGGATATGCAGAAGAGCGTGTCATTACGCTTGGCGGCAAAGCAGGCTGGAAAGATGTTTCCGTCATGGAAAAAATCACAACTGGTGACGGAAAATACGGTTATCCTTGCATGCAGCTTGATACTAATAGCCGTTCACTTACAAGTGAGACTGACCTTCTTTTGGATTTTGAAGACGAGGTACCTGTTGATAGGGCAGGAAACTATGAGGTTGTATCCAATAATGTCATTTACTCTAATGATGCAAAGATGGGAAAAGGTTCGGGGCTTGTCCGTGGTAATGGGGGGCTTCGCCTGCATGGAAAGCAAAATTCTATTTTTGGTACAGCAGGTCTTACGGGATCATTCTTAATCGAATTCTGGTTGAATCCATCAATTGCTGAAAATGGGGAAACAGTCCTTTCTTGGAGATCTTCCCGTACTGTCCATAATTCTCCTCTGTATCAAATGATAAATGCAAGCTTTTACAAAAATCATCTGGAATGGATGTTTACAAACGTATTCAATGGATATACAGAAAATGACGGCGTAATAAGCATAGCTTCATACAGTACAATAATTCCTGATGTATGGACTCATCATGCAATCAGTTTTGATCAGGATACAGGGCTTCTTGAATATCGCATTAACGGAAAGCTTGAAGCATTAAAATATATTACATCTACAGGCAAAGAGCGTGGTTCTGTATATCAGGCCATTCTAGGTGTTGCTGCCGATATTGATATTTCTCCTGCATATACAGGCCTTATTGATGATTTGCGCATTCAAAGGAGTTGTCACACAGAAACTGCTTCAGAAATGAGATATGATACATTTCATAGAAATGGCGGACGTTTTGAGACTGATCCTATAATGGTTTCTCAGGAAGCTCGCCTTACAAAAATAGATGCAGTTTTGAGTGAGCCGGATCAGACTTCTGTAGTTTTATATGTGAGAAGCGGAAACAATTATTTTTCTTGGGGAGAAAATTATCCGGAATGGGTTCCTGTTACAAATCATGAAGAAATTAAAAATCAAAAGGGACTTTATTTTCAGGTTGCGGCCGATTTGTTCCCTGATGGAACTGGCTCAGTTTCTCCAGCAGTAATGCAGATTGACTTACACTTCAAAGAAGAAGAATCTCCTTTGCCGCCTTTTAGGGTATTTGCTGATGCTGGTGATGGAGAAGTAACGCTTACATGGTCTTATTCTTTGGATAGTTCTACTGGCGGCTATTATATTTATTATGGTGATAGGCCTGGAGAATATTTAGGCCGTGAAGCTGCAGAAGGGGAATCTCCTGTTGATGTAGGTAATGTGAATAAGATAAAATTTACAGGACTTAAAAACGGCAAGATCTATTATTTTTCTGTTGCGGCATATTCAAAAGTGAATAATAAAATTATGGGCGTTCTGTCAAAAGAAGTTTATGCTCGTCCTTTAAAGAAGTAAAGATGGGAGTTTTGAGGTTAATATGTCTGATATGTCTGAATTAAGTTCAACTGATAGAGTCACTTTAAATCGAGCTAAATCTGCAGTTCTTTCAAGAGATTACGATCTTGCAGAACAGTTATTTAAAAACCTTCTGGCTCATGATGCCTCAAATATTGAATTCCTTACGGAACTTGCTGATTTATATGTAAAAAATAATCGCGATTCAGAGGCTTTGCCTGTATATCAGCAGATATTGGAAATTGATCCGCATAATCTAAATGCAATTAATAACTTAGGCTGCATATATCGCAGGCTAAAGCAGTTTAGGGATTCAATGTCTGTTCTTGAACAGGGAATCATCATTGATGAAAAAAATGTACAGCTCTTTTATAATCTTGGCTTAACTTATAAAGACTTGGGAAAGAATCAGCGAGCCGTACAATGCTTTGAAATAGTTATAAGCCAGAATCCTAATGATGTTCTGGCATATAATAATTTGGGATCCATTTATCTTATTGAAAATCTTTATGAAAAGGCTATTCCTGTATTCCAGCGAGGCTTAAAGCAAGATCCTAATCATCCTGCACTTCATCTAAATCTTGCAAGGGCTTATCAGAAGCAGGGTGATTTTGCAAAGTCTATTCAGGAATATGAGGCAGCCCTTCGTGCCCGTCCGGGGTGGCTTGATGCAATAGATGGGTTTGCAGATTTGCTTCTTGAAAGGTCTAATACATCAAAAGCTCAGACTCTTGTTGAAAATGCAATAAAGCTTAATCCTGAGAATGCAGGAATGCATACTAAAATGGGACGTGTCTATACGCAGCAGAGTTCTTTTGAAAATGCTGAAACAGAATATAATAAGGCTCTTTCTATTGAACCGGAGAATACAGATGCCCTTTCAGGACTGGCAGATGCATATGAATCAGACGGTAAGATTTTAGATGCCCTGCATACTATGGAGCGATATGAAAAGCTTGAGCCTGAAAGCGTAAAGATGCTGCAGCAGTATACGCACATTCTTCTTTCCGGTAATAAGCTTACATCAGCTCACGAAAAAATCAAGCAGATTTGGGCTAGAAATCCAGATGATGTACAGACTTTAAATCTGTTGGGACAGTATTATATATGTAATGGAGAAGATGATAAGGCTAATGGATGCTTTGAACGAATAAATGTAATAGATCCAAATTATACTCTCCATTATAGAGATGGAGCATTGAGATATAAGCAGAAGGGTGAGTCAGAAAAAGTTGAGAAAAATCTTTTAAAATACCTTGATACTAATGAGAATGATTCAAAGGCCTTGAATATGCTTGCTTCTCATTATGAGGATACTTCCCGTTATGAGGATGCTCTCGGCTTGTATGAAAAACTTTCATCCATAGATGAAGGTAATGCTACTTATAAAAACGGCTTGAATCGTGTAAATAGCATTATTAGTGGAAAATCCTTAAAAGAAGATTCTGATGATGAAAATGCTGTCTTCCAAAAAAATCAAAATAGAATAAGCATTGATCCTTTTGAAAATCCAATAGATGTAGATCTTGAGGAAGAAAATCCTGCAGAAGAGGAGGTTGATGAACTTTCGCCAGAATACAGTTCTCCTATTGATTTTGAAAGTCTTACCGTAGAAGACGATGCTGTTTCTCCATTTGAAAATATTGATGACGAGATATTAGCTAATAATGTAAGAGATGATGATTTTGATTCCTTATTGCCCGAAACTGGTAATATGAGGGATGAAGATGACTTTTTTAGGGAAAATTCATTCGGAGACCATCCAAGGTCTTCTTCCCGTGAAGATCCGTATCCAAAATTTGAATCTGAAACTCTTGATGATGAATATGACAGAACTTCTCCGATTGAACTTGAAGAAGATGTTGAAGAGTTAGAGGAAGAACCGGCTGCTCCTAAGCCAAAAATGACAGAGCCTGAACCTGAGCCTCAGAAAAAGCTTGACCCTGAACCAAAGCCTGAACCGGAAGAAATTGCTTCTGAAGATTCTGAAGGGGTTGAAGAGTTGCCGGAAGAAATTGCTTCTGAAGATTCTGAAGGGTTTGAAGAATTGCCGGAAGAAATTGCTTCTGAAGATTCAGAAGGGTTTGAAGAGTTGCCGGAAGAAATTGCTTCTGAAGATTCAGAAGGGGTTGAAGAGTTGCCAGAAGAAATTGCTTCTGAAGATAATTATGATGAACTTGAATCGCAATATGAACCAGAAGAGGTAGAACCAGAAGAAGTTGATAACGTTTCTCTGTTTGATAATCTGGATAAAGAGAATTTTGATTCTCTTGAAGAAGAAATTCCTTCTGAATCTGAAGAATTGCTTTCTTTACCTAGTGTTGAAGAACAGCTTGAAGATATTGATTCTGAAGAAGAAAATCTTCAGGAACTCGAATCATTGCAGGACAATTCATATTCTTCAGGAAATGCTATTGATGAAATAAAGAATGCAATTAATGATCACACAGCCTTTGAAAAGTATAAAAAGGTTTCTGATATGTTCATTATGTTGAAATCTTTAGTTTCATACTTGCCTGATGAAGAGCGCCTGAAATTCCAAAGCAGTAAGGAACGTTTGCAACTTGAATATATTATAGCAAAACTTCAAGGTAAGCCGGGACTCCTGTCTGTATCTGATGCATGCCGGCATGAATTGGATGATGAAACAGATTTTGCAGATATAGATGATGAAAACTGTAATAATGGCAGAAAGCTTGCTAAGTTTGTCCTTGAATATATCCGCTCAATGACTAAGAACCTTGCAGATTATGAAATAGCAGGGGCTCTTGACAGTCAAATTGCGGATCTGTTAAGAAGACTATAGTCTGAAAATCTTAGAATGAGTGAGTACTTCATTGCCTTGACTTGTGATTAGGACATCATTTTCAAGACGTACTCCTCCAAGCTTTGCATCATATAATCCTGGTTCTAGAGTAATTATATTGCCTGGCATGAATTTAATTTGTTTTTCTGTTCTTTTAGAAACAAACGGAGATTCGTGTATTTCTAGTCCTGTGCCATGGCCAAGTCCATGAGGCATGGATAATCCTGCTTCTGCAAAAATGTCATCAGCCTTATTTACAGCTTCACTTATACAATGCTCTGGAGTATATAGCTTGATGCACTCGTCAGCAGCTTTTTGAACAAGGTCAAGGAGTTGTTCTTGCTGTGCAGACAGTTTTCCTTTTGCTATTGTTATTGTGCAGTCACTTGCATATCCTTCATAGCAAACCCCGTAATCAAGAATCGAAAGCCCTTCTGTTCCCCAGTTCCCATTAGTGTATCCAGGAAATGCATGTATTGCAAAAGAACGCTTAGGACCGGCTGCCAGCGTATCAAAGCTCGTCCTTTCGCATCCACTGGCCCTTAATTCTTTTTCAGCATATAATGCAACGTCACTTTCTGTTTTTAAGGAACCGTCTGAAAGATGTTTGATTATATATTCTGTCATGCCATCTGTGATTGAGCAGGCTTTTCTAGTACATTCTATTTCGTAAGAATCTTTTATGGCTCTAAGTTCTTCAACTTTTTTATGTACGGAATTCTCTTTGCATTCTACGTTCCATCCATGTAATGCCGTGACATATTTTTCATAAAGTGCATGCGGTGTAAGTGGTGAAATGGCAACATTAGGAATAGAATCTCCTGAAAAAGAAGAAAGCGTCTGTTTTACTGCTGCTATGTTTGACCTTCCGTATTCTGTATATGGAATAACCTTGTCTGCATGAGCTTTCATTGCTGCTAAGTTTTCGTCCCATGGGATTAAAATGCACCTGCGGTCTGCAAGAAGTACTAATACTGCATCACTTGGATGTCCGGTAAGATAGCGTATTGAAACATCCCTTCTGTCTTCACTGTCTTCAAAGACTGCTGCAGAAATATTCTGTTCCTTTAAGTAGTCGTAGATTTTTTCTCTGCGAGCCTTATAGATTGAGTTTAAATCAGTCATGCTTTAATTTCTCCTTTATAGCTTTGATCAGAGGATCTTTTGTAATAATCATAAGGATTATGCCCGTTATGCCGAATATGCAGGCTGTAATGAAAATCGGCAGTCCCTGTGAAATAAGCCTGTTTCTGCCTTTAAACATAGAGATTACTGGCTGCCTTATAAAATAAACTGGCGCCGATGCCGCAATTGAAAAGATTATTATTTTAATCATATAGAATGTCGCAGGCTTAATTACATTTGAAATATGTATAGATGGATTATGCGTTAGGAATGTAAAAAGAAGTATCATGTTTACTGCGCTTGCAATGGTTAGGGCCAGTGCAATTCCTTTACCGCCCATAGGCCTGGAGAGTATATAGGCAAGGATTATGTTTACGGTAAAGTTTGCAAGGCCTGCGATTGTTGGTCTTTTTGTATCTTGCTGAGCGTAAAAAGCAGGTGCAGTAATCCTGTTTACGGCAATAAAAAACAGTCCTATTATGTGGCAGCTGAATACTTGCTGTGTCATCTGTATTGAGTCTGCATTGAATTTTCCGCTTGCAAAAATGAGTGTGATGATATTTTCTTTCATCTGCATAGAATAGAATGTAATTGGAATTGCTATGACAGCCATAATGTTTATTGAAAGCGTTAGCATCTTGCAGAAAGATTCCCAATTTTGCTTTTGCACAAAACCGGTTAAGTCAGGCAGAATTACGGTTCCTATTGTAACGGCACAGATTCCTAAGATTAATTCTTGGAGCCTTAATGAATATTGAATGCTTGAATATACTCCTTCACCGGCTCTTGTTGCCAGTGCCGAAGATACAATGTCGTTCAATTGGTAAGCGGCCATTCCTATTATGGTAGGACCTATCAAGCGGAGTACGGTTCTAGTATGTTCGTTTGTAAAGGATTTTCTTAAAGTCGTAAAAGTACATTTCCAGTTATTTCTCAAAATAAAAGGAATTTGGAATAAAGCCTGTACGCATCCACCTGCTATAACTCCCACAGACATTGCCCGTGCAGGATTTTTCATGTGGGGTGCAAGTAAATAAGTAAAGGCTATTACTATGGAATTGAAAAGAATTGGAGTGAATCCTGAAGGAGAAAATATTTTTAGGCCGTTTAATATTCCCTGAAACAGGGCGGCTGCAGATATGACAATCAGGTATGGAAACATAATTCTGGTTAAGACAACGGATTCTTCCATAGCAGCAGAATATTGTTTGCTGAAAAATATTTTTAATATCTGTGGCGTAAAAATCATTCCCAGCGAAACAAAAAGGACGGTCGTAAATGTTACTAATGTAAATGTTGCATTAATGAAATCCTGCGTTATTTTTTTCTGTGTTTCGCTATTGCCGTCTGGAGAATTTGTTTCCAAGAGTTTTTTAAATGTCGGGATGAATGCAACGGAAACTGAATTTTCTGCAAAAAGCCGCCTGAAAAAGTTTGGGACTTGAAAAGCAATGCCGAATGCATCGCTTAATGCTGATGTTCCTAGAAATTTGGCTTTTGTCATTTCTCGTATTAATCCAAGTATTCTGGAACATAAAGTAAGGAAAGACAAGGAAAGTCCTTTTGCAAGCAATGATTGTGTTTTTTTCATAATCACAAGAATAGTACTTTCCCTGTTAAAAATCTAGTCTACCATTCAGCTTTTGTTCCTATCGTAAGAGATGTATTAGGTGCAGGAGAACCGTAAAAGATTTCATAACTTTTGTTGAATATGTTGTCAACCCTTATATAAGGCTTAAAGATTTTCAATGCCGTAAGTTCTGCACCTGCATTAAACAGAATGTAAGGATCCAATAGCTTTGTATTTTTGCTGTCAATATATCGTGAGCCTGTAAAACTAAAGTCTGCAGTTACATTTACTATTTTTGTAGTTATTACAGTTCCCAGAGATGCGGTAAAATCTGGCAGCATGGCAATCCTTTTGTTTTTTTCAGAAGAATCTGTACAATCCCGCTTCTGTGCATATGTATAGTCTCCTGTGCCTCTGATAAGAAGCCATTCTGTAAACTGCTTCTGGAATGTAAGCGTAAAGCCTGTGCAAAGGACTTTTTCTAAGTTTCTTGGTTTTACGGTAGAATCCGATGAAGTTGCTTCCCATGAAATCTTATTTGTATAATAGTCGGCAAATACAGTAAATGTGCATGGGAAAATTACATCATGCATATTTACGGAAAGCTCTCCCCCAATGCCTTCTTCTGGCTGAAGGCTCTTGTTTCCGTAATTCCTCTGGTAAAGTTCATCTATTGTAGGAAACCGTACCATTCTATATCCTGCAATAATAACGTCTATGTAATCTGTTGCTGCTTTAAGGCCTAGCTTTGGTGCAAAGTCAAGGTTTAGTCCGCTGAACATGAGTGCTATCGGTGCAGACAATGAAAACGTGTCATTTAAAAAGAATTCAGTGGTACTTTTAAATGTTCCGGCAGGAAGGAAGTATCTGCCTCCTGTATGGGTAGAATTCAATGTAGATGCGGCCAGTGAAAGTCCAAACCCCTGATGGAATATGTCAGAATTAAGCATTTCTGCAGTAGTGGTTAATGTGAATGTATTTAAATCTGTATTTGGATTTTCGTCTTCGTTTCCTTGATCATCAATTTTATGATTTGAAATCCATGACCAAGTGGTATCCCAATTTAAGGCATCCATAAATTGAGGAATTGAATAAGTTATTGAAATTGAATTGTCATAGTTTTTTTGAGTATAATTGCTTCCTGAACCAGGATTCATATTTTTTGCATAGAAATTATCCGTTATAAACCATGAATGCCCGTTTTTTATTTTATGTGATACTGTAAATCCTAAGTTTCCGTCCTTAACTTCCGTATCTTCGTTTGTGTACCATTTGTTTTCTGTTTTGTATCGGAAAGCATTTTCTGCCAAGATTCCCCTTCCATAGACATGATACGAAGTTGATTTGTCAATCAGTCCATGTGCTGCTATAGAAAGGCCTGCTGCATCAAGAGGGGCTTTGCTTGAAAAATAGGTCTTTGCAAATACATCTCCTGAAAAATGAAATCCGTCTGCATTTTTTTTAGTAGTTATGTATATTGTGGCTGTCGATGATGTACCGGCTCCTACGCTTTCGGTGAAGCCTCCCCGTACGATTTCAAGTTTTTCTACAGATGCAATGTTTATGGAATAATAGTCAAATTCTCCGTCAAAAGTTGAATTCAGGATAACTCCATCTAAGACAATGCATATAGAGGGACTTTGCATGCCGCGAATAATTACAGCAGTGCCTTGTCCATAGGCTCCTAAAGAAAGGCTGCATATTCCTATCTTTGTCAGAAAGTCAGGAAGGCTTTTTGCATTTTGCCTTGATATGTCTTCCTGGGTAAAAGTCTGCCTGTATTCTACCAGTGACAGTGTTTTTTTTGATGAACCTGCAGAGTATGCATTCATTATGACTATAACTGGTATAACTGCAGAGATGAGTCTTTTTATTTTCATGGCGCACTCCTTGTCTAGAATACAAGACGCATGCTGAATGCTGCTGACGGAATGTTATATATAAAGTCATAGCAGCCGCTGAGAGTTAGTGAAACTATTGCTACGTCCAGTCCTATGCCTCCATACATCTGAGGACGTATATTCTTTGCGAAAGGTGAATTCAGCTTGCCTGAAAAGCGTTTTGGCAAGATGTTCCAGTTTATTGCATTTGCGATGGATTCATCTCCGCTTTTATCAAGGATTTTATCCCAATTTGCATCAACGCTCCATGATATGCTTGATCGTCCAAACAGTAATCTTGTTCCTACGAATGGAACAAAGACAAGCATTTTTGCAGATGCCTGTGCACCTATATAGAATGTTGCTGTGTTAAAGTCTAGCTTTGCTTTTGCAGAGTCATCGGATATGGTTACTCCGCCTTTATTGTAGGCTCCTCCTGCTATTGCACTTACCGTTAGGTGATAGTCAGTTTTATTTACAATGAAAGCATAGCGAACGTCCCCGCCTATGCTCAAGAAGTTAAAGGAAGATCCGTCCAGGGCATCATCTAAGGCACTAATGGCTGTCGTATCGAAGGTGCAGAAGTTTAATCCGAAGTCAAGGGGAATTGGGAACATTCCAACCCTTGCATCCACTGCAATTGTTGGCATTACAAGTGTTCTTGGAAAGTCGCCAACGTCCATTCCCAGTGCATTTGCAGTGTCTAAAAGGCATCCTATATCCAGCCTTGAAACGCCAGTATTGATTCCGCCTCCGAATTTTTTATACTTTACGTCCTTACCCTTGCTGTCTCCAAATTTATTGTATGAAATCAGGCTTTCTGCCCAGACGTTCTGCTGCATCTGCGTGTTTGGGAATACATCTTTTAAGACTTCCATGAAGTCGTCTATGCCTTCTGTTGTGGTTGTGTAAGGATTAGATACGTCAAGTTTTGAATATGCATCAAGCATGGCTGTCTGGATAGAATTTATCTTATCCTGCGTTACGCTGTTGTCCTGTAAGGCTTGTTCAATCTGAGCCCTGTTTTCTTCAATTATGCTGACAAGATCTGTTGGAACATCTATGGTAAGTCCATTAAATGTCATTGTAGTTGTAGGTACTGCAAACAATATTGATGTATTTATGGCTAGCATGAATGCAATTAAAGACAGTAATCGAAATGGGGTTTTAAGCATGTTCTCTCCTTATTATGGTATGTTTTAGAAATCAAATCTTTCTATCTAGAATTGAAAATCTGAAAATATTATGAATTCTATTTTAGAGTATAAGTAATGAAAAGTCAAATTTTGTTTAGTTGCAATAAGGGGCAGTCTTTGACACTCAAAAAACTACTTGAAAATTTTAGAAATTTCTTTATAAAATATATCCCACTGTTGTTTTGTGGATAGGAAAGTAAAATGCGCTATTTAGTCAGCACAAAATTTCTACAGGTTTAAGGATTGTGTCAAATTTAGTTCGCAATTTCTGTGTGTCCATATATAGTTGCAAAAATTGCTTTTAAAGTTTAGAATAGAAGCGATTAACTTTAATGTGGTGGATTCTTGATGGAAATTAAGCCTGATTCATTTTCTTCTATAAAACCTGTCGTAAAGCCTATCCGCATGGGTATTGACGTAGGTTCAACAACTGTAAAGGTTGTTGTTTTGGGGGAGAAAGATGAACTTTTGTACGGTGTGTATGAGCGACACCGTGCTGATATACGAAATACTATAATTACTGTTGTAAATAAAGCTTTTGATGAACTTGAAGGAAAGTTCCCGGCAGGTAAAAATCAGACTATAAGCGTAAAAGTAACTGGGTCTGGAGGACTTTCTGTTTCTCACTGGCTTAACATACCTTTTATTCAGGAAGTAGTTGCTGCAACTACGGCTGTCCGTAAGCTTATTCCGAAAACAGATGTTGTAATAGAGCTTGGCGGTGAAGATGCAAAAATAACATATTTTAGAGGTGGCGTAGAGCAGCGCATGAACGGAACGTGTGCTGGGGGAACGGGTGCTTTTATAGACCAGATGGCGGCTCTTCTTGAAACAGATGCTATGGGCCTAAATGAACTTGCTAAAGATGCTTCTACTATATATCCTATAGCTGCCCGTTGCGGTGTATTTGCTAAAACTGACATTCAGCCGCTTATAAATGAAGGGGCGCGGCGAGAAGACATTGCTGCTTCAATTTTTCAGTCTATTGTAACTCAGACTGTTTCAGGGCTTGCCTGCGGAAAGCCTATAAGGGGAAATGTTGCATTTCTTGGCGGTCCGCTGCACTTTCTGGATCAGCTTCGGCATCGTTTTATTGTTACTCTAAAGTTAAAAGATGATGAAGCAATTGTACCTGAAAACAGTCAGCTGTTTGTTGCAACAGGAGCAGCCTATTCTGCAGAACGTGACATAAAGTGTCTTTCTCCTGAAAAGGAAAAAGAATTCTCTTTTCCTACCATTGATGAATTCCGGGAAAACCTTAAAAATCTAGTTGGTGCAGAAATGCAGGAAGTTCAGCGCCTTGAGCCTTTGTTTAAGTCTCAGGAGGAACTTGATGCCTTTAATGCCCGTCATGAGCAGGAAATTGCACAGTCTGCGGATTTACAGTCTGCTTCTGGTCCTGTATTTTTAGGACTGGATGCTGGGTCTACCACTACAAAAGCCGTTTTGACAGATACCAAAGGCCGCATACTGTGGAAATTTTATGATGTAAATGCAGGTAATCCTGTAAACCTTGCTGTAAAAGTATTAAAGGATTTATATAAAATCCTTCCTAAGGATTGTTATATAGCGCGTTCTGTGTCTACTGGTTATGGAGAGGCTCTTTTTCAGGCAGCTTTGGGGGTAGACAGCGGTGAAGTTGAGACTATAACGCATTACCGTGCTGCTGACTTCTTTGTTCCTGGCGTTGAATTCCTTTTGGATATCGGCGGACAGGACATGAAGTGTCTGCGGATGAAAGACGGTGCAATTACGTCTATCCAGCTGAACGAAGCATGTTCTTCAGGATGTGGAAGCTTCCTTGACAATTTTGCCCATACAATGGGCATGAATGTCCAGCAGTTTTCAAAGCTTGCACTTCTTGCAGAAAAGCCCGTAGATTTAGGTACTCGCTGTACTGTTTTTATGAACAGCCGGGTAAAGCAGGCGCAGAAAGAAGGTGCTTCTGTAGCTGATATTTCTGCTGGCCTTTCCTATTCTGTCATAAAGAATGCCCTATTTAAAGTCATTAAGCTAAGAAATGCGGCTGAAATAGGTAAGAAAGTTGTCGTTCAGGGAGGAACATTTAATAATGACGCCGTTTTAAGGGCTTTTGAAAAGATTGCTGGCGTTAATGTATTCCGTCCTAATGTTGCAGGCTTAATGGGTGCGTATGGTTCTGCCCTTATTGCTCAGGATCAGTGGGAAGATTTGAGGCGCCCAAAGCCGGATGATCCAGACCAGACTCCAAAATTTGTAAAGAGTAACATTGCAACTCTTGAGCAGCTTGAATCTTTTAATGTCAGCTTGGAACTTAAGCGTTGCGGTAAATGTTCTAATAACTGCCTGCTTACTATTAATACTTTTACGTCTGGCGGCGTTTCCAGAAAATTTGTTACTGGCAATCGCTGTGAACGTGGTGCAGAGCTCGGATCTGATGCAAAAGTCGTAGATGCAAGCAACAAGGCTGATACTCAAATTGATGGTGATGACAATAAAAATCTTCCGAATCTTTTTGAATGGAAATATAAACGTCTTTTTGCTCATTATGTGCCTCTTAAGTCTGAAGAGGCACCCTATGGAGATGTAGGACTGCCCCGCGTCCTTAATATGTATGAGAATTATCCTTTATGGTTTACATTCTTTACTAAAATGGGATTCCGTGTACGTCTTTCTCCTCGGTCAAGTAGAGGCGTTTATGAGAAAGGATTGGAGACAATTCCTTCTGAGTCAGTATGCTATCCAGGGAAGATTGCGCATGGACATGTAAAAAGTCTGTTGCACATGGGGTGTAAGTTTATTTTTTATCCTTGTGCACCTTATGAAAAATTTGAAGATTCTGGAGCAGGCAACCATTATAACTGTCCTGTAGTAACAAGCTATCCAGAAGTCTTGCGTAATAATGTAGAAGAACTAAGGCAGGATCCGTCAGTGTTGTTTATGGATCCATTTCTTCCTATTTATGATAAGCCTCGTCTTGCAGAACGTCTGTACGAAGAATTAAGCAAGCATTTTAAGGTATCTAAAAAACAGGTTATTAATGCAGTAAATGAAGCCTGGCGTGAGCAGGAAAAATTCAGAAAAGAAGTTCAGGTAAAGGGAGAAGAGGCTATTGAAGAAATGATTGTTCGTGGTGCAAGCGGCATTGTTCTTTCAGGACGCCCATACCATCTTGACCCAGAGATTAATCATGGCATACCTGAGATGATTCATGGCTTAGGACTTGCCGTATTTACAGAAGATTCTGTAGCCCATTTAGGTGCGATAGAACGTCCTTTACGTGTTATAGATCAGTGGACATATCATAACAGGCTGTATAGGGCAGCGTCTTTTGTTAGTGGAATGCCTAACCTTGAGCTTATTCAGCTTACTTCATTTGGCTGTGGCCTGGATGCCGTTACTTCTGATCAGGTTGATGAAATATTGCGTTCTAAGTCTAGGACTTACACGTTAATTAAGATTGATGAGGTTAATAACCTTGGTTCTGTACGCATTAGGATCAGGTCTTTGATTGCTGCTGTAAAGGCTCGTGAACGAAACCATAAGAAACTGTCTGTAAAGTCTGCTGCTTATCAGCGTCAGGTGTTTACAAAAGAAATGAAGTATAAGTATACAATCCTTGCTCCTCAGATGAGTCCTATACACTTTAAGTTTATACAGAAAGCGTTTGATTATGCAGGATATAATTTTGTTATACTTGATGCCGTTGATCCTCTGGCTGTGGATACAGGTTTGAAATATGTTAATAATGATGCCTGTTATCCTTCCATTCTTGTTGCGGGGCAAATGATTGCAGCTCTCCAAAGCGGTAAATATGATATAAACAAGACGAGTCTTCTTATTTCTCAGACTGGCGGCGGTTGCCGTGCAACAAATTACATAGGCTTTATACGGAGGGCCCTTAATGATGCCGGTCTTGGTCATGTACCTGTTATTTCCTTGAGTGCACAGGGGTTTGAAAAGAATCCTGGATTTAAAATTACGGTTGGTCTTATAAATCGTGCCATGTGTGCTTTAATGCTTGGTGATATTTTAATGCGCTGCCTGTACAGGACAAGACCTTATGAGGCTGTTCCTGGAAGTGCAAATGCTCTGTATGAGCGTTGGAATGCAAGAATCGGGCGTGCTCTTAAGCATATTAACATATTCTCTTATAATAGTATTATTAAGAAGGTAATAAGGGATTTTGACAAGCTTCCTTTGCTTCCTGTAAAAAAGCCTAGGGTTGGTGTTGTTGGTGAAATTCTTGTAAAATTTCATCCTACTGCAAATAATCAGATTGTCGAGACTATTGAAAAAGAAGGCGCAGAATGCGTTATGCCTGATTTGGCAGACTTCCTGTTTTATTCTTTCAGTACAGGCATATTCCGCCATGAAGAGCTTGCTTTCCCTAAAAAGACAGAGCGAAATGCAAAATTTTTTGTATGGCTGTTAGAGCATTATCGTTCATATATGAAGAAACAGTTGAAGAAGAGCCGGCGTTTTGAACCTCCTTCTATTATTTATACTCTCATGAAAGGTGTAAATGATATTGTCCAGTTAGGAAATATTACAGGAGAAGGCTGGTTCCTTACTGCAGAAATGGTGGAGCTTATAAAAAGCGGGGTTATAAATATTGCCTGCGTACAGCCTTTTGCCTGCCTTCCAAACCATATTACTGGTAAAGGCATGATTAAGGAATTGCGCAGGAGATATCCTGGAACAAATATATCTGCTATTGATTATGATCCAGGTTCAAGCGAAGTAAACCAGTTGAACCGCTTGAAACTGTTGCTTAGTAACGCTCCTGCCGGGAAGCATCCTGATGAAGGTTCTGACGGAATGATTCATAATCCCGATGGTACTGTTACAAAACCTGAAGTTCAGCTTGCATCTGGTGCTGCTATGTTTGAAGACAGCGAGCCTGTAAAAGAGAGTGAAATGCCAGTAGCTCTAGTATAGGAGGGAAGTAATATGAAAAAGATATTTTCATTGATAAGTTTGTTGCTATTGACGATTATTCCTGTTTTTGCAGATTATACGAAGTCTGGAATCCCTGATTCAACAGAAATAAGGAAATCACTTATAAAGAGCTGGTTTACGGCTCCTGTGCAGGAAATCCGTAATAAGGCTCCTGAAATAATTGAAGATGGACTTGGAAATACATTCCAAGTACGCGTTGAAGAAAGTAACGGGGATTTAGCCATTATTGTTGCTCCAAAGACTATAATAAATTTTAATTATAAAAACAGTTCTGCTGGTTCTGATTATACTGAGAAAACTGCAAGATATTCAAAAACTTCTCCGGGAAGCTGGATTCTTTACCGTAACAGTAAGACAGGAAAGCCTCTCCGCGTAAGACTGTATTTTAATAATGATAGCGACGTTTATGTAGAATTCCGTGATAATACTCCAAAGCTTTATGCAGATATGGTTGTCTGTAATGCCTATGTCGCACGATCGATTCCTGTAGGATTTTCAATAAAGAAACTTTATGCTACATCCTTTGATTCCATTGTAAATATGACTAAAAGGTCTTTGCCCTGGTGGCAGGTCAACGTCGTGCCAGGTCAGTACCATTCAGTATTGCAGATGGCAAAGCTTATACAAGGTTACCTGCATAAAATATATTATCAGGAAGATGTCTGCTATAATGAAAAAGGGGAGCTGTATTGTATAACGACAAACGAGCCTTTTGAACCTGAAGAAAATGATGTTGGCGTTAAGGCTGCAATAGAAAAAAATAAGCTTGTTATGAGTGGTCCTGGATTTTTGAAATGGATTACAGACGGTATTGTAAAAACAACTACTGGCAGAAATATAAAGATCGATGACCTTGTTGTTCCTACTGTAAATTATAATAGCCTTGGAAAAAATGGCGTGATTTCCCAGAACTGGAATCTGTCTTTTACACTGGACTGGTGCCGCAATCTTGCTGTTGAGGCTCTGAATGCCCGTTCAAGCAAACGTAGGTATAAATATGTTATGGGTGCAAAAGATGTTACTGGTGTTGATGTAAGGATATCACCCTTTGTAGCTGATATTGTTGACGGAAAGCTTCTTCAGTCTACTGGATATAGTGTTGATACAGGCTACTCTTTGAGGGAAATGAAAGGGCTTATGTATATTCTTGCTGCTACAGAACCAAGGAATTTTTATTTTGCAGCAATAAAGCAGCATTCTGAAAATAAGCCGGAAGACGCGGCCTTTACAAACTGCGCTGTTATGTTCCCTTATTTTGATGATAAAGGTCGGTTTGACTGTATTATTTATGAAATGGGTAAAGAACTTTCCATGGGAGAATTCCTTAAGGCTCATCCTGATTCTTTTATTCATTTAGAGCGTGTAGAATCAACCGATTACTTTAGTCCTATGATAAAATAATAATAGACAGCATTACTTAATATCATTATACTTATTCTTATGTATAATGATATTAAAGCAATAGCATTTGATATTGACGGCACTCTGTATCCTTCTTGGCGACTATATACAAGGATAGCCGGATACTTTCTTCATCATATTCAGTTTTTTTTAAAATATAATAAAGTCCGTCATGTTTTACATCATACGGCTCCTCTTCCAGATTTCTTTGAGTATCAGGCTCGCCTTTTGGCAGAAGAAATGCACGTAACTACAGAATTTGCAAAAGACCAGATAAATGAAATTTGTTATGAGGGCCTAAAGCCTTATTTTTATGAAATAAAGCCTTATTCTAATGTTTACCAGTCAATATGTGCCTTCAAGGCTGCAGGACTAAAAATAGGCATTCTTTCAGATTTTCCTCCGGAACAGAAAGGGCGTTTGTGGGGATTGCGTTCTTTGTGCGATGTATGCATTGGTTCTGAGGAGTCTGGTGCGCTCAAGCCCTCTATTTATCCTTTTGCAATACTTGCAGAAAAGCTGGGAGTAAAGCCTGAGCAGATTTTATATGTGGGTAACAGCATTAAGTATGATGTGCTTGGTGCAAAAAACTATGGCATGAAGACTGCTTACCTGCTTAAAGGCCTTAGGAAACTGTTTGGCTTTAAGTGTCCTGAGGCTGATATTTCCTTTAAAAATTATCGTCAGTTGAAGAATATTGTATTAAAATAGACAAAATATAGAATTATATGTTATAATAAAAAATATTTTTGGGTGGGGAAATAAAAAGTGATTATTCTTGGTATTATTGTATCCGTCGTACTGTCGGCTGCGCTTTCTGTGGGATTAAGGCGTATGGACAGAAATGAAAGTTCGATGGAAAAGGTAAAAAACTATGTATCAAAACGAGAATCTGAAATTGATCAAAAATTTAAAGAAAAAGAAGAACTTTTAGAAAATCATGCCAGCGAATTTGCGAAACTTGAAATTCATGCCAAGAGTATTATAAAGCATATTTCTGATCAGTTGGAGGAAGTTAAGGCTAATTCTGACGATCTTCAGGTAATTATAGATAATGTAAAGAATATTGGAAGCAAGATTTCTTCATATGACGCTCTTGTAAAAAATCTTATGGATATGACGGTTGCTGTTGAGGAAAATCTGGAAAATGTAAAAAAGGAAGCAGATACAATTGAAAAATTTAATTCGCGTCTTGCAACACAACAGAAAACTGTTGATGCCTTAGACCGTAAGATTGCGGATTTGCCTAAGCGTTTTACAGATAAAAATGTTGAGCAGCTTGAATCTATAAAGAAAGGAATGCTTGATGAGTATGAAGCAAGGGCAAAGGCGCTTGATGAGTCAACTCAAAAATATGTAGAAACAAACAATAGCTTAATGGAAAAAATCGCTTCCGACATTCAGAATGCATATTCTAATGCTTCTCATAATGCTGAAGAACTTGAAGATGCATCCTTTAAGGCACTGCAGAAACGTTCGGAAGATAGGAAAAAGGAAGTCATAGATTCTCTTGAAGCAGAAGCAAGCCGCCTAATAGGCTTTATAGAAAATAAGATACAGGCTGTTCAGAAAAATCTTGTTGAAAAGACTAAGGCTTTTGATGATTCTTTTGATGAAAAAAGCGAAGAGCTTTCTGCATTTGTAGAAGATAGGACTGAAGCCCTGAATCTTGACCTGGAAGAAAAGATTAACCGCCTGAACGATGTCATTGCAGAGCGTACTGGCGTTATGGATTCTTCTTTTGCTGATAAAATACGTTCTCTTGAAGATATGTATCACAGTCGTGCTGATGAACTTGAAAATTCATGTAACTCAATTATTGACGATATTAGAAATTCCCTTTCAGAAAAAACTGATTCTATTTTATCTTCTGTCGAAGATACTGCACAGTCTATGTCAGCATCCTCTTCTGAAAAGATTCAGAGCCTTTATTCTTCTTTTGAAGAGCGGGCTTCCGCAATTGAGAATAATATTAATGAAATTACAACGAACCTTCAGTCGCAGTTAGGTGGGAAAAGTGCTGCCCTTGAAAGTTCTATATCTACATCTACGGCAAATTTACATGAAGAGTTAAATAAAAAAATCAGTGAAATTTCATCTTCTGTATCTGGAGTGACAGATTCACTTCAGAATCAGCTTGTTGAAACTACTTCCCGTTTGCAGTCGGAACTTGAAGGAAAAGCTTCCGAGTTTGAGACTTCTATAAAAGAAATTGAACATAATCTTGCAGAAGAATTTGCCGAAAAGACTTCTGCTGCAAAAGATTCGATAAATGCAATTATTTCAACATTACAGTCAAACCTTAAGGTCGAGTCAGTTGCTATGGAAGGCACTGTTAATGCAATGACGGCTGATTTTAATGCACGTGTTTCTCAGGCTAAGGATGAGTTTGACGGCAAGTCTAAGGAGATAGAACTTGCAATTAATGCAGTTACTGCTGACTTGCAGGATAAGTTAAGTGATAAGACTTCTTTGCTTGACAATTCTATCGTATCAATGACAGAGGACTTGCAGAATCAGTTGCAGGAGAGAACCTCTTCTATTGAAACTGATGCCTTAAATAAAATTTCTTCATTGAATGTAGCATTGGAAGAAGCTTCTGTACGTGTACAGACTTTCTTTGATGAAAAGACAGCTGGCCTTGCAGATGAATTTACTGCTAAGACGGATGACCTTGAAAGTAATTTAAATCAGAGGACTGATAATATTGCTCAGGCGTTGTCTATAAAGACAGATAATCTTGTTTCTTTGTTTAATAGCAGGTCAGGAAAGCTTGATGAAAGCGTTAAGACTCGTCTTTCTGAACTTGAAAATCTGTTTAACAGGAAAATAGAAGAATTGCAGAATAAGGCTGCCGTTCTTAATGATCAGCTTTCAAGCAAGACAGCTGGTATTGAAGAAGAGGTTACGAAAGAACTTGCTTCTATGACGGAAAGGGTTAATTCTGTTACTGACGGTATTCGTAAGCAGACTGCTGTTGTAATTAATACATATTCTAAGGAATATGAAAATTATAATAATGAATTGAATGGAAGGGCTGCTTCAATCCGCAATAATCTTGAAAATAGGCTTTCCGAACTTGATTCTTCTACAAATTCTAGAATTGAGGAATTAACTGCTGAAGTTGATAATAAGATAAAAGAAATAAATAATTTTATGGAGTCTATTTCAAATAAGCTGGAAGGGGAGTCTTCTTCATTGCAGGAAAATGTCCGTGCCCAACTTGAAACTACTCTTGAGGAAATAAAAGAAAAAACTTCATCTGCGGTAGAGCGTTATACTGCTGAAGCAGAAAATTATACTCAGATTGTTGATACTCGTACAGGAGCATTGCACAGTACTCTTGATGAAAAAATAAGTGGTCTTGAAGATGATATTCAGCAGAAAACAGCACGTCTTGAAGATATGATGAATCAGAGAACCGGAGAGATTGAGACTGCTGTACAAGAACGGACTGATAATCTAGAAAGCTCTGTACAAAAGCGTACATCAGAATTAGAAAATGCACTGAATGAAAAGCTGTATGCATTTAAATCTGAATTTGATGCTAATTCTGATTCTCTTTTTACTCAATATAAAGAAACGGCTGAAGATATTGAACATAAATTTAAAGATAAAGCGGATACTGTTTACAATGATTTGAATAATAGGATTTCAGAATTTGAAAACAGTATGAATGATAGAAATTCTTCGTTTAGTGAAGAAGTAACAGAACGATTCAATGAAATGGATTCTGCTGTTCAGGAAGCAAATGAGCGTATGCAAGAACAGACAGAAAACTTTAAGCAGACTGTAAATCAAAGGCTGACAGATTTTGCCAATGATATTACAACACGTGCAGATACGGCATTTGCAGAATATAACGAGCAGGCTGAAACATATGTAGAAAAGATAGAATCAGAAACTCAGTCTCTAAGGGATGCTCTTAATGAAAAAGTTCAGTCAGTTTCAGAACAGATAAATTCTGTTGCTTCTGATATTGAAAGTAGGTCAGATTTGCTGATGGAACAGTATAAAGAAACGACTGCCGATATTGAACAGAAATATAATGATAAGGCTCAGTCTATTCGCTCTGCACTAGATGAACGTCTTTCTGAATTTGAAAGCGACATAAACAGCAGGACTTCTGCATTTGATGAAAGCCTTTCTATTAGAATTGATTCTGTTGATGCTGCAATAAAAGAGGCTGATGAAAAAGTCAGGAAGCATACTGAGGATTTTGAAAATGACGTTAATGCAAAGCTTGCTGCTGTTTCTGAAAGCATAACGTCCCGTACAGATGATGCAATAGCTTCTTATAATGCTCAGGCTTCTGGTTATGTAGAAAGAATACAGGGAGAAGCTGATTCTCTGCATAAGTCGTTGGAAGATTCTGTTGCAGAAATGCATGGCACAATGGATGAAAATCTTAAGGCTGTGTCTGAAAAAATTGAATTTGTATCTTCTACAATTCAGAGCAAGGCAGATTCTCTTGAAAAGTCAATAGCAGAACGTGTTGATGAAATGAAGACTAGCGTAAATGCTGAAGTTGATGCTGCATTTGACAAATATAAGAAAAATGCGGACGTTTATTTAAAGAACATAGATGATTATACAGGTAACCTGCAGAATACGCTAAAACTAAAGAAAGATGATCTTGAAAAGAGAGTTAATGATTTTTCTAATGACATGAGTGCCATTATTTCTGAAAAGACAACACAGTTGAATGATACTTTTAATGAACGAACCAATACTATAAGTACAGATTTGAAAGGAAAAATTGACTCCCTTACAAGTTCTCTTATAACAAGGGCTCAAAACCTTGATTCAACATTAAATGAAAAAATTGATTTACTTACTTCTTCTGTTGATGATAGGACCAAGCAGCTTGACGATAATGTTAGTTCTTCTATAGCTGCTTTGACTGCAAGGCTTGAGTCAAATGTAAAGACATTCTCTTCTGGCTTAAATGAGTCAATTGGAAATTTAACTTCAATATTGGATCAAAAAACTAAAAATCTTGATCTGGATATGAATGCAAGGTATTCAGAACTTAGTGATAAACTTGAAAATCAGACAAAAGCTTTAGAATCTGACGTTAGCGGCATAATTAACCGGTTGAATGAAGAATTGTCTCAAAAATCAGAAAATATAGGAAAGGATGTTCTTCAAAAAGTTGAGAGTCTTACTGTTTCAATAGAAAAGAAAGAGAAGTCTTTAAATGATGAAGTTGATGCCTTGATTACTTCTTTGAGAGATTCTGTGAAAGAAAAGTCTCAGCAAATGGATGATGATATTGCCCGTAAAATTTCTGAAGTAACATCAGAATTTAACGATAAGACAAAAACTCTTGATGATGATATTAAGAATGCTGTTGATTCTTTGATAAACAGTTACAGTGATAAAATTAACGGAGTGTCTACAAATTTAAACGATAAAGTCATCTCTCTTGAAAATGATGTTTCTGAAAGAATTGAAAGGCTTACATCTTCTGTAGATGAAAGAGTTTCGTCCGTAGAAGAGAAATCTGACGCTTTACTGGCATCAGTGAATGAAAAGGTTGATACTTTAAATGCAGATTATGATGAGCGCATGAATCAGGTTGAAGCTTCAATGACAGAAAAAGTCGCTGAAATAGATGCAGAATGCAATAGCCGCATTTCTCAAATTGAAGAAATCTGTATGCAGAAAGCAGATTCTGTTGATTCTGCATGCCGTGACCATATTGAAACTTTATCAAGTGACTTGAATTCAAAAATTGATAATATTGATTCTACAGTTAACGAGAGAATTGGACGGATGTCAGAAGACTTGAATTCAAAGGTTGATAATATTGATTCAACAGTTAATGAGAAAATAGGACAGATGTCAAAAGACTTGAATTCAAAGGTTGATAATATTGATTCAACAGTTAATGAGAAAATAGGACAGGTGTCAGAAGACTTGAATTCAAAGGTTGATAATATCGATTCAACAGTTAATGAGAAAATAGGACAGGTGTCAGAATACTTGAATTCAAAGGTTGATAATATTGATTCTGCTGTTAATGGTAGAATAGGACAGATGTCAGAAGACTTGAATTCTAAGATTAATGATATCGATTCTGACAGTAATAGCAGGATTGAACAGATTGCATCTGCCATAACTTTAAGAATTGATGACTTTAATTCTGAAAACAATAGTCATATTGATGGAATAATCAAAGATATTGCTGCTAAATCTTCATCTCTAAGTTCTGATTATAACAGTAAATTAGAAAATATTGTGACTGACTTTAATGCTCGACTTGAGGGAATCTCATCTGATTTTGCAGAAAAGGAGATTTCTTTAAAAACAGATTGTATTGACCGCATTGAATCTCTTATAAATGACTTTACTGACAAAACTGATAATTTTGATACAGATTATGTTTCAAAAGTAGAGTCTCTTACAGATTCTTTAACAGAAAGGCTTGATGCTGTTTCATCTGAACTTACTGAAAAAGTTAATGCTTTGGATTCTGATGTTCATGAGAGGTTTGAAAGCGTGCAGGCGCTTCTTGATGACAAGGCAAATGATATAGATCATGCCCTTAATTTGCGTCTTGATAATATAAATGAAACAATTTCAAGCAAGGCTTCTGCTGTTGATTCTGATCTTACAGAAAAAATAGATTCTATGGTTGCCCTTGTATACGATAAAACAAAGTCTATTGATTCTGATATAGATTCTAAGATTGATAATCTTATGAGAAGCGTATCGGATAAGACTGGTTCAATTGATGAAGACGTTTCTTCCAAGATTCAATCTCTGCTTGATTCCGTAACGCAACAGACTCAGGCAATTGACAATGATGCTATTTCAAGAATTTCAGAACTTACTCAGTCTGTAACACAACAGACTGAAGCCTTGAATAAAGCTTTGTCCGAAAAAACTCAAGATATTGATTCTACAATCATGAGCAAAATTGAATCTCTGTATAAGAAGGCAGAAGATATAAATGCTGAGATGAATAGAAAAACTGCTGCACTTGAAAATGTTGTAGTAAAAAAATTGAATTCTATTGCAGAGGAAACAAAAGTTAAGACTGATAAAGCTATTACAGAATATCAGAAAACTTGCGATAGCTATACAAAAGATATTGAAGATAGGACTTCAAGCCTGAGGTCAGCCCTAGATGAAAAGGCAGGGGCCTTGGAAAAAGAAATTAATGATAAGACCGCTGTCCTTGAGTCTGTTATGAAACAGCGTTCTGTGGCTCTTGATGACGACATCAAGAAGAAACTTGCAGGCTTAAATGAAAAGGCAAAGGCTATCAGTTCTGAAATACATTCAAAGACTTCTGAACTGGAAAAGAATGTCTATTCACAGCTGGATTCAATGACTTCTGATGTAAAGACTCAAACTACAGCTGCGATTGAAAAGTATAGAAATACAACAATTACTTATACTCGTGATATTGAAGATCGTACTTCTTCATTGCGGAAGATTCTTGAAAAGAAAACTTCTGATTTGGAAAAAGAAATTAATCAGAAGACCTCTGTACTTGAAAATGCATTAAACAAGCAGCTCGCTGATGTTAAGGTAAAAACAGTTTCTATAAATAATGAAATTGCAAGTAAGTCTGCAGAGTTCCAGGATGCCCTTCAGAAAAATCTTGAGGAACTCACGAATAACGTAACTAAGCAGACTTCTTCTGCAATTGAAAGATATAAAAATACTGCAATGTCGTATAATAAGGATGTTGAAAATAGGACAGCAGAACTTTCTGCAGCACTTAATTCTAAGATTTCTATTTTGCAAAAAGCAATTCTTGATAAGACCAGTGCTACAGAAAATCTTTTGAATAACAAGACTGATACATTGACAACTTCCTTAACAGGAAGGACAAACAACCTTGAGTTGGAACTTAAAAAGCGAACAGAAGCTATAGAACAGAATTTGAATTTAAAGACATCTTCTATTGAGCAGGAACTTCAGTCTAGAACTTCTGTTCTTCAGGATGATCTAAAAGCAAGGACTGATGCTTTGGATCAGGATATTAAGGAAAGGACTTCTGAAATTGAACAGAACATAAAGAATCAGTCAGCATCTCTTTCAGATGATTTTACTAAGAGATTCAATGAAATAAATAAAGACTTTACAGACAAGACAACTGAAATTGTTTCTAAAGTAGAGGAAAAGACTAAGGCCCTTGAAATGTCTGTAAGCACTAACAATTCTGAAATTACCTCAAGACTTACTGATACTGTAAAGAATCTGTCAGAACGTCTGGAATCTAAGGTTGAGGATTTCCAGAATACACTTGATTCAAAAACTTCTTCAATAGAAAAAGAAATTAATGATAGAATAGGTTCCCTTCAGGCAAATTTGGATTCAACATATGAAAAGGTAAAGCGTACTGCTTCCGAACTTAGTACTGATGCAGAAGGTAATACAAAACAGTTGATTACTTTACAGAATTCTATTGATGAAAAGACTTCTCAAGTTCAGAAACGGTTTGAAGACGTATTTAAGAATATGCTTGATAAGGCAGAGAGAGAAGAGGAAGAAGCATACAGTAAATATCAGTCTGTAAGTTCTTCTAACCTTGAAAAATATAAGTCTGAACTGGATTCAAAAGTACACGACATGCAGGAAAATGTAACATCCGTTATGATGGGACTTTCTGAGCGTGCTGAAAAAATCAAATCTTCTGTAGAAGATTCTATAAGAAAAATTCAGGATGAATATAAGCAGTCAGAAACAGTTGCTTATTCAACAGCTTCCAAGATTGATGAAGAAACAAAGGCAAATGCCTTGAGGCTTTCCGCTTTTGCAGAATCTATAAAGGAACAGCTTAATGAATTTGATCAGAAAATGACTGTCTCCATGCAGTCTATTGCTGCAGATTATGAGACACGGGAATCTAAATTTCTGTCAGGTTTAGATAAGCAGCTTGATACTTATAAGCATTCTATTGATTATAAGCTCGAAAAACTTAATTCTACAGGCGCCGATGTTGATAAGCTTGAACAGACTATGAAGGTTTTGCTGGAAAAGTCTCAGAAAAAAGT
>JAILPY010000111.1 GCA_024699235.1 Treponema sp. | reverse complement strand
CTGCCTTGATTTTGCTGTAGCTGCTTCCTGCCTGAAGCATTCCATTGAAGGCGACTTTAACATGGTCAGCGCGGAAGAGGTTGAAAAGCTTGTTGCAGGAAATGCTACAGGACGGATACAGAGATAGCAGGTAAATCGTATTTAAAGATGGCATGAGTGCAATGCTGTTTTCAAAATGCAGCTGCCTATCTCAAAAGCCGCTGTCAACGTCAGTTAAACTCAAAGTAACCAGACGCTGGAGAAAACCTCCAAAGATTACGGGGACAATGGCTTATAAACCACTCAAAAGTTACTTTGTCAATAGTGTCTGGGTTTACGTAGATGAATACGTTTCTCTTTATCGCCAACTTTATCCCTTTTGATGCTGAATAGTCTTTGCTGAATATCTTATTAGGGTCGTCCATATAACTTTCGGTTCTTACTTTGTTAAGCCAAGGATGATATGGGAAAAGCTGCGTCATCGGAGGCTGGTCTTCTTCTCTAATGGTAAAATTTATGTAGTACTTATTTATGTCGTTCCAAGGCTTTTTATAAAAAAATAGCATATAGTAACCTCCTCTTTGTTTCACTGCATAAGTTATATAAAAGGGCATCCTGTTATTGATTAGCGCTTCAGCTTAATCATCTGCTCCAAGCCCAAACAGGGCAAAGTCTGCCCTTACCGGGTCATCCGGAAAAACTTCCCTTACTGCATCGGTCAGGTTTTTTGCAGTCTTTAGCGAAGGAGCAGGACTCTTGCCTGCCTTTGTAAGTGCCAAAAGGCCCAGTTCTGCAGACTGCTGCATTACATGTGTGTCTAGCGGCATAAGCAAGTCTGTTTTGTCATACCAGGATGTCCACAGTCCCAGGTCTACTGGGGAATTGTTGCGGACCATCCACCTTAGAAACATGTGTATCTTTTTGCAGGCGGAATCCTTTCCGTGCGCTACTACGGGGCATTCTCCAGGAAATGCGCCTGATATTATTGAAGAAAGAAGCGGCTTTCCTGAATGTGCGGCAGGAAGCTGTATTGCTTTTTCTGAGCAGGCTTTTTGATATTCCTGCCTGAAATAATTGCCAAGGGTGCCTTCCCTGTTTAAGATCTTGCTTAATGTGCGGCAGAAAAGCTTCATGTGCCTGTGGGAGAACATCCTGTAGAATGAAGAGTCAGAGTCTTGGAAGAACGATTCATATCCATTGTCTGCAATCCATCTTGCAGGAGATGATCCTGCCGCGTCTAATATGGCCTTTACATGCAGTAGGATCTGATCCCTTCTTCCAAAGGCAAGGTTTGCTGCAATGAACGCTGCTGCTTCAATGTCTGCAGCGTCCTTATAATTATGCATGAACTGAGATGGATCTTTTTCCAGAAAAGAAATGTTTTCGTATTTATCAGCAAGAGAGATTAGCCTTTTAGAAAGCCCTGAGTCCATTAAAGTTCTGCTTCTCCAATAATGCCGTCAATTTCATTGTCTGTAGTCATATTGTCATCTTCTATAAGGCGCGTAAATATTGTGCGCATTGTCTGCGCCCGCTTTGAAGGGTCGGAGATGGACTGGTGCACGGCCTTGTAAATTTCATCCATGTGTTCGTTAATGTCGCTTATGTTTTCCGGCATGGAACTTTCTACAAGTCCTTTTATGAATTGAGATACGAGAGGGCTCTTTCCGCTGCTGGAAATGCTGCATACAACATCGCCTCTTTTTATTATGGCAGGGAATATGAAGTCACATTTTGCACGGTTTGAAATGTTTTCTACCAGGACATTCTTGCCTGCATAAAAGTCGTATATGCTGCCATTGAGCGCTGGGTCCTGGGTCGCTGCAATTACAAGCGTTGGCGAACAGTCGAGTTTTTCGATAGTTTCTATGGAAGGCTTTTCATTAATGTGATGGATCTTAAAATTATAGGCAGAAGCCAATGTTTCCAGTTCTGGTATTAGTGTATCTGCCAGCAATACAATGTCTGCTTCAAAAGCCAGGAAGGTAGAAATTTGCCTGAAAGAAACATCTCCTCCTCCGATAATGAGAACCTGCTTGCCTGATAAGTTAACATATAGTGGAAAATACGCCATCTATATTAAGTATGAGCGATTTTCTGCTAAAAAGCAAGAAAAATAACTGCAGTATTGGTTAAAATTTAAGATTCCGTAAATATTTGCAGCTACTACAGTTTCTTCGCAGAGTATGATATAATTTTTGCCATGAAAATCAGCAAGCCCCTGTGCCTTTGTGCAGTTTTTTGTCTTTTGCTAGCATCCTGCGAATCTTCAAAAAAAACTTCTTATTCCCATAAAAGTGAATCTTCTGACCTTAATGTGTCTGACTCCTCTGCTGATGGTGATGAAAGTACGGAAGTCGATGATGGCATTTGGACTGCATGTGATTATGTGGATGACATGAATGGAGAATGGGAATGCAGTGACGGTACGGGGTTTTCATATCCTTTTTATGCAGGCAGGAAGTCTTACCTTCTTTATCACGGAGAGTGGAAGGATGTAACTGCTGATTTTTCTTCAAGGGCTGCTTCACAGAATATTACAGTTGACCAGCTGTGGCAAAAGCGATATACGCTTTATAGCTGGAAAAATTCTAAGACAGGCATTACTGTTCAGCTTCCTCTGTCTGATGAAAATGGCGTAGAAAAAGGCGTGAAATTTTACAGGCTTTCAGGCCGCATCTATATGAGGGAAGAGTATTTGATAACGGAATTTGTCTTTGTAAAAAACCTCCGTTATTTTAAGCTTGCCCAGGACGGGCTTGCTTTTAAGGCAGGGGGAGTAATGCATTTGTTCAGCAGCATATTCCCTGATATAAATAATGGTGGAAAGAAATTTATAAAAAAGACTGCCACGGAGAATAAAAATGCGCGGTAAGGCATTAATTTTGTTTCTGATTGTTTTTTTCATTTCTCTTGTAAATCCTGCCTGCGAAGAATATGGGCTTGTGCTTTCTGGAGGCGGAGGCAAGGGGGCCTATGAAGTCGGCGTATGGAAAGCGATGAATGACTATGGAATAGCCCAGAAAGTTACAGCAATTTCAGGAACAAGCGTTGGAGGCCTTAATGCCGCGCTGTTCTGCTGCTATGGAAAAGACCTTGACTCTATAGAAGAAGTCTGGCTTGACATGGTGCCTTCGGCCCTTACATACGATGATGAGCTTATTTCTCAGCGCGGACTTGAAAGCATAATAAACATTATGCCCCTATATAGGATTCAGGAAAAGATGTTTCCTCGGGTTACGGTAACGGCTGTCCGTGACCGATATAAAATTGCAAAGTATCTTATGGCAAATATCTTTAGCGAAAGTTATGCAACGCGCTTTATTTTGAATGATGAATCTGATGTCACAGAAATTAAGAAAGAGCTTCTGGCCACTTCTGCATTTCCTGTAATATGTGATTCCGTACAGCTGAAAGACGGCTTCTATTATATGGATGGCGGTGGAGATAAGGCATATGGCGGCGACAACGTTCCTATTACTCCGATTATAGAAAATAATCCTCATATTCAGAAAATAATAGTCGTGTACCTTCAGGGGGCAGATTCACTGAAAGAGCGCATACGTGTAATTGATTATGATGACAAGGACATAATAGAAGTAATTCCTTCAATAGAGCTTGGAGGCCTGTTTGACGGAACTGTAAATTTTTCAGCCCGCCGCATAAGGCTTCTTATAAGGCAGGGGTATGAAGATGCAGAAAAAATCTTTAAGTCAAAAGGATTTTCTAAAGTCTCTTCGTACTGGTTTGACTGAAAATAATTGCAAATTTTATAAAGAGATTTTATAATTTCAAGGGAAAGTTATGAATAATAAAGATATTTTTAAATATGGCGAGGATATATTAAATAGTATAAATAAAGCCACCGAAACAGGAGATTTTTCAAATCTCAGCAGGGATGTAAAAAGTGCCATTGGCGGAGCTGCGAGTTCATTAGGTTCTGTCATAAGCTCTGAATTAATGGGACCCCGCGAAAAGACTCCGTTTTTTTCCACAAGAGTCAACAAGTACTCTTCCGGCATTGTCGGGCTTGCCAAAACTGTTGGAGGCGGCTTCATTGTTTTCATTTCGTCGCTCATTCTTCTGGGAAGCCTCGTTTCGTTCGGTGAAGAAGCCGGTGAGCTTGGGTGGGATATCGGCTTTGTGGTTTTTTCGGGCGCGGCATTACTGGGCGGGCTTGCCATGATAGTGTCTGCAAGAAACAAAAGCAGGATTATAAAGGAGTTCTTCGAGTTCGGCAAAATCGTCGGAAACAGATCATATATTACGATTAAGGAGCTTTCCGATAAAACCGGCAACGCCTCTGATTATGTAGTCCGCCAGATAAAGCGTATGAAAGCTTTGGGCTATCTGCCCTATGCCGTGCTTGACAAGGAAGATACAACACTGATGCTCACTGATGAAGTTTATAAAGAGTACTTAAAAAGTAAGGCATATAATACAACATCATACAAAGGAACTCATTCAAAAAAGAATTCTAGTGCGGACAAAAATGCTTCAAGTGTACAACCGGATGAAAAAACTCCGAAGTCTTATTTTACCATTGACGAGAATCTGCCAAAAGATGTTAAGAGCATTCTAAAAGATGGAAACGAGTATTTAAACAAAATCCGCTATTTTAATGATTTGATTCCTGATACAGAAAGCATGTCCGATAAGCTTTATACGCTTGAAGCAACGGCTCTTTCAATTTTTAAGAAACTAAAGGAAAGCCCTGATATTGCAGGAGAGTTGCGAAAGTTTATGGCATACTATCTTCCTACAACAGAAAGGCTTTTGCAAAGTTATGTGGATTTGCGAAAGGCAGGAAACTCTCTTGAAAACATTACAAAATCACAAAAGGAAATTGAAGAAGCAACGGATGTTATAAACAGTGCCTTTGTAAATTTGCTTAATCAACTTTTTGAAAGTACCTCTTGGGATATTTCTGCGGATATTAGTGCCATGAAAACAATGATGAAGCAGGATGCGCTTTTATAATAATCTGATAATAGAAAACAATATAAATAGGAGTGAATTATGGAATTCGAAACAGAAACACCAAACTTGACATTAACACCAAACTTAACTTTTGGTGCTCCAGCTGAGGAAGCTGCCACACCTGCTGTGGTGACGCCAGCTGCAGTACCTACTGTAAAAGAAGATAAAATAAAAGATGAAATTGTTCTTACAGAGGAAGAGAAAGCTCAGGTTGAAGCATTTTCAAAGCAGATTGATTTATCAAATTCCAATGCCATTTTAAATTATGGTTCTGGTGCACAGAAAAAGCTTTCTATCTTTGCCGAAAAGGCAATGGCTGGTGTTCGTACCAAGGATATGGGGCCTGTCAACGAACTGATAATAAACCTCATGAGCGAGCTTAAGGGATTTGATGTTGACGAAAAAGAAACAGGGCTTAAGGCTTTGTTTAAGAAAGGCGCAAATAAACTTGCCACTCTGAAAGCCAAGTATTCAAAGGTAGAAACTAATGTAAATGTAATTACTACAGAACTTGAAAAGCATGAGGTTACATTACTGAAAGATATTGCAATGCTTGATCAGATGTATCAGGCAAATCTTGCATATTTCAAAGAACTTGCCATGTATATTTTTGCAGGAAAGAAAAAGCTTGAAGAAACAAGAAACGTAGAGCTTGTCAATTTGCAGAAAAAGGCAACGGAATCTGGACTTGCAGAAGATGTTCAGGCAGCAAGGGATTTAGCTGCTATGTGTGACCGCTTTGAAAAGAAGATTTACGATTTGGAACTTACTAAGACGATTGCACTTCAGAGTGGTCCACAGATACGAACAGTGCAGAGTGACGATACGGAAATGGTGGAAAAAATCCGCTCTACAATTGTAAACGTCATTCCAATGTGGAAGAACCAGATGGTGATTGCCATCGGTGTGGATCATTCAAATCAGGCAGCAAAGGCACAGCGTGCAGTTTCCGACATGACGAACGAGCTTCTTAAAAAAAATGCCGATGCTCTCAAGATGGCAACTATAGAAACTGCCAAAGAGGCCGAGCGTGGCATTGTAGACCTTGAGACTATAAAGCATACGAATGAGCAGCTTATCAGCACGATGGATGAAGTTCTTAGAATTCAGGCAGAGGGCAAGGAAAGACGCCGTAATGCAGAGAAGGAGCTTGCTTTGATTGAGCAGGAATTAAAGGCAAAGATGTTAGAGGCATCAAGGTCTTAATTTTTTAAACTTTTTACGGTAAGAAAGTACACTTTTTTGAAAAACTTTAGAAAAATTCAAAAAAAGACTAAAGAAATTCTAAAAATGTTGAACAAAAATTCATAAAATTTTACATGTACTTCTACCTTTGCCTGACGTATACTAAGACCATAAAA
>JAILPY010000164.1 GCA_024699235.1 Treponema sp. | reverse complement strand
GAAACATATCTTAAATAGGTAAACTTTATATTTTATAGACAAAATCAAAGTTTTTCATTATACTTAGAACGTTTTTTATAAAGGACAGATTATGCTATCACTTCTATATACGCTAGTAATATATCCTCTTTATATAATTATTGAATGTATTTTTACAGTATCTAGAAAAATAACATCAGATAATGGTCTTTCTGTTATTAGTGTAAGTATTGGAATAACACTTATGTGCCTACCCTTGTATGCAGTTGCTGAAAAATGGCAGGAAACACAGAGAAATATTGAAAAAAAACTTTCTTCGGGAATAGAAAGAATAAAAAAAGCCTTTAAGGGTGATGAGCAATATATGATTATGTCAACTTTTTATAAGGAAAATCATTATCATCCACTCATGGCATTACGTTCTTCTTTTGGACTTTTAATACAAATTCCATTCTTCATGGCAGCTTACGGTTTCTTATCAAAATTAGAGTTACTGAATGGAAGTAGATTTCTATTTATAAGGGATATGGGACAACCAGATGCCATGTTTTCTATCGGAAAATTCTCTATAAATATACTTCCTATAGCAATGACCCTTATAAACATAATTGCAGGAGCAATATATACAAAGGGATTCAAATTCAAGGATAAACTACAGATTTACGCAATGGCATTGGTATTTCTAGTAATTCTATACAATTCTCCCAGTGGACTAGTTCTTTATTGGACTATGAACAATATATTCAGCCTTATAAAAAATATTTTTTATAAGTTCAAAAAACCTCTTAAAAGTTTTTATATCCTATGCTGTATTGTAACACTCATTGTATTCATATACATATTATTTTTTTACCATACAAAAACAGCGAACAGGCTAATTGCAAGTATTTTCTGCATTGCAGTATTCTTCATACCAATAGTTGTAAATATTATGAACAGGGCATTAGACTCGACTCTAAAACTAGGAATACAGAATAAAAAACTCAGGCATTCAATATACTTGCTCTCCTGTATAGTACTATTCATACTTTCAGGCATAACCATCCCGTCTGCGCTAATTTCATCTTCCCCTATAGAATTTTCAAACATAGGAAGCAACAGTTCCCCTCTGATTCTTATAATAAACTGCGCCGTACAGTCATTGGGATTCTTTATTTTTTGGCCGATATGCATTTACCTCCTATTTGGAAGAAAAACTCAAACATTTCTGTCTGCATTAATGACATTCATTGCAATCGGTTCAATACTTAATACATTTATTTTCATGCTATCTTATGGTGACATATCGCAGACATTAGCCTTCTTAAACCCTGCAAGTTTTAAAACAATGTCATTCATTTCTTTCTTAAACATAGCTGCTTTGATTATTTTAGCATCAATTATTACACTATTTCTTTTTACATTAAAAGGAAAGTTTTTTTCTTCATTACTGTCAATAATACTTCTTGCTATCATATCAATATCCATTGTAAATATATTCCTTATAAGCAGGGAATATAAAAGATTCACAACTACAACATCTGCTTCTGATATAACGGAAGTAAAGCCTCTGTTCCACCTGTCTAAAAATTCTAAGAATGTAGTACTTTTCATGCTGGACAAGGCTCAAACCCAATACATTAATGAAATACTAAAAGAAGATCCAAACCTATATAATACTCTGGAAGGATTTAAATGTTATCCAAATGTCATATCATTCAATGGACATACTCTCATGGGGTCTCCAGGACTATATGGAGGATATGAATATACACCAGAACAAATGAATATACGTTCAGATGAAAAACTAGTAGATAAGCACAATCAGGCATTACTGCTTCTACCAAGAGTCTTTACAGAACAAGCAGATTTTACAGCAGTATCTGCAGATCCATCCTGGTCAAACTATAATGTATTTACTGACCTATCTATATTTAATGATTATGACAAGATACAAGGCTATCAAACAATAGGATGCTATAATGAAGTTTGGTTTAGAAAGCATCCAGAAAGCAGACAGTATGATACAACAGAAACTATACTTAATAGGAACCTCCTGTTCTTCAGTATCTTTAGAGAATCACCTATACTGTTAAGAGAATTATTATACAATCACAGTTCTTACTGGAGTTCAGATGAAGTCGGAAAAAATTTCCGTACAATGATGGATAATTATGCAGTTTTAGATTTATTACCAGAACTTACATCTGTTGATGGTGAAAAATCTAGCTATACAGTAATAGCAAATGAACTTACCCATGAGAAATACTTATTTCAGGCACCTGACTATACTCCCGAAGAACAAGTAACAGATAGAGGTACTTCAAAATTCAAGGATGACCCTTCATATCATACACAAATGGCCGCAATGAAGATGCTTGGAAACTGGATTAATTATCTAAAAGAAAAAGGTATATATGATAATACTCGCATAGTTTTTGTATCTGATCATGGAGGAGCAAATAGAGAAGATTGTTTTGATTCAAATGAAGAACTAGATAAAGCAGTATCAGGCAATCAATATGAAGGGCGAGCACATTACCACTGTCTTCTTATGGTAAAAGATTTTAATAGCCTTGGAAAACTTGAATTTGACAATACCTTCATGACAAATGCAGACGTTCCTTCTATCCTATTGAAAGGGGTTATTGAGCATCCTGTAAATCCGTTTACAAATAAGGAAATACCTTTAGACACTTCCGTAATAAAAAAAGACGGTGTATACATAACAACATGTGATGTACATCAAGCTGGCTGGAATGGTAGCAACACTTTTTCTATAAAAGAAAATGAATGGTGGCATGTAAAGGACAATATTTTTGATTCAAAAAACTGGACGCAGAAATCTCCGTTCAATCAGGATAATTAACCTAAGGAGTATATGTTATGAATTCTATAAATACAATTTATTTTCTTTATATTGATCCAGGAACAGGCAGCATGCTCTTTTCCATTCTTATAGGAGCAGCCGCAACTCTATTTTTTCTAGCTAAAGCAGCAATACTAAAATTCAAAGTATTTTTCTCTGGTAAAAAGACAGGCGTAGTACAAGACACTTCTTACCAGAAATATGTAATTTACAGTGAAGGTAAACAATATTGGAATGTATTTAAGCCAGTTGCAGATGAATTTGAAAAAAGGGGCATAGACCTCACCTATTATACTTCATCTAAAGACGATCCTGCATTTGAAATTGAATACAAACATATAAAGTGTGAATTTATAGGAGAAGGCAACGCAGCATTCGCAAGATTAAACCTTCTTTCCGCAGGATTTGTCCTCATGACGACACCAGGTTTGCAAGTATATCAATTAAAGCGAAGTAAAAAAGTTGCACATTATTCCCATATAGTTCACATGCCTAATGATGCTACTACATACAGACTTTTTGGCCTAGATTTCTTTGACTCTGTTCTTCTTACAGGAGATTATCAAGGAGAAGATATCAGACTTCTGGAACAGCAGAGGGGCATAAATCAAAAGGAACTTATTACAGTAGGATGTACGTATCTTGACGTTCTTTCTGAACGCATAAAAACTATACCGAAAGAAGAAAATCATATTTTTACAGTACTAGTATCTCCTTCATGGGGAGAGACAGCCCTGCTAAAAAAATATGGAGAAAAACTTCTTGATCCTCTTGTAAATACAGGATGGAAAATAATAGTACGCCCTCACCCACAGTCAAAAAAATCAGAAGCAGACATGCTTGATAATCTTCAAAGACGCTATGAGGAAAATAATAATCTTGAATGGGATTTTGAAAGAGAAAATATATATGCCATGAAAAAAGCAGACATAATGATTTCTGATTTCTCAGGCATTATCTTTGACTATGCTTTTTTATGTGACAAACCTATAATGTACGTAAATGCAAACCTAGATTTGCTTCCTTATGATGCATGGGATTTGCACAAACCTCTGTGGCAGTTTGAAATACTTAAGAAAATGGGAATAGAACTTAAGGAAGAACAGTTTAATTCTATAAAAGAAGTAATTCAGTCTGCTAGTGACAGTCCTGAGCTTGCTAATGGACGTAGAGAAGCAAAAGCCCAAGCTTGGATGCATATAGGAGAAAGCGGTAAATTAGTTGCAGATTATATGATAAATAAGGTGGATAACAAATGAGCAAGACAGTATATCTAGGAATGACAGGAGACATTATTCATCCGGGACTTATAAACATTATAAAGGAAGGAGCAAAATACGGAGACCTTATAATAGGACTTTTAACAGACAGTGCTATAGTTACGCACAAAAGACTCCCCTACCTTACATATGACCAGAGGAAATCAGTCATAGAAAATATCAAAGGAGTGAGCAAAGTCGTTCCTCAAGAAGAATGGAGTTACGTTCCAAACCTAAAAAAATACAAGCCTAACTATATAATTCATGGCGATGACTGGAAGACAAACTACCTCAGTAAAATTCGTGAAGAAGTTTACGAAGTAATGAAAGAATGGAATGGAGAAGTAATAGAAATTCCATATACACAAGGAATAAATTCATCAGAACTTGCAGACAACGCAAAGAATATAGGAACTACTCCAGATGTAAGACGCGCAACTTTACGTCGTCTTATAGCAGCAAAGCCTATAGTAAGAATAATGGAAGCGCACTCAGGTCTTAGCGGTCTAATAGTTGAAAATGAATCTATAATGAAGGAAGACGGCCTCCATACTTTTGACGGAATGTGGTCATCATCCCTTACTGATTCTACAGATAAAGGAAAACCAGACATTGAAGCTGTAGACCTAACAACAAGAATGCAATCATTAACAGATATTCTTGAATGCACAACAAAGCCTATTATATATGATGGCGACACAGGAGGAATTCCAGAACACTTCGTTTTTACAGTACGTACCCTAGAAAGAAATGGTGTAAGTGCTGTAATCATAGAGGATAAGAAAGGTCTCAAGAAAAACAGTCTCTTTGGAACAGAAGCAAAGCAGGAATTAGCTTCAGAAGAAGAGTTCTGCCATAAGATAGCAGAAGGTAAAAAAGCACAGATAACAAAAGATTTCATGATTATCGCTCGCATTGAAGAGATTATTGCAGGACACTCTGTAGACGAAGCGCTAACAAAAGCTTTTGCTGCCGTAAAGTCGGGTGCCGATGGAATTATGATTCATTCCAAAGACAAATCAGGAAGCGATATAAAGGAATTCTGTGAAAGATTCAGAAAAGAATACAAAAGCATTCCTCTTATCCTTGTACCTACTACATATAATCAGTTTACAGAAAAAGAACTTTGTAAATGGGGGGCAAATATAATAATATATGCAAACCATATGCTGAGGGCTGCATATCCTGCAATGCAGAAATGTGCACAGGAAATTCTAAAGGCAGAACGATCTCTTGAAGTAAATGATATATGCATGCCTATAAAACAGATACTGGAACTTATTCCAGGTACTAAATAAGGACTTAACAGTGATAAAACCAGAAACATTTTATAATGAATTGATACAAAAGGGAACAGATTTTTTTACGGGAGTGCCTGATTCACTTCTAAAAAATTTCTGTGCATACGTTACTGACAATGCACCAGCAGAAAAGCATATCATAGCAGCAAACGAAGGAAATGCAACTGGACTTGCAGCCGGATATCATTTTGCAACAGGAAAAGTTCCCCTTATATATATGCAAAACTCAGGCCTTGGAAATGTAGTAAATCCAATACTTTCACTTGCTGATCCTGACGTATATTCAATACCTTGCATTCTGGTAGTTGGCTGGAGAGGAGAACCAGGAGTTCATGACGAACCTCAGCATGTAAAGCAAGGAAAGGTAACATGTGCACTTCTTGATGCAATGCAGATTCCTTATGTAATACTTACCGACGATGAAGCAGATTTACATGATCAAATTGAAAAGTGCTTTTCTTACGTGAGAGAAAATAATGCTCCGTATGCTTTCGTTGTAAAAAAAGGTACTTTTGGCGATTACAAACTTAAAAATAATATTGCAGTTAATGCAGAAATGACAAGGGAAGAAGCTCTTGAAAAGATAATGCTCTCAGCATCATCAAATACAGCATTTGTTTCTACTACAGGTATGGCAAGCCGTGAGTTATTCGAACTTAGAGTAAAGCATGGCCAAGGACACGAAAAAGATTTTCTTACAGTTGGAAGTATGGGACATGCCTCTCAGATTGCTCTATCTATTGCATTACAGAAAAAAGAGCGTAAAGTTTACTGTATTGACGGAGACGGTGCTGTTCTTATGCATTTAGGAGGAATGGCAATAATAGGCAGCCGTAGTCCTAACAATTATGTGCACATAGTACTTAACAACAATGCCCATGACTCTGTCGGGGGACAACCTACGGTTGGAGGCATGATTAACCTTACAGGAATAGCTAAATCTTGTGGATACAAAAAAATATACAAGGCAGAGACTATTCAGGAACTTGAAGCAGTTTTAAAATCCGCAAGAGAAGAAAACGAACTGACATTTATAGAAGTAAAAGTAAAGAAAGGTGCTAGAAAAGATTTAGGCAGACCTACAACAACACCTATTGAAAATAAAAATGCATTCATGGAGTTTTTAAAATGATTAGACAGGCTGTAATCATGGCAGGAGGCTTAGGTTCCAGATTTGGAAACAGAACTCAGGAAATGCCAAAGGGATTTATAAAAATTGATGGTGTTGCAATGGTAGAGCGTTCTGTAAGGAAGCTCATTGCTGCAGGAATTGAAAAGATAATAATCGGCACAGGACACTGTAGCGAATGGTATGACAGACTTGCAGAAAAGTATCCATGCATTACAACAGTTAGAAATAATGATTATGCAAACACAAGCAGCATGGGAACGCTTGCCGTATGTGCTCCATATGTAACTGATGATTGTTATATTCTTGAAAGTGACCTTTTGTATGATTCAATAGGACTTTTCGTTCTGGAAAATGATTCAAGAAAAAATGTTATACTAGCAAGTGGTGCAACAAATAGTGAAGATGAAGTATACCTCGAAACTGATGCATGCAAAATTCTTACGAAAGTAAGCAAAATCAAGACAGACATACCTAATCCAGCAGGAGAGCTTGTAGGAATAAGTAAAGTATCTTATTCCTTGCTCAAGTCTATGGTTCAGTTCTATAACTCAAATCCAGATGAAAAGAGAATTGACTATGAGCATGTATTTGAAAAGCTAGCAGGAAAAGAAATTCCTATCTATGTGCATAAAATTGAATATTATGCATGGACAGAAATTGATGATGAGACAATGCTTGAGCGAGCAGAAAAGGAGATTTATCCACACATAAAGGAAAATGAAGAACTTAGAAACATAAAGCGTGAAGTTCTTTTAAATCCAGGTCCATCAACTACGTCAGACAGCGTAAAGTATGCACAGGTAGTTGCAGATATCTGTCCTAGGGAACTTGAGTTTGGCAAACTTATGGAAAATATTGCTGAAGAACTAACAGCATTCGTTGCATCTCCTAAAGATTACGTAACAGTAATGTTTGGATGTTCTGGGACAGGAGCAGATGAAGCAATGGTATCTTCATGCGTTCCTCCAAATGGAAAACTTCTTGTAGTAGACAATGGCTCATACGGAGCAAGACTTGCTAAAATTGCGTCCGTATATAAAGAAGACGCAACAGTATTTAAGAGTTCTACTTATGAACCTATTGACATTACTGCACTTGAAAAAGAATTTAAGACTGGAAAGTATACAACATTTGCAATAGTCTACCATGAAACAACGACAGGATTGCTCAATCCTCTTGAAATAATTTGTCCTCTTGCAAAGAAATATGGACTTACAACTATAGTAGATGCCGTTAGTGCCTATGGAGGAATGCCTATGAACCTAGAAAAATTAGGCATAGACTTTATGACATGTACTTCAAACAAACATATTGGTGGAATGGCAGGAATAGGTTTTGTTGTCTGTAAAAGGGAAGAACTTTTAAAGCAGAAAGATTGGCCGATGAGAAACTATTATCTTAATCTTTATGACCAGTATAAATATTTTCTTGAAACAAAACAGACGCGCTTTACCCCTCCTGTACAGACTCTTTATGCCCTTAAGCAGGCAATTATAGAAACAAAGCAGGAAACAATAGAAAAACGTTTTGAGCGCTTTACTGCATGCTGGAACATTCTTGTTAATGCACTAAAGGATATAGGCTTAAAAATGCTTGTAAAAGAAGAATATCAAAGTCATTTTATTACGGCAATATTAATTCCTGAAACTCCAAAATATAATTTTGAAGACTTGCATGACTATTCAAGAAACTTTGGTTTTACGATTTATCCGGGAAAACTTGGAAATATAAATACATTTAGGATTGCTAACATGGGAGATATCCGACCTGAAGAAATGAATCGTTTCTGCAAAGTTTTAAAAGAATACATGCACAGCATTGGAGTATGCTAAAAAATGAATAATGTTCTTATAAATGGTAATTTTCTATGCAGAAACCTTACTGGAGTAGAACGTTTTACATTGGAAGTATGCTCAAGACTTGACAGTCTTATAACAGAAAAAGATTCTGTAAGCATTCTAGTACCTGCAAATGCAAGAACAGTACCTAATTATAAGAACATCAAAATAATACGTAGTAAAAAAGACATAAGGCATTTTCCTCTATGGGATATGGGAATCTTTGCTTATAAATGCAAAAACGAGAATTTTTTAGCATTAAATTTTGGAAACACAGCACCTCTAGGAAAGACATGTGGGATTGCCTTTATTCATGATATCTATGCACATGACTGTTCCAAAGATTTTACGTCGTTTAGAGACAAAATTGTAAAGATATACTGTTGCTTCCAATACAGAAACATATGTTCCAATGCACTTAAAATAATTACAGTATCACAGTTCAGTAAAGACAGGATAAAAAAAGTCTATAATGTTCCAGAAAATAAAATAACAGTTATAGGAAACGGTTGGGAACATTTAAAAGACATTGAATGCGATGAAAGTATTTTTGCAGAATTTCCCAATCTTGTAAAAAAAAATTATTATTTTACACTCGGTTCATTAAGCAAACGCAAAAATCTTGAATGGATAACAGAATATGCAAAAAAACATCAGAACGATATATTTGCAATAAGTGGAAAAGCAATAAGAGGACTTGTTCCTAAAAGGCTTAAGGAATTACAAGACCTCTCAAACATAATCTTGCTTGGCTATACAACAGACTCACAAGTGAAGGCTTTAATGAAAAACTGTAAAGCTTTTATTTTTCCATCATATTACGAAGGCTTTGGCATTCCTCCATTAGAAGCGTTGTCAGTAGGGGCACAAATAATAATATCACAATCTGCAAGTCTTCCAGAAATATATGGAAATTCAGCACACTATATTGACATTAAAAATACAGATATAAATCTTAATGAACTTCTAAATCAGACTTCAGAGCAGCCTGATAAAATATTAAAAAGATATACTTACGACAGGGCTGCAGAACAACTTCTTGCTGTGTTAAAAGATATAAACAATACGGAGGCATTATGATTATTACACAAACACCTTTTAGAATGTCATTTTTTGGAGGTGGAACTGATTTCTCTGGATTTTACAATGAACATGGTGGAGCTGTAATTTCAACAACTTTTGATAAATACTGTTATGTAACTGTACGACACCTACCAAAATTTTTTGAATATAAGACTCACCTAACCTATTCAAAGACTGAACAAGTAAATTCTTATGATGAAATTCAGCATCCTGCCATACGTAACGCAATGAAATGGCTTGATATGCATGAAATAAGACTGACTTATGAAAGTGACCTACCAGCCCGCTCAGGCCTTGGAACAAGTTCTTCATTTGCAGTAGGAATGCTGGAAGCCTTCTATGCCCTTAAAGGCAAGTATTCTGATAAAAGAAAGCTAGCAGATGATGCAATATATCTTGAACGAACTTTGTGTAATGAAGCTGGAGGCATTCAAGATCAGATTGCAGCAAGTTTTGGAGGATTTAACAGAATCAATTTTTCAAGGGAAGGATACACTGTAAATCCGGTAATTGTTTCTCCAGACAGAAAAAAAGAATTAAATGAAAATCTCCTTTTGTTTTTTACAGGATTTTCACGATTTTCTTCAGATATACAAAAGACAACAGAAAAATCAATGAAAGACAAAACATCTCAATTAATTGAAATGTATAATCTTGTAGATGAGGCAGAAAAGATTTTAACAGATAAATCTATATCTATTGATGAATTTGGAAAACTCCTTGATTATACATGGAAACTTAAAAGAGGAATTTCATCAGGAATCAGTACAGACGCAATTGATGAACAATATGAAAAAGCCATTAAGGCAGGGGCTCTTGGTGGAAAACTGCTTGGAGCAGGAGGAGGAGGATTCCTGCTATTTTATGTACCTAAAGAAAAACAGCAATGCGTAAAAGATGCCCTGCATGGACAATTAAACGTTCCTTTTAAATTTGAAAATGATGGTACAAAAATAATTTTTTACGCCCCTGAAAGTTATACAGCATAAATACAGGAGAATGACATGGATTATTTTAACGACTTAATTAAGCGCTATCCAATATTATCAATATGTGAAGAAGATATACGTAAGGCTTACACTATACTTGAAAAGAGCTTTGCTTCCGATGGAAAGCTTCTTATTGCAGGAAATGGAGGAAGTGCGGCAGACAGTGACCATATATCAGGAGAGCTTTTGAAAAGTTTTGTGCTAAAACGTATTCCAGAGCAAGCATTTTTAAATAAACTCACAGAAATCGACAGCGATACAGGTTCTTACCTTGCTGATAAATTACAAGGATCGCTACCTGCAATACCACTGACGACTCATACAGCTTTGATGACTGCAAGTCTCAACGATGTCGATGGAAATGTCCTGTTTGCACAGCAAGTAATGGGACTTGGAAAACCAGAAGATGTATTTCTTGGAATTTCAACTAGCGGCAACTCAAAAGATGTCATTTATGCAATGGTTGTTGCAAAAGCAAAGGGACTAAAAACTATTGCTCTAACCGGTAAAGATGGCGGCAAAATAAAAAATATTGCAGATGTAAGCATTGTAGTTCCTCAGACAGAAACATACAAAATACAGGAACTTCACTTACCTGTTTATCATGCATTATGCCTTCAGATTGAGGAGAGATTTTTTAAATGAAAACAATCATTATGGCCGGAGGAAAAGGAACCAGAATTGCAAGCATCGCAAATGACATACCGAAGCCTATGATTCATATATGCGGCAAACCAATCTTAGAGCATCAAATAGAATGCCTAAAAAAAAATAATCTTACAGATATTACTATTTGCATAGGACATTTAGGGCATTTTATTAAAGATTATTTTGGAAATGGAAGTCTATTTGGAGTAAATATTTCTTATTTTGAAGAGACAGAGCCATTAGGCACTGCAGGCTGTCTATATAAGATTGACAATCTTCCTGAAGATTTTCTTCTTTTATGCGGTGATACCATATTTGACATTGACTTTGAAAGATTTATAAATTTTCATAAGGAACGCAATGCTGATGCAACTCTTATATCACATCCAAACAGTCACCCTTATGACAGTTCCATTATAGTTACAGAAATTCTTCCTCCTCAAATGAAGGGAGGACTACCCATAGACACTCATAAAGTAATAAAATGGATGAATAAAGAAGATCCAAGACTTTGGTATAAAAATCGAGTTAATGCAGGAATAGAAATAATTTCATCAAGACTATTAAAAAAGGCAAAAAAACATATAAATAAAGATAAAGTAGACTTAGACCGGGATATATTAAAGCCTCATGTTATAGATGGAGGCATATATGCCTATGATACACCGGAATATATAAAGGACATGGGAACTCCAGATAGATACTATTCAGTCGAACAAGACATACAATTAGGATTAGTAAAACAGAGAAACCTGTGTCATAAACAGAAAGCGGTCTTTTTGGACAGAGACGGCACTATAAATAAAGACGCAGGCTTTCTTACAGACATTAATAACATGGAACTTATTGATGGAACTGCACAGGCAATAAAGAAAATAAATGATTCAGGATATCTGACTATAGTAATTACAAATCAGCCTGTAATAGCTCGTGGAGAAATTACATTTGAGCAGTTACAGGAAATAAATAATAAACTTGAAACTTTACTTGGAAAAGAAGGCGCGTACATAGACGCTCTTTATATCTGTCCTCATCATACAGATAAAGGTTTTGCAGGAGAGCGTCCTGAATACAAAATAGATTGCCGTTGCCGAAAGCCTAAAATTGGAATGATAGAAGATGCATGCAGAGATTTTAACATAGATGTATCTCAATCTTATATGGTTGGTGACAGTCAAAGGGACATAGAATGCGGTCAGAATGCAAAATGCAAAAAATCTATTCTTGTTTCAGATTCCTATAAAATACAAGATTTCGTGCAAGAATACATAAAGAAGTAACAGTTGTAATAATTACTGATATTGTATATAATTCCATCATGAAAGTTGCAATTGTACATGACTGGCTGACAAACTATGGCGGAGCGGAAACCTTTGTTGAGTTATGGCTTAGAATGTACCCTCAGGCAGATATTTTTACACTTATATACGATAAAAAGAAAATGCGAGGACATTTTGAAGGAATTAAGATTTTTACTTCTAAACTTCAAAAAATTCCATTTGCGACAAAATTGTATACAAAACTTTTGATTTTTATGCCTAAAGCTTTTGAGGATTTTGATCTTTCATCATATGATCTGGTATTGTGTTCTAGTTCAAGTTGTGCCAAAGGTGTAATAGTACCGCCATATGTCCCACAAATTGCTTACATTCATACTCCTATGCGTTATGCATGGGATTTATTTTTTTCATACAGAAACAAGAGTTCCTTCATAACAAGATTTTTTATGAACAGATGGATGACATCATTAAGACAGTGGGATTATATTTCATCACAAAGAATAGATACAATTGTTGCAAATTCATATTACATTGCAAGAAGGATAAAAAAATTTTGGAACAGAGATTCAACTGTAATATATTCACCTTTAAACAAAGAAAGGTTTTATCCTGATTTTTCCCAAAAAAGAGAAAATTTCTATATTGCCTTTTCACGGCTTGTTCCGTACAAAAGAATAGATCTTGCAATTTCTGCTATAAAAGGATCTGGTAAAAAACTTGTTGTCATTGGAAATGGTTCAGAAGAAAAAAATTTAATGAAACTGGCACAAGGAGATTCTAACATAACATTTACAGGAAGAATTTCTGATGAGAAACTTCGACATTACATGCAGACATGCAAGGCTTTAATTTTTTGTGCAGAAGAAGATTTTGGTTTAGTTCCACTAGAGGCACAGGCTTGTGGCTGTCCTGTCATTGCTTTTGGAAGAGGTGGTGCATGCGAAACCGTAATTAATGAAAAAACAGGAATATTCTTTGATAAGCAAGAAGTCAATTCTGTAAAAAAAGCAATAGAAAAGTTTGAATCTCTATCCGATAAAAAAAGTTTATTTACCCCAGAAAAGATTTCAGAACATGCAAATTCATTCACTGAAGAACGCTTTAAAACTGAATTCTCAGGAATTGTAAAACAAACGCAAGAACACATAAAGTCAGGTAACAATCAATGAATGCAGAATCTGAACTATCATTAGCAATTGATTGCCGAATGAGCGGAAAAAGCGGAATAGGAACATTTTTAGATGGACTGCTGCCGCATTTATGCAATACATCATATAAAATCCTTCTTATTGGCAGTAATGAGATTCAAAAACATTACGAAATAAATGAAAATGTAACTGTAGAAATATGTAATATAAAACCATTTTCAATAAAAGAATTATTTCTTTTCCCAAAAAATATAAGAAACAAAATAAATGAATGCAATGCCTATTTTTCACCATACTGTAACATACCATCAGGCATAAAAATACCTATTTTTACAACAATACATGACATTATTTTTCTTGATGTCAAAGGCATAACAGGATTTTTTGGAACATTTATAAGAAAATGTTTTTATCAATATGCAATAAAAAAATCAAATTGTATTTTCACTGTTTCAGAATTCAGCAAGCAAAGAATACAAGCGAGACTTCACTGCAAAAAAGATATTTTCATTACATATAATGGCCTCCCATCATATCTTGAAAATAAAAATCCAGATGATTATACTATTGAAAAAGAGTCATTAATACTATTTGTAGGAAATATAAAAAAGCACAAAGGTTTATCTGTTTTAATTGAAGCTTTTTCAGAATTTTCTAAAGTAAAATCTGCTAAACTTGTTATTGTAGGTGACAAAGATAATTTCAGAACAAAAGATACTAAGACTGAATATCTTATGCAGCAAGCCTCTAATAATATTGTATTTACTGGGAGAATTTCAAACGAAAGTCTCTTTACCTTACTAAAAAAAGCTAATGTTTTAGTTCAACCTTCCTTTTATGAAGGATTTGGCATTCCCCCATTGGAAGCTTTATATTGTGGAACAAAAGTCATTGTATCAGACATTCCTGTATTTAAAGAAATATATGGTTCACTGCCTGTTTTTTTCTTTAAAACCGGTGATTCAAAAAATTTAAAAGAAAAACTTTTAGAAGTATGGAATACAAAACAAAAAAATGTTATCATTCCTAAAAAATATTCATATAAGGTTTCTGCACAAGAAATTTTATCCGATATTGTAACTTTTACATCTAAAGAATAATTTAAATTAAAGGGTTTTCATTTAGATAATTTATCATGACAGAAGCTGAATTTGAGCAAAAATTTCATCATAATTTTAAAAGAACTACATCCTTTTTTTCTGGCCTGGCACTTGCATTTGTAGATGCATTCATTGTCTTACTATGCATAGGAATAGGTTTTTTTATAATAAATCTAATAAGTCCGCCTTCTATTAATTTCCGTTCATTTATTGAATATTCATCCTACCTTCCTTTTATTCTTGTTGTATTTTATGCTGCAAACCTATATCCGGGAATTCTTATTGCTCCTCAGCAAGAAGTAAAGAGATTTTCTTTAAGTACTTTTTTTGCATTTATGGG
>JAILPY010000149.1 GCA_024699235.1 Treponema sp. | reverse complement strand
ATTTTATACGATAACTAGCATCAAAAACTAAATGATGTTTTCCTGAAAAAAAAAGAGAACCTAAATCATACATAAATCCAACTTGAGCCCAACCTTCATAAACCCAGTGACTGAATGGAGAAAAATAATTATATTCCTTTTTCTGACTATCGTATTCACCAATAAAATCAATCGACAAAAATCCAAGATCAGCTCCCCAGCTTGTACCTATGCTTCCTCCTGCACTTAACGAAATAAAAGGAAGCGGCTTAAATTCAAAATTACTTTCTATTTTTAGCCAAAGAGGAGATAATTCTGCGTCGGAAACAAATGTTAACTCTGGATTTTTTCCAGAATCTGTAAACTGATGAGAAAAATGTGCCTGCAACATAGGCATAAAAAAAGGAATATTAACATCTAGCATATCACTGTTCGGAAGATAGGCTCCCATAACTGTAATCATAGGAACAAACACAGTCTTAGGCATATCTTCCTGAACTTTCTCCTGCATAACATCCGACATAAATTTTACTTCATCTTGCTGGAAAGATTTTTTTTCATCAGCAAATATCACTGCTGAAAATATTACAGAAAGAACAGCAGTTACTATTAATTTTTTCATTTTTTAGAGTTCCTCACATTGAATACATAATAAACTGCGGGCATTATAAAAAGAGTCATCATTGTTCCAAATCCAAGTCCACCTAAAACAGTAAGATTTATAGGCTGAATCATTACAGCTCCTTCACTTGGAAAAAGTGCCATAGGTATCAATGAAATTAATGTCGTTAAAGTACTCATCATAATTGGACGCAGACGGCTCCTAGCACTTTCCACACAGGCTTCTTCAAGAGAAAAACCTTCCTTACGAAGACTGTTTGCAGCGTCAACAAGGACAATTCCATTATTTACAATTACGCCGACAAGCATAAGTACACCAAGAACGCTCATCATGCTGAGAGGCTGCCCTACCATAGCATATATTGCTGCAACTCCAATAAATGAAAGGGGAATTGTAAAGTATATAATGAAAGGATCTTTCAGACTTTCAAACTGACTTGCAATTACAGCAAAAACAAGGAGCATTGCCATTATAATTATTACGATAAAGCCCTTACCCATTTCAAGCATTTCAGAAAAATCTCCAGCAGCCGCAAAACTAAGACTGTCATCAAAAACAAGATTATCTTCTATAAGTGAATCAATTCTCTTCTGAACTACAGTAAGAGGTATTCCTTTTTTTGGAACGGCAGTAACCGTTGCAGTTCTTGTCTGATCCTTCCTGTTAATCGAAGATGGAGATGTAGTTTCCTCATAATAAGCAACCGCAGAAAGAGGAATACGGTCACCATTTTGATTAATTACAAAGACTTTATTCAAATCACTGACTCTCTGTTTGTCAGACTTATCAAGAGTTACAATAATGTCAGTATCTTTTCCTTCCTGTTCAAAAGTTCCAGCTTCCACACCGCTTACTGCAGCTCTTAGTTCGCTGGCTATTGTATTTATACTTAAGCCCAAAGAATTAATAGCTTCCCTATCAATTCGTATTTTCACTTCTGGCATGCCACTCAAAATATCACTAGAAACTTCACTAACAATATCAGAAGCCTGATCTTTTATAAGATTTAAAATCTGTCCCGCACTCAAAGAAAGGACTTCCATATCATTAGAATGCATTTCAAGAACATAGCCGCCGCTTCCACCTGAAAATCCACTGCTCAACGAAAGAGATGTTGCCTGAAATTCAAACTGAGCACCAGGAAAATTATCAAAATAATTACGTAAAACTTCTTTTGCCTCACTTGAATATGGACCTGACAGACTTAAGAGCAATGTCGCAATATTGCTTGAAGCTGCAGTCGTTCCACCTACGCTGACATTACTGAAAGTAACACCTTCTAAGCCTTCAAGGGCAAGTCTTTCGAGTTCTTTTATCTGACTTTCAGTCTCTTCTAAGGATGTACCTTTAGCCAATGTCATCTGAACTTTTACCTGAGTTTCAGGATTAGAAGGAAGAAGAATAAATCCCCGTCCAGGAAGAGAGAGCATTGCAAGTACAAAAAGAATAATTAGGAATCCAAATGAGATTGCTTTATGATGAAGAATCCAACGGACTGCCCTAGCATAAGCAGCATATATTCTTTCTCCAATTGATTTATGAGGGGTCTTTGAACTTTCATTATTTTTATGTTCCAAAACAGTTTTTGGATTAACCTTAAGATAATAAGCTGCAAGAACAGGAACAAGAATTATTGAAGTAAAAAGAGAACAGATAAGGGCAATGCTTATTGCGAATCCTAAATCCAAAAAAGCTTCACCTATTATTCCAATAAGACTGCCAAAGGCAAGCATAGGAACAAAAATACAAACAGATGTAAGAGTACTGGAAATTACAGGCATAACCATTTCTTTTGCACCATTCAATGATGATTCAAGAGGACTTTCCCCTTTTGAGGCATGAGTGTATATATTTTCCAAAACTACAATTGAGTTATCTACTAACATACCAACACCAAGAAGAAGACCTGAAAGAGAAATAAGGTTTAAGGAAGTTCCCCTAAAATACATAAATACTAGTGTAATGATTATTGAAACAGGAATTGAAAGACCAATAATCAATGTACTTTTAAAATTCTTCAGAAAAAGAAACAGAACGAGAATTGCTAAAATTGCACCTGTTACGACAGAAGAAATTACTTCACTTACAGTGCTTTCAATTATATCTGTATTGTTTGCAGTTTCTATTATTTCAATATCATCAGGAAGCTGAGCAAGAATTGAAGGCATGGCTTTTCTTACAGAATGTGCCGCTGCTACAGAATTTCGTCCGCCTTGTTTCTGCAATGTAAACATAATACATGGTACACCATCAAGATAAGCAATTGAATAAACATCTTTAGAATCCTCTTTTATATCTGCTATATCACGCAGATAAATAGGAAGTGCCTCCCCTCCAGAATAAGGCTTCTTATATGAAATAACAGTATTTCCCAAATCCTCAATTGAGCGGAAAGCCCCATCTGCAGAAACTGTGTAATTTGTCTTACCTGCACTTATAACACCTGCAGAACTTTCTAGATTCTGAGATGCAAGACTCTGCCTTACCTGATTTAAACTTAGAGAATAAGCTTCAAGACGGTCAAGAGAAACGGAGACACGAATACATTTTTCTTCACCACCATGAATATCACAGGAAGCAATTCCATCAATCTGTTCAAGGGAAGGGGCTACAATATCATCAGCGTATTCATAAAGCTCTGAAGGACTATGATCACCTTTCATTACAAGAGTCATCAAAGAAATCAAAGAGGCATCCAATTGAAGTGCATTTGGATTTCCTGCCTGTTCAGGAAGATCGCCTCTTGCACGATCTATTTTTTCACGCACATCAATCATTGCAGAATCCATGTTAGTTTTACTTGAAAATTCCAAAGTAATCGAACTATACCCAGTAGAAGATTCACTTGTCATGTGCTTAAGTCCACTCAAGCCTGAAAATGCACTTTCAAGCTTTCTAGTAACATTTCGTTCAACTTCTGACGGATCGGCATTTCCACAAGTAGTAGTAATCATTACACTTGGATTATTTGTCTCCGGAAACATATCAAGGGAAAGGTTTTTCCCACAGAAAATTCCGAGCATTACAAAAAGAATAAAAACAATCATAACCGTAACAGGTTTTCTGATAATCTTTTCAATCATGGTTCATACTCCTTACAAAAATCTTTACTCAGCTATAGACTTTACTTTCTGACCGTCACTCACAAGGTTCTGACCCTTTACAATTATTTTCATTCCATCTGAAATACCATTCTTTATCTCTGTCATTCCATCAACAGAAAGACCAGTTTCTACTTCAACTTTACTTGCCGTTGCATCTCCTCCCTTTTCTACAACCTGATAAACGAAAGGCTTACCTAAATTATAAAGAATTGAGCGGTTTGGAAGTGCAAGAATATCTTTTTTCTGTTCAGTTGTAAGCTTTTCATGAGCAAACATTCCAGACTTTATGATATTTTTGCTGTCCTTAATATTAAGAATTACCTGTAAAGTACGAGTTACAGGGTCTAATATAGGACTGACTTTTATTACTTCACCATTGAATTTCTCATCAGGATATGATTTGAAAGTAACCTCCGCTATCTGATTCATCTTTATAAGAGATACAAAACGTTCACTTACATTTATCTTAATTTCCAGCCTGTCAGTGCTGCTTACTTCTGCAACCGCAGATGATGTAGTCACGTAAGCGCCAACAGAAGGAAAAACGGCAGTAACAGTTCCTGAAGCACTGGCCTTCACAGGACTTAATGCAAACTCTGCACCAGGTTTACTTGGATCAATTTTTGCAATAATCTGATTTTTTTGAACTTTATCTCCAGCCTCTACAAGAATAGCAGCCACTTTTCCAGAAACATTTGGAAGAACAGAAACCGTGTCAACTGCATTTACACTTCCGCCAAATTCAATATAATCTTCCATATCTGACGGTTTTATTTCCATAACTCCAACCGTAACTGAAGGTCTTTCTGCAGTCTTTTCGATTGAAGAATCATTTTTTTCTTTACATCCAGACAGAAAGAGCGATGAAACAATCAAACCAGAAAGTATCGTTATAAATTTCTTATTTCTCATAAAAGCCTCCTTATCTATTCTGCCAGTCCTTTGGCAAATCCAACATATATTCCAAATCAGTAAGCGTGCAGATATAAGTGCACAATTCGCTTTGCTGTGCAAGCCTTGCTTTGTTCAACTGAGTTTCTGCTTCTTTTATTTCAATATAGTCAGCAGAACCGTTATTATATGCAGACGATAAAAGTCTGTAAGACTCTTCTGCAAGGGTAATATTTTCCCTACTGGCTATGACTGCCTCCTTTGAAGAAGCAAGCTGATCAAATAGTTTTTCAGTATCAAGAATAATATCTTCTCTTTTCTGTTCTATTTTAAGCATTGTCTGAGCTCTCTGGCGTTCCATATCCCTTCGCTTGATTCTGTTATTTGAAAATGGCAAAGCATCTGTCAGGTTCCAGGTTAAAGAAAAACTCATATTACCCCTGTCCTGCCAGTTACTGCTTTCAAACCAATCATTATCAATTGAAGCAAGGGTAGGTTTTGTTGAATAATTAAAAGAAAAATTTGGAGTGTAAGATTTTAAGTCTGCACCACGGATCTGGGCATTTATTCCTTGTAACTGTGTTTCCAAAAGGCGAATTTCACTATTATATGCTGAATAACGGGCAAGCAATGACTTTCTGTCTATGTCAAGAAGCTCTGTATCAAGATTTCCTATTAATTCAATCTCTGTATCAGCAGAAATGCCAAGGACAGAAGCAAACTGTCTAAGTTGCTGCTTAAAAGCCTGTTCAGATTTTTCAAAATCAAGTTTCATATTCTGATATGTAACGCGAGATTGAAGGACATTCAGTTTTGGAGAAGCTCCGCTTTCAAAACTCTTTTTTGTATTTTCATATCGTTTATAAGTATTCTCTAATGTTTCACGGTCATTTTTCAGACTTTCCTGCTGCAAGAGAATACTATAAAAAAGTTTCTTTACATCCCTTTCATTCTGTCTGACAGTCTGATTCCAAGTAATTACTCCCGCTTCATAATCACGCTTAGCCTTTTTTATATCTTCTATGATTGAAAGTCCCCAGTTAATAGAAATGGAAGCTGAACCTGATGCAGAATAAGTTCTTGGTTCTGTATTAGGGCGAGATAAAGATCCTGAAAAAGAAACATTAGGACATAAAACATTAAGTACATGATTCCTATTATCTGATTCAGATTCAACATCTATAGCAGCACTTTTTATTGCCCTACTATGTTCTTTAGCATATAAAACTGCTTGATCAACAGTAAGAGAGACTTTTTTTCTTTCCTCGCCATAAGAAAAGAAAGCCACAAACAAAGAAAGAAAAAGTGTTATAAAAAAACGAAAGAATTTGTCCATCTGCTACCCCTTATCTTTAGTCTGAATAGAGGTTAGCAAGATGGTGTTTTAAGAATGTTTCTGAAATGTTTCTAAAATATTAAAAATTGCTTTTTAGGAGAATTTTTTTTATTTTAGAAGATTTCTATTCAAGAATGGGTCCATTTGCAACAGCTGACTTTAAGAGAATTGGAGTTATAAGGGCAGAACAGATTACACTTAAAATTATAGCCGGAAGAATTTTTGGATTAATCATGCCAGCATCAATACCTTTTTGAGCAACCATAAGTGCCACTTCACTTCTGGCAACCATACCAATTCCAATTACCAGCGCCTCATGATTTTTTGAGCCGCAAAGTTTTGCACCTGCACCACAACCAATAATTTTAGAAAGAACTGTCAGTACTATAAGGATTAAGGCAAATACAAGAATTTCAAGATTCATTGTCTTTAAATCAGTCCTCATTCCGACACTAGCAAAGAAAACAGGAGTAAACAACATATAAGACGTTACCGTTACTTTTTTAGCGACATATGGCCTAGACTTTGTAACATTACACAAAATCAATCCTGCAAAAAAGGCTCCTGTAATATCTGCTACACCAAACAGAACTTCTGCACAGAATGCCATAGCAAAACAAAAAGCAAGGGCCCAGATTGCAATTCTTCTGGACTGATAATGTTTTTCTGAAATCCTTTCAAAAATTTTTTTAGTGACAAATCCTACTACAAATACAAAAACAAAGAACAAAAGGATCTTTACAATAACAAGCAAAACATTTGAATTCTCAGATTCTCCCTGACCTCTCAAACCTGTTAAGACAGAAAGAAAAACTATTCCCAAAATATCATCAATAATAGCAGCACTCAAAAGAGTTGTTCCCGTCTTGGTCTTAAGTTTTCCAAGTTCATTCAGAGTTTCTACTGTAATGCCGACAGATGTAGCTGCAAAAACCATTCCTACAAAACCGGCTTTTAATATACTCATAAAGTCAGAAGAACGTTCAAAGAAAAAGAAATACAGAGCACCACAAAACAAAAGTGGAATCATAACTCCAAAACAGGCAATTACAAAAGCCTTAACACCGGTTTCTTTTAAATCTTTCATGTCTGTATCAATGCCGGCCGTAAACATCAGCATGATGACACCAATTTCTGCTGTCTTCTTTATAAAATCAGTCAATTCAATAAGGCCTAGAAACGAAGGTCCTAAAATAATTCCTGCCACAAGCGCTCCTACGACTTGAGGCAAATGAATTTTTTTTGTTGCAATGCCAAGAATTTTTGTTGAAAGAAGTATGATTGCAAGAAATAATAAATAAGCGTAAGTTTTCATAGGCACAGATTATATTATTTAAAACTCATTTAATCTATAATTCCATAAAAATTCAATCAAAATATAAATAGAACTATCAAACATTCCTATATACAGAGATCTATATAAAAAATTTATATGGTTAATTTTACAAAAGTGAATTAAAATGAAATATAAGAAAATGAGATTAATTGATTTTTTTAACTATGAAGACAAAGATTCTATTCTTAAGCAGCTAGAAAGCATTCAAAATGAATGGGCTGCAATCCCTCAGCTTATTTCTATTATAAAAGAAAACAAATTTCATTCCACGCTTGGAAACGGGACTATGTGGATTCTTGCAGATGAAGAAAATCTTACAAATGGCAAGCCAACCATTGCAGCATTTGCCAACTTCACAGATCAAGATGAAATTGACTCTCCTCTCCGTCCATGGATTGGCTTTGTTTTCACATCGCCTGCTTATCGAGGCCGGCATCTTATGGGGCAGATTATAGAACACTGCATGAGCATTGCCAGTTCCGCATACCCAGATTCAGAATATGTTTACATATCAACTGCCGAAACAGGTCTATACGAAAAGTATGGATTTACCTATTTTCAGCATATGACAAGCAAATGGAATGGAGAAACGCGAGTATATAGAAGAAAAATAATTAGTTAAATTCATGGCAAATCCGTTCCAAAGCTTTTTCAAGTATGATTCTTGGCGTGGCACAGTTTATTCTCTGAAACTTTTCCCCTTCAGTTCCAAACATGTTGCCATCATCATACATACAACATAAATGAAATTGCAAACAAACGGATTTACGGACATACATCTAAAAAAGGATTACCTTATAATGTTTTGGGCAGCCAGAGGACTTGAACTTAAAATAAAATCGAAAGAAGCCTGGGCATTTATAGAATCTGACTATGACACTTCAGAATCATGGATTTCAATAAAGATAAAGGGATACAGATATGCCCGCCAAAGCTTGAAAAAAAGCAAGCAATGGGAGCGTCTCATACATAACATGAACAAAGAAAACGCAAACGCCAAACTTCTGCAAAGAGATACACAGTCAATGCCAGGCAAAGATGACAATATAGTAATCATCCATAAAACAGCCATGCCAACCGATGCAGAATTCTGCCTTGCAGACAATAAAAACATGCACATTGAATTCATTGGCGACAGCATTACATCTGGCGAAGGGCTTTACGGAAATCCAAATGAAATGGATTATATCACGCAGAATTTTGGCGGAACAAAAACCTATGCAGTAATGGCAGCAGAAAAACTCAACGCCAGCTACGATGTAATTTCCCAGTGCGGTTGGGGAGTAAGTTACGGTTGGAACGGCAGCACATACATGGCATTACCTCTACATTACTGCAATGTATGCTCTTTAATGGAAGGAAGACGTCAGCAGGACTTAGGAGCTACAGATGCTTACGACTTTGAAAAAAAGACTGATGTTGTAGTTGTCAATCTTGGCACAAACGACAATGGCGGCTTACCGCAAACTACATATATTGGAAACAAAGAAGCAAAAATAGTAGAAGACACCTACAACTTCCTAAAGACAATACGCATTAAAAACCCAGAAGCAAAAATACTTTGGACCTGGGGCATGATGTCTATAGATAAAGCTCCTGCTCTAATACAGCAAGGCATTGAGAAATATAAAGCTGACACAAATGACAATAAAGTTTACACAATTGTTTTAGATTCCATGGAAAG
>JAILPY010000137.1 GCA_024699235.1 Treponema sp. | reverse complement strand
CCGAAGTAATATACAATGATTAAATGTAGAGTCCTTGTAGCCGCAGTAGTCGGAACGCTTTTTTATGTATGTATATCTATCCTCTGTGGCAGGAACAGTCTTTGGGCGGAATCTCAGCTTAATGAACAGAAGCGTATAATGAGCCTCCATGCAGTTGATATAGAGCAGACAAAAGAAGAGCTTATGCTTGAAAAAGTTGCTCTTGAAAAAGATATGGATGTTATAGCAGCATATGCAAGAAAACTTTCTTATATCAGAGATGGAGAAAAAATAGTAAAAATAAGTGGTCTTCCGGCTCATGAAAATCAAATTTATGATCCAGGAAGCATAATGTTTCATGAAGATGTAAAATATTTTCCGGAATGGTTTTGTAAGATTGTAGGACTTATATTTTTTTTACTGACCTATTGCATTCAGTTTATTTATGATACTGGAAAAGGTTTTTTACAGAAAAAAATCAGACATAGGCCTAATTATTATGATGAAATGCATGGAATGCCTTCTGTATGATTATAAAGAAAAGTGATAAGAATAGTGAAGATTTAGTCATTAAGTCTTTAATTCAAGGTAGAATTGCCATTTTGCCTACTGACACGGTATATGGTTTTAGCGGTATAGTCGATGTTGATTATTCTGATAAGTCATTTCACACGGATTCTGTTATAAGATCTATAAAGGGACGTTCTGAAACAAAGCCTTTGATTCAGCTTATTGCAAATCCTGAAGATATATATAAATATACTGATGATGAAATACCTTCACACCTGCTGAAGAAATGGCCTGGACCTGTTACTCTTATTGTAAACGTAAAAAAGGATTCTCATCTTTCTGACTGTCCTAAAACTGTTGCCTTTAGATGTCCTGGAGACCGATGGCTTCGTAACATTATTGAAAGGTGTAATGCTCCTTTGTATTCGACAAGCGTAAATAGGAGCGGACAGCCTGTCCTTTCTAGCATATTTGAAATACAGAAAGAATTTGAATCTGAAACTTCAATAATTATTGATGATGGAGATAAAATAAATGCTTTGCCGTCAACTATAGTTTCTTTACAGAATGGAATTGTAAAGGTTTTGAGGCAGGGCAGTGTTTCTGTCTAACGTTTAGTCCATTCAACAGCTGTAGTTGAGTCTCCTGAAATCTTAGTTCCTTTTAAATTTCCACTTTCTGACTGTGTTAATTTCCATGTTGTAAGGTGTGACGTATTTTCATTGTTTTCGACCTGACGTACTGTTATATTGGAACCGTCAATACTTACCCTGACATTCATAGTTGTTCCATTGTCAAAGACAACAAACCCTTTTCTGTTTTTCATTATGACAATCTTGTTTACAGAATTTTCTGCATCCCATGTTCCATACAAATTCTGTATGTCTGCAGGATTTGCAATTTCCGTTGATTTTGTTGGTGCTGAATCAGAAAGTCCCGCCAGTAATGTATTTATAGAAGATTTTGCATCCAATAGAATCTTGTAGTAAGATTCATAATTCTTTACTATGTAGGATTCTTTTCCAGACTGACCGTCAATTGCGTGAAGGGTGCATGTCCATAGATTTTCATTTTCTTTAGATTCTTCAATCTGAGCATAAAAGCTTATGCCTCTTTTTGTTTTTGTAATTGTATTGTATTCAGTATCTCGTTTATCAATTATGGCATATCCATTAGTATTTTGCAGCTGGTTATAATATAAATCTGTCGTCATCCCTATCATTTCAACGTCGGATGAAGCTGACTGCGTGCTATAGAATTCTATGATTCCTTCTGCATAGAGAATAGATGAAATAAAAAAAATAACTGTAAATGCCAAAAACTTTTTTTTCATACATAACTCCTTATAAGTTTTATATTCTATTCCTGCTGTCGGTTTTTGAATTCCCTTGCTATTTCCCTGTTGATGTCTCTATCCCTTATGTCGGCACGTTTGTCAAATTGCTTTTTACCTTTACATACGCCAAGGGCAACTTTTACTCGGCCATTCTTTAAATAAAACTCAAGAGGGACAAGAGTGTAACCTTTTTCATCAACTTTTCTCTGAAGCCTTTTAATTTCATCCTTATGCAGGAGAAGTTTTTTTCTCCGGTCTGGATTATGATTAAAAACAGAAGAAAATGAATATTCAGAAATATGAAAATTCTGAACCCAGACTTCTCCGTTTTCAATTACTGCAAAACTGTCTGCAAATGATACTGTTCCGGCTTTGACAGACTTTACCTCAGTGCCTTCCAGTACAATACCACACTCAATAGTATCTTCAATAGTATAATTAAAGCGTGCTTTTCTGTTTTGTGCGATAATCTTACGTGCAAGGTTCTTGCTATTGTCTGCCATATATAAAATATACTTTACTTTCATCAAAAAGTCTATATGCATAATGCTGTTTTGAAATCAGCTCTATTGCTAAAAACGTGACTGATATGTTATTATCATAATACTTAAAATAGGGGATTTCATAAGAATGAAGCAGAATGTATATGATTATTCATTTGAATTACGGCGTATAAGAAGCAGACGCATTACGTTTGCACTAAGTGTTGTTATTTTTACTTTTCTGTTTATTTCTCTTTTTTTGAATTTTATTCTTTTTCCTGTTCATGTAAAGTCTGATTCAATGGAAAGTGATATAGCTAAAGGAAGCGCCGTTTTTATAACTCCTCTTATTAGGACTCCTAAACGAGGGGATGTGTATTATATATCCCGTATGGATAATGTAACAGGAACTCTTTTTCAGAAAGCTGCTAATACCATTGTAAAATTTGTTACGCTCCAAAAGTTTTATCCTTTTGGATATACAGACAGAATGAGCGGTAAGCCATTTTTACGAAGGGTTTTAGCTCTTCCAGGAGACAGCATATATATGAAAGATTATGTTCTGTATATAAAGCCTAAGGGGGAAAAACTGTTCCTGACAGAATTTGAACTTACGCAAAAAGCTTATAATACAAATATTTATTCTGTTCCTGCTGAGTGGGAAAATATAGGCGTTTCCGGTTTTATGAAAGAGATTACTTTGGGAAATAATGAGTATTTTGTTCTTTCTGATAACCGTATTGAATGTTCTGATTCCCGTTTATGGGGTCCAGTAAAAGCAGATCGTTTAAAAGGAAGGGCATTGCTTGAATATTTTCCTTTTAATAAAATACATCTGTTTTGAAATGAAAAATAATGAATTCAAAAAGCCTTTATATTCATATTCCGTTTTGCATTTCAAAATGTGATTACTGCGATTTTTTTAGCATTTCAAAGCAAGGCTGTATTTCTGATTCATATATAACAGCATTAAAAAATGAAATTTCATGGTATTGCTCTTATTATAATATAGATTCATTTAGAACGATTTACATAGGAGGCGGAACACCAAGTCTTTTATCTGCTACCCAGTTGCAAAGCCTGCTTTTGTTTTTGAATCCAAAAATGAATGATTGTAAAGAATTTACAATTGAAATGAATCCAGAAACAGTAACAGAAGAAAAACTTTCTGTAGCTAAAGATTTTGGCATAACAAGATTGTCTGTAGGAATCCAGTCATTTAATGAAAATGCTTTAAAGGCTGTCCACAGGCATTATTCTGTTTTTGATATAAAAAAAGCTCTTGATTATATAAAAAGGCAGTGGGATGGCAGTTTGAATCTTGATGTTATTGCAGGCTTGCCAAGTCAGAATTCTATTGAGTTTATAAGTTCTCTTCAGAAGGTCCTTGAATATGAACCGGATCATATTTCTATGTATGCACTTACAGTAGAAGATGGTACTCCTTTTGCTAAGAGAATAGAGAATGGTGAACTTTGGGTTTCTGATATTGCTGATGAACAATGGCTTTTAGGGAAGGATAAGCTTCATGCTTATGGATTTAAACAATATGAAGTGTCTAATTTCTGCAAGGCAGGCAAAGAAAGCCTTCATAATATGACGTATTGGCAGCAACAGGATTATATAGGATGTGGAAGTGGTGCTACAGGAAGCATTTATGCTTTTGGTAAGGATGAATGCGGACTTCGCTGGACTAATGCAAATGACATTGAAAAATACGTTAAGTTTTGGACAAATCATGATATTAGTTCTGTTATGAAAACTTGTGAGCTTCCACGTTCAGAAGAAATTTTACCTGTTTCTGTAGAAGAAGAAGAATTTTTTATTATGGGATTACGTACAGTTCTTGGTGTCAGTTCCAGAGAATATAAAAAACGTTTTTTTCATCTAGCACCATATTATGGTGATATACAGGTACGTATGAATCCTATACGTAGTAAAGTAGAGGCTCACGATGCTAAAAACGGAGATGTGTTTTATTCAGTTTCATCCTCTTCTTTTAATTTTTTAAATTCTATATTAATCAACCTTTTATAATTTATTAATTAATCTGCCATATAATAAAAAAAAACTTTCATTTATTTAAATATAAGGTTACAATTTAACTATACTAATTTTGTAACTTAAAAAATAATAAAAATGGCCGAATATAATAAAAAGGGGGTTTCACTGTGTTAGGTATTAAAGCAAAAATAAATACAGCACAAACACTTATGATTGTATTAACCTGTTTTGTAGTTGTATTTTTTTCATATAAAAAAGCAAGTTCTGAACTTACTGCTGCTGTTGAAAAGGGTAATATAGACTTGGCGCATGCTACTGCATCTGACATTTTTAATATAAATGACCGTGAGTTAAAAATGCTTACGTCGTTGTCAAAGTTATCAGTCATACAGGATCCTGATGTTGACCTTCATGATAAATGGGAACTTGTAAATTCTGCTGTAAAGGGTGAAGAAGGATATTTTGGAATCGGTATTTATAATGAACAGGGAATTGGTTATGCAACTACTGGAAAATGGAGTGATTTGCATACTCGTGCTTATATTGCAAATGCCCTAAAAGGAACCCCTTATATTCAGGAACCTGGTTACAGTAAAGTAAATGGCCATGTAAGTACTTATTATGGAATGCCTATTTTTGATGCTAATAACCGTCTTATTGGAGTTGTTGCCGGTGTTGTAGACAGTGAAGCTTTGTGCCATACGGTTTCTAATATTGTAGTTGGTAAAGGATCTCATCCTTATATTATAGATACTAAATCCGGAGTAATAATTGCCAGTGAAGACATTGAAAAAGTAAAGAATGCCGTAAATATTTCTGATGGAGCATCTGAAGGCTTTGCACCTATCATAAGTGATATTTTAAAAGGAAATACAGGTACAGCTGTTTATTATGATGAAGTTGCAAAGGAAAAAAAGTCTGTAGCATATCAGCCTATAAAGAATTGTTCGTGGGCAGTTGTCTGTGAAGCTCCTTACGCTGACTTTTATGGTGGAATCAATCAGCTTCTTATAAGTATGATTGTTATCAGTATTGTTGCCCTGGTTATTGCAGTTTCCGTTGGATTCCTTGTTATCAGACTTTCTATTAAGCCTCTGAAGGCTGTAAGTAAATCAATGATGGAAATTTCTCAGGGGCATGCAAACCTTACGCTGAGACTTCAGAGTTCTACGAATGATGAAATAGGTCAGCTTGTAGGCGGATTTAACGGCTTTGTGACAAAACTTCAGGAAATCATTATAGATCTGAAGAATTCAAAAAATGATTTGCAGGATTACGGAAACCGCTTGAGCGGTTTTGTTCATAAGAATGCAGATTTGCTTACAGAAATGCTTTCTGGAATTAGAAATGTAGAAGGTGAAGTTGGAAATCAGCACTCCAAGGTTGATAATACAGTTACTACTGTAGACCGTATTTCTGGTTCTGTAGAAGGGCTTCGTTCATTGCTTCTTAGGCAGGATGAAAGTGTAGAGCAGGCTTCTGCGGCAGTTACCGAGATGATAAGCAATATTCAGTCTGTTACTCATTCTATACAGAAGATGGCGGACGAATTCTCTAATTTAAGGGGTGACGTTGACAGCGGTATTGAACAGCAGCGTAAGGTTTACGTACAGATTCAGCAGATAGAAGAGCAGTCAAAGATGCTTAACGATGCAAATATTGTTATTTCTTCTATTGCAAATCAGACAAACCTCCTTGCAATGAATGCTGCTATTGAAGCTGCTCATGCCGGTGAAGCAGGGCAAGGATTTGCTGTTGTTGCTGATGAAATACGAAAACTGTCAGAGACTTCTTCTGCACAGTCAAAGAAAATCGGCTTGCAGCTAAAAGGCATTCTGGGTGCAATTTCAAGTGTTGTTACGTCTTCAAACCTTGCAGATAAATCATTTATGGCTGTTATGGACAAAGTTACCGCAACAGGTGATCTTGTACAGGAAATAAAATTTGCTATGGATGAACAGACTGCTGGTTCAAAACAGATTGGTGAAGCTTTGAATCTTATGAATACAGCAGCCGCTCAGGTTAAGAGTGCATCTGACGATGTTGATTCAGCCCGCCGCGAAATTATTTCTGATGTTACTAGCTTGAAGCAGTCTTCTAATTCTGTTCAGGATCATATAGGTCAGATGGAAGGTAATGTAAAGCACATTGAAGTTTCTGATCAGAACCTTTTGAATATTGCAGATTCAATTTCTCAGTCAATTGGACGCATTGGTTCTCAAATAGATACCTTCGAGACTTGATTTCTTTGTATTAAACTGTTTTATAATGCACTCTTCTCAGAAGAGTGCATTTTTATTTTAGGCTTACGAGGCTGTGAAAAATGAGAATCGAAATGGAATGTTTTTTCATAATAAAAAAACTTCTATGCATGTAGCAGGCAATCATTATAGCAAAAAACTTTCTTCTGATTTTGCGCACTGGCCATAATGATTTAGCACACTGCATTTTACGATTTAGCACACTGCATTTTACGATTTTGCGCACTGCATTTTACGATTTTGCGCACTGGCCAAGATGAGCTTGCGCACTGGCCAAGATGAGCTTGCACACTGGCCAAGATGAGCTTGCACACTGGCCAAGATGATTTTTCAATCAAATAAGTTTATTTTAATTTAGGAGCATTATACTAAAAGCGGAAATAAGAAGAAA
>JAILPY010000090.1 GCA_024699235.1 Treponema sp. | reverse complement strand
GCCGGCATTGTTACTGCAAGTCCGGCACCGTGAGCGCAGTCATACAGGGCAGAAAGCTCATGCTCAATGCCATGGCTGTTCCAGTCCTGAGTCCTTCCGACTCCGCATGAATTGTTATGTGCCATCATTCCGGCCCACATTATGTTTGCACGCGCATCATAATTGTTAGGGTCTGCAATTACGCGAGGTCCTTCATGCTTCATTGTAAGCAGGAGAGCCTCAATCATTCTGTCTGTAACTTCAACTTCCTTTGTGTTTGTAAGGTAGCGCTCGTAAAGGTGAGCCATGATGTCCGTAATGCCGGCTGCAGACTGATAGGCTGGAAGAGTCTGGGTAAGGGCAGGATTCAGGATGCTGAACTTTGGGCGGATTGCATTGCCGCTTGCACCGCGCTTAAACATGCCTTCTTCCTTTGTAATTACAGAGTCAGGGCTGCCTTCGCTGCCTGCAGCTGCAATTGTAAGGACTGTTCCTATAGGAAGAGCCTTTTCAATCAGCTTGCCCTGGTAGAAATCCCAGAAGTCTCCGTCATATACTACACCGGCAGCAATAGCCTTTGCAGAGTCTATTACGCTGCCGCCTCCAACTGCAAGAACAAAATCAACCTTTTCCTTTTTGCAAAGCTCAATTCCTTCATATACAAGTCCGCTTCTTGGATTAGGCTTTACGCCTCCGAGACTTACAAAAGGAATCCCTTCTTTTTTTAAAGATGCTTCAACCCTGTCTAAAAGGCCAGAACTTTTAGCACTTTTTCCTCCGAAGTGAATTAAAACTTTATTTCCGCCAAACTTCTTTACATATTCTCCAGCCTGATTCTCAGATTCTTTTCCAAAAACAAAAAATGTTGGTGAATAGAATGTAAAATTCTCCATTGTAAATCTCCTTAGCAATAAACTGATATATTAGCTTTAAGCTGATATATATCTATATTTTATGATAAGACAGCATTTAAAAAAAAGAAAGAAGATTTTTATTGAAAATTGCCCATTTTTTGTTATTATTTAATAAATAGGCATGGAAAAGGAAATAATAAGATATCCGCGCATTCACGGGGTTTCATTTTCACAGGACGACATACCAACCGTCTTTCCTCCACACTGGCACAATGCCGCAGAATTCATTGTAATTCTAAAAAAAGGCTGCAAGTACAGGATTGACGGAAAGTTCTACGAGCCGGAACCGGGGGACATACTTTTAGTCTGGCCGAGGGAATTGCATGAGCTTCTCCATACTCCGCAGGGAAGCGTTGCATTCATACAGTTTTCTTCTTATTTAATAGAAAGCAATTCTGACTTCGCCTCGGCCTCGCACTTTATAAATGAATGCCACCTTATAAAAAAGGGCGAAAACCCGGAACTCACTGCAAAAATTGAAGGATTAATCTATAAGATAAGGGACGCAGTTAACCAGAACATTTATTTTGCAGAAACAAGGTGCAAGGTCTTAGTTTATGAAATTCTCTTGCTTATAGGAGACTTTGTCATGAAGGAGCACTGCCAGAGCCTTGGCGGCGTGCATTTTTCTGACAGGCTGTGGGAATACGTGCGCTATGCATGCAGCTACATTTCTGAACATTCTTCAGAAAACATCACACAGGCAGAAGTTGCGCAGAAAACAGGACTAAGCCCATATTATTTTTCAAAGATCTTTAATGAATACACAAAGATGAGGTTCCCTGAATATCTTGCAGGCATTAGGGTCCAGAATGCCATTAACCTCCTGGAAAACGAAAGCATATCCGTTACGGACTGCGCCTTTAAGTCTGGCTTTCAGTCAACGACAACCTTTAACAAGGTCTTTCATGAGCAGACAGGCTGCAGTCCCCGCGAATACAGGAAATTCCTTTCACAAAACAAGCGGATGTAGGCTCAGGGCCTGGCAGGCCTAGCCTTCGAACAGCTCAGTGTCCTTTAGCCACTGGGCAACGGCAGTCGCTTCCTTGTCTAGAGCCCTGTCATCTTCTACAAATGCGCTCATCTTGCGGACTTCCGAGTGCACCTGCTTTGTAAATGGCGCAAAGTCTTCAGCGCCGCACAAATCTACTGCCTGCATTGCGGCAAGAAGGTGCGTTGCAAACTGCAGGTAAACAAGGTCTATCTGTTCAGAAAGCTTCCGTGCGGAAATCGTACCCATTGAGACCTTGTCCTGATTCAGGGCTTCCGTAGGCGCACTGGTAAGCGAAACAGGGAAACAGTATGTAGCAACTTCTCCCCTGATTGCACTGATTGTAATCTGTGCAGCCTTGAATCCCAGCCTGAGCCCCGCACGAGGATGGTCGGCAGGTGTGTAAGGAATAAGGTTTTCTGTAAGTCCGTTGAATTTTCCGTCTATTATGATTTCTGCCTGCTTGTCGCCTAAGTCTGCTATATTTGCAAGGGCGGTACGCAGATAGTCACATGCTGCACAGATATGGCCGCCGTAGAAGTTGCCTGTGTTATAAATCTGCTGCGCTTCAATATCTACCAGAGGATTGTCATTTGCACTGTTCAATTCTTCTGTAATCCAGTTCCGTGCAAGAGTAAGGGTGTCGCGGTATACGCCGTTGATCTGCGGTGCGCACCTAATTGAATACCTGTCCTGGATTTTATTCTGCTGGGCGACAAAGCCCTTGCCGTTCATTTTTTCTATCTTATTCTTAAGGAAGTCGGCGTATACTGAAATTCTCTTTGAGCTTTTGATAATGCCATAAATATATTCAGCAGATTCTATCTGCCCCTGATGGTTTTTTAGCTGGCTGACTTTTGCCAAAAAAGGAGTGTCTTTTCCCTGCATGATTTCTGCAGTAACTGCCGTAATGAAATCTGAAACAAGAGCAAGCCTCCTTGCCTTTTTCCATGCAAGGCATGCAACGGCCGTCATCACTGACGTTCCGTTCATGAGGGCAAGCCCTTCCTTTGCTTCTATTGGCAAAGGCTTGATGCCTTCTTTTTCAAATGCTTCTGCTGCAGGAACGACAGAGCCTTTGTAATAAACGTCACGCTGCCCCATTATTACGGCTGCAAGATATGAAAGCGGTGTAAGGTCGCCGGAAGCCCCTACGGAACCCAGCTGAGGAATGACAGGGATGATGTCTTTGTTAAGCAATGTTACCATCATATTGGCAAGCTGGGGGCGTATGGCGCTGTGGCCGCCCTTTATGTTGCCGTTAAGGCGTACAAGGGTTACGGCACGGCCTGTTTCCCTGTCAAACTTAGGGCCAAGACCAATGCCGTGATACGTACAGATTGTACGCTGAAGTTCCCCTGCCTTTTCTACAGAAATCTGATTATGGCAGGAATCTCCAAAGTCTGTAGTTACTCCGTATGTAGGAACTCCTGTATTAATGTAGTCAATCAGGAATTGCCTGGACTTTTCAAGCCTGTCCCAAAACTCTTTGTCAGAAGGGAGCTGTACCTTATCACCTTTATGCGCTACGTCGCAGACGTCTTCTATTGTAAGCTGGTTACCGTTTACTGTTTTCATTAAGCTATCCTAATACATTTCTTTTAGGATACTATACAGTTTTTTCAGTTTTTTTGCCAGCATATGAGATTTAAGGCAAGGCCTTAGGCAAAGCCTAGGCAATTGACTGACAATACCTAGTCAATTGACTGACAATCCGTTGCAACGCAGCACTTTTTAGATTGAGCTGAAAAGCCCTTAGAGAAGGGACTTAAGTCCTTACAGAAGGGACTAAGCCCTTACAGAAGGGACTTAATGCACTCCTCTACCTTACTCATTTCTTCTGTAGGCTCAAACCTGGCCACTACAGTTCCGTTTCGGTCAACTACAAACTTTGTAAAGTTCCATTTGATGTCCGGTTTCTTAGCCCAGTCAGGGTCTGCATCTGAGAACATTTTTTCAAGGACGGCCTTGTATTCATGCTCCTGAAATCCTTCGAATCCCTTCTGAGACTTTAAGTAAGTATACAAAGGAAGTTCGTTTGGCCCATTAACCTCTGACTTTTTCATCTGAGGGAAAGTCGTGTTAAAGTGCATGGTGCAGAATTCATGGATGTCTTCATCAGTTCCTGGTGCCTGCCCTCCAAACTGGTTACATGGAATGTCGAGTATTTCAAGGCCCTTTTCATGATAGTCCTTATACAGCTGCTCAATAGGTGCATACTGAGGCGTAAATCCGCAGCCTGTTGCTGTGTTTACAATCAATATAACCTTTCCCTTATAATCTGAAAGCTTTAATGTCTCGCCTTTTCCTGTTGTTACTTCGTAATCGTAAATCATGTCAATTCTCCTTATTTGTAGTTTCTTGCAAATTCAACTGCAGCCTTTATATCATCCTCATTAGGACGTCCCTTATGAATTCCCTTGAACTCACCCTTACAGTGGAATTCTTTTTGATCCATAGGAATTCCAACCTTATCTGCCTCTGCCTTAACTTTTTTATAAGTTGAATTAAGAAGGGCGGCAGATCCAAAGTTTACTATCTTTCCAACCTTGCCCTTTTCAAGGCCCCTTATAAAATTCTTTACTTCTGGATCAATATTAAAGGCATAGTAAGAATTTCCCAGGAACAGCACATCAACAGATTCCGTTAAAGGAACATCTAGCGACTGCGCTTCAACTCCAAGTTCTGCAGCTATTGCTTCTGCTAGTTTCTTAGTATTCCCAGTCTTCGTATAATACCTGACAGCGAATTTCATGAAATAACCTCCTTAATCCTTTTTTCCGTCAAGAAATTTATACAGCAACCCGTATAATTCCATTGCTTCTTCCTTGCTAAGCGGCGTGCCTGCAGCAGCTATTTTTGAAGGAATGTCCTTACACTGCTCCTTAAGGGCATTTCCTTTTTCTGTAATGCTTATAACCGTTATGCGCTCGTCTTCCTTAGACCTCCCCTTGTGATATACCCGTCTTTTTCAAAGCGCTTTAACAGGGGAGTAAGCGTTCCTGCGTCTAAATGAAGTACGGAACCTAGCTGACCGACATTGACGCTTTCCTTTTCCCAAAGGACCATTAGTACAACATACTGAGTGTATGTAAGTCCCAATGGCTTTAGGTAAGGCGTGTAGGCGCTCACGATTTTGCGTCCGCAGGCATACAAAGGAAAACACAGCTGATTCTTCAGCAATAACTGTTCATATTCCTGTGCCATTCCTTATGCCTCCTTTATATATTTTACTAAATTATATTTGATACAATTTAATTTGTCAAGATTTATTTTATGAATGTTTTTAAAATAAAAAAAAGCAGAAACTGCCTTGGCGGCAACTTCTGCTTTCAGACTTATTATCTGCTCATCTTGTAAATTTCAAGCATATCCTTTTCGTATAGCATTTTGGCGGAGCCTTTTGCACCGTTTACAGGTAGGCGTTTCCTCCGTCGGTGTGGTGACTCCACATCTTGTTGAAGTAGAGCGTCTTGCTTTGAGCCGTGTACTTGGCCGCCCGCTGGCCGTCCTGTCCGTAGACATAGTTGACGGTGTACTGCGCGTCGCTCGATGAAGCAAGCTGGTTCTTTTCGTTCCAGGTGTAGTAGCGCCTGTACTTCGCGTTCTTTGCCACGCCGTTCCTGGTGTCGCGGAAAAGCCCCCAGCCGTAGTTGGTGGAGTAAACGTTGTCGGCCTCCACGTTGATTTTGTGGTTCCGTCCGCCGTCTCCCGAGTCCGCATTTTCCCCGTCATGCTCAAGGACAATGTTTCCGTTCGCATCGTATTCGTA
>JAILPY010000062.1 GCA_024699235.1 Treponema sp. | reverse complement strand
TTGCGCATTAGCGAAGAAGAAGTCCGCCCAATGGGAAGGGCAAGCCATGGCGTTACAGGAATGAAGCTTTCTGAGGGCGATGAGATATGTTCTACTATACATGTAGATACAGAATCAAAGATTCTTGTAATTACAGAGAAGGGCGTTGGAAAGCGCGTTGAATTCTCTGATTTCTCTGCTCATGGACGCGGTACAGGCGGCCAGAGAGTCTTTGGAAATATTGATGATAAGGGTGAAATCATAGGAGCCCTTACAGTAAAAGACGAAGACAGCTTTATGTGCATTACAAGCCAGGGAACTTCTATAAGGGTAAAGGCTAATGATATTACGGTACAGGGCAGGGCAGCCAGCGGCATACGCGTGGTTGACATTAAGGATCCTGATTATGTTGTTGGAATTGATAAGATTGCAGCAGATGATGAGGAATAAGTACCTGAAGCGTTTTTAGTCAGTCTGTTATAATAATTATTTATGAATGCCGGTAATTCAGTTTTTGCGCTGGATTATCGGCATATTTTTTTATTACATTAGTTTTTTCTTTAAATTCAGTGGACAAAATAAAGTCGCTAATATATAATATTACTTATCAATATTTGCAATGTTTATGCTGGATGAATGAATATTGCATATCTTATTTTTTTAACCCATCAGGTAGCCGGACAATTTCTTGTTCGGCTTTTTTTATTCTAAGTCCTAGTTTCTTACATTATATGGTCAAAATTGTCTTCCGAGCGTTGGGTTGTTTAAATATCTAAAGCATCACGTTTATATAATGCATGTTTCACGTGAAACTATCTGAAAATTCAGATGTTTGTGGATAACTCTTGGAAAATTCAAATAAAATTTACATTTATTTCCTGTAAAGATAGTATATTTCCTTTTATTATAAAGAATTATAAAAATAGGTAAAATTCTTGTAAATTTTCTATGGATGTGGGAAAATTTGTGGATAACTTAGAATAGCTAAGATAAGTGAGAGATTAAAAGGCATGATGTGTTTCACGTGAAACATAAAGTACTTTTCTTTATAATATGACTTGCGACTATGGTTGATTGTTGTAGCATATAACGCTTCCAGGATGCTGGAATAGATATTATTGCAGGTCCCAGAATGAGATGAGATTCATTTAGAATTTTATGAATATGTGTTTCACGTGAAACAGTCTGTTTCACAAGATACTGTGTTTGAGCGTTAACTCTGCAATTCTAGGGCTTTTCATATAATGATGAAGATTTGCTGTATGTATATTTATTTTAATTGGATGATTCTTCCATGCATTTACAGTAGCTTTGTAATTCAAACTTTTTAATCGCTTGTAATGCTGCATTAATATGTTTCACGTGAAACACAAAGAAATCCTTCTGCATTCTGTTTATATGAATGCATGTAAAGAAAAATGCTTCTGCAAGATGTCCTGCAAGTTGATGGGTGAATGTTCAAAACAGATTTTCAAAAAGCGTTTGTGAAACATTCTGATTTTGCCTGTCATTATGTTTTATGCTTGTTTTTTCATAACCTTTTTTATTAGATATAAGATGCCGCTGCTTATTCTTGCTTTATGTATTTTTATAAATAAATGTAAATAGGTGCCTTGTTTCATGAGCTGGATTTGTTTTATAGGGGCAAAGTTCGGCTGTGGTTTAAAGTTTTGTGTTTCACGTGAAACATTTCTTTTGTTGTAATTAACAGTTTGTTTAATGCCTGTTTTCATGCACAAATTTGTTTTTCTGAATGATGCATGGGGCACAAATGTTTTGCCTTCATTATTTGCTTGAATCTAGTTCCTTATGTTTATTGTTTCACGTGAAACATAAATATCTATGGCAATATATATTTAGTATAATGTTAGGCATAAGGTTCTTTGAAGGTTATCTTTTAGCTTTGTAAAGAAAGTTTTTTAGGTGTCATGACTATATGTTTCACGTGAAACATTCTGTTATTTTGTAGGGTTCTGCCTGCTGGCATTTTTATCATTAAAGGCTAAAGAGGAAATTTTCTTTGCCGTTCTATGCAATTCTTAGATAAACACTGCTTGTTCCAATTATAAATGTAAAAGTTTTAAGGCTGTTTATTTTACGTGAAGCAATGCTTTTTATGCAGAATGATGTTTGTCTGTGGATAAAGTCTTGGAAAAGTAGATTAAAATCTAGTCTATTGAAAATTGAAATTCTAAATTCTTTTCAGATAAAGAGTTAGTAAATTCTTGAAATTCCTTATTTTTTTTAGTCGTGTTGAAAATTTGTGGAAAAGTTTTAGGGCTTATGAAATGACAGTGTTTCACGTGAAACAGTCATTTCATAAGATTTGTTTTATTTGCTTATGTTAAAGCGAAGGACTTTAGATCCTCTTTTTGGGGACCAGCTTGCCTTGCGCTGTTCTGGAAGGCTGCTTATGTCTGATTCTTCAAAGCCAAGGTTTTCAAACCAGTCTGAAGTTTGTGTGGTAAGAAGGAAAAGTCCTGTTGCCTTTTTCTTTTGGGCAAGGTCTATGAGATATTCTATCATCTTTGGACCTATGCCCATGTGAGAGCAGTTTGAGTCTACTGCAACGCCTGCAATTTCCATTTGTCCGTCGCTGTAAGGGACTAGGGAAGAGCAGGCCCTTATTGCACCGTCCAGTTCATAAACAATGTAGTGTGAGTATTGGTCGCTGAGCATCTGCGGAGTGCGTGGAAGCAGAATGCCTTTGTCAATGAATGGCTGCATCAGGGTAAGAACGTTCTGGATGTCTTCATGTTTCATTTCCCTGATCCTTCCATAATTGCTGGTATAGATCATTGTTCCTGAGCCAAAGTCGCTGAATATTTCACATGGAACAGTTCCGTCCAAAGAACCGTTTAGGATGTGGACTCTGGTAACGCCAGAAGAACAGGCTTCTTTTGCAGTATTTAGCAGTGATAAAATTTTTGTTTTTGCTGCGTTCTTACTCAAGTTTTCTGTTGAATTTACCGACCGATGGGAAATTTTTCCAGAATTTTCTGCTGAATTTACCGAATAGTTATTAGAATTTTCTGAGTTTACAGAATATTCGTTAATCTTTAAAAACTCGTCAACTTCCTCGAGATTCATTGCAGGAACTGTTCCTTCAGGCGAAATGCCCAGACTGTTCGGTATTTTGAATTCCTCGCTGGAGATGGAAGCTCCGGGAACAAGGTAAAAAAGTTTGTCTGCGTGAAGGTGTATGGCAATCTGCTGTGAAAGAAGTATTGATGAAATGTTGTAAGGCTTTCCTGCAAGGCTCCATCCGATGCATGGGAAAATAGGTATGAATCCGCTTTGCAATACTGTTTCTATGGCTTCTGTCTGAAGCTTGTCTATTTCGCCTATTGTTCCGTAATCAAGTCCGTCTATGACGCCTCTTCCGCGTGCCCGCACCCAGTTTCCTATGAGGGCTGTTATCTTTTCTCCGGCAAGGGCTGTCATAACTCTGTTTGACACGTCAAAGGCTGCCATCTTTATGAGGGGCATTGCTTCCTGGCGGGTAATCCTGCAACCGCGGTGCATTGTCCAGTGAATGCCTGAAGATGTTAGTATTTCGTCAATGCGCTTTGCTGCTCCAGGAACTATGATTACTTTAAGTCCTGTTTCATGAAGGAGCGATATGTCTTTTATATGGCGAAGGAAGAGAGGTGAATCTATAAGCTTGTCATCAAGGTATATTACGATGATTGCATTCTTAAATCTCTGGATGTAGCGGATTACGTCCCTGATGCGCTCCGCCTTGTCATGAATTACAGATGGTTCCATGTTTTTCATTCCTCTCTTTTTCTGTATTTTGTTTTGAATAGACGCATCCGCAGTAATCCTGCCGATACAGACCGTATTCTCTGCTAAGCTGAAGGCTTCTTAAATAACCGTTTTTCTTTTTAAAGTCCGAGGGCAAGAATTTTGTGCTGCCGGTCTTTTCAAGCTCCCTTCCAATAACATTAATTTTTTCCGCATCCTTGTAGGGGCTTATGGAAAGGGTTGTAGTAAAATAGTCAAAATTATTTTGGCAGGCAAACCTGTAAGAAACCTTAAGACGCTGCAGGTAGCATCTTCGGCAGCGTTCGCCTTTTTCAGGCTCAGCCTGAAGTTCAACTTCGTTCTTTGCGTTTGTAGCCTCGTAGAAGTCTTCAGGATTATACTCAGCCTGCTCTAATTTTACGCTGTTTTCCAGCGCAGGTGGAAATCTTGGCAAGAAGGACTTTAGTTCATCAAGGCGGCGGGCATATTCTTTTGGAGGGAAAATATTTGGGTTATAATAGTAAATAGTAATATTGAAATATGCTGAAAGGTATTCCAGCACATAGGATGAGCATGGGCCGCAGCATGCATGAAGAAGGAGAGTTGGCCTGGAATCTTTTATTTCCTGCAGGACATTCTCTAGCTGCTTTTGATAGTCTTGCTTTTGAGTGCTTTTTTTAGGTTCATTCACTCTTGTGATAGTACCACAAGCATAAAATAAAAAGAAGATATAAATTTAATGAAAAAAATTTGACAGCAGCAGTAAGCCATGTTATTCTATACTTAAGAAACCTACAGAGCTAGGTTAAAGCCGTCCAGCCCCTGAGCGGGAACCTGTTTATTATACAGGGTTGAAAGGGCGGCTTCTTTTATTCCTAGTGCATGTATGCTCCCCGTCAATATATAAAATAATGCCTATGGCTTTTATGTTTGGTAAAGACTCCATGCATTTTTTATATATTGACAAAAAAGTATAGGGATAAAGGAATATAAGAACAATAAAAGTTTGATTCAATAAATATAAATCTTCTTAAAGTATTTTGTACTGTAATTTAAGTAAATTAAATTCTGTTCTCTTCTGCCAATCCCCATTGAATGGGGATTTTTGAATTTAATAGACACTCTTGCTCCTTTTCGGTACAATATAGCAAGTTTCAAAGACCCAAGGGGATATTCATGCCAAAAGTAGAAGTCAACGAAAATCTGTTTTTTAATCTAGTTGGAAAAAAATATAATTGTGATGATCTGTTTGAAAAAAAGCTTACTCATGCAAAAGCTGAGCTTGATGAAAAGCCTGATGAATCGCAGCCAGAAAATGAGCGCGTCATAAAAATAGAATTAAATGATACGAACCGTCCTGACTTATGGTCAACTGGCGGCATTGCAAGGTGTCTCCGCGAATATGAAGGCGGAAAGCATAACGATTACGCTTCATTCATGAATACAAAGGACAAGGTCCTTGACAGTCAGAACCGTACTATTATAGTAAATGAAAATCTCCGTCACATACGTCCTTACATCGTTTCTTTCATTATTTCAGGAAAGCCTATAACTGAACCTCTTCTTATGGACCTGATTCAGACTCAGGAAAAGCTCTGCTGGAACTTTGGACGCAAGCGCAAGACTATAGCTATGGGCGTATACCGCGAAAAGGATGTTCAGTGGCCAGTTCACTACGATGCAGTAAATCCTGATGAAGTTTCATTTGTTCCTCTGATGGAAGAAAAGGCTTCTACTTGCCGTGAGATTGTTGCAAATCATCCTAAAGGAAAAGAGTTCGGCTGGATTTTGAAAGACTGTGCCCAGTATCCTTTGCTCCGCGACAGCCGCGGAGAAGTTTTGAGCATGCCACCTATCATTAACAGTGCAACTTTGGGACAGGTTGAAACTGGAGATTCAGAACTCCTTATAGAATTGACTGGCGATGACATTGAAGGCCTTATGCTGAGTGCCAATATCGTTGCCTGCGACTTCTTTGATGCAGGCTACAGTATCATTCCGGTTAAGACACAGCATCCTTATGATACAGGCTATGGAAAGGACATTCAGGTTCCTTTCTATTTCCAGAAACCAACAAAGGCTCGCCTGTCTGCAATAAATAAAAAGCTGGGTGCTGAGCTTTCTGAAAAGGAAGTCCTTGAAGACCTTGTGCGCATGGGAAACTCTGTTACGTCAAGTTCAGAAAACGGCGATGTTGTATTTACGTTGAATCCTGCGCCATACCGCAATGACTTTTTGCATGAAGTTGATGTTATAGAAGATGTAATGATTGGCCAGGATCTTGATTTCTTTAGCCCTCAGTCTCCTAATGACTTTACAATCGGACGCCTTCTTCCTATTACAGAATACAGCCGTAAGGCAAAGGTTATCATGACTGGCATGGGTTACCAGGAAATGATTTACAACTACCTTGGATCTAAGAAGACTTATATAGATAAGATGTGCATTGACGGTTCGAAGGTCATAGAGATTGCAAACCCTATGAGCGAAAACTATCAGTTCGTACGCCCATCCATTATTGCTTCTCTGCTTGAGTCAGAGAGCCAGAGTGCAAATGCCGTATATCCTCACAAGATTTATGAGATTGGTAAGATTGCTTTTATTGAGCCTTCAGAAAATACAGGAACAAAGACAATTCAGAGCCTGGGGTTTGTAACTGCTGCAGGCAATGCAAACTTCAATGATGCAGCCAGCGAAATGTCAACGCTGCTGTATTACCTTGATCATAAGTATGAAGTAAAGGAATCTGAAGACCCTCGCTTTATTCCTGGTCGCCAGGCTTATATTATGGTAAACGGTAAGGTAGCCGGTATATTCGGAGAAATACATCCTCAGGTTCTTGAGAACTGGCAGATTGCTGTTCCTTGTACTGCAGGAGAAATTGACCTTGAATATCTGATGGCAACAGAACCAAAAGAGCATAATGTGGAAGCTGCAGCCCCTAGAAAGTCTGATCCAAAGGCAGAAGCAAAAAAGGCGCCTGCTGCAAAGCCTGCTGAGAAAAAAGAATCTTCTGGCCCAAAGCTTGCAGAAAATCAGGTTGAGCATTACAACAAGTATATTGACTTGCGCGTTGCAAAGATCGTAAAGATAGACCGTAACCCACAGGGTGAAAAGCTGTATGTAGAGCATCTTGATGATGGAAGCGGAACAGAAAGAATCATTCAGTCTGGACTTGTCCCTTACCTGCGTGAAGACGAGCTGCTGGGCAAGAACATTATTCTTGTTTCTAACCTTGCTCCTCGCAAGATGCGCGGCATTGAAAGCCACGGCATGCTTCTTGCCGCTGACTATATGGAAAACGGCAAGGAATGCGTAGAAGTCCTTACTGCTCCTTGGGCGGAGCCAGGAACTCCTGTTGTACCGGAAGGTGCAGATCCATCTGCTGAAAAGCCTGCAAAGATTGACTTTGACAAGCTGGAAAAGATTGTACTTAACATAAAGGACAAGCACTTCCAGGTTGGCGGCGTTAACTTGACTGCAGCTGGAAAGGCTATTACTACAGAAAAGTCTGATAACTGTGCAGTAGAATAATATATTAGATAAAATAAAAGCCGTGCGTGAAAGCGTACGGCTTTTTTTATATGGAAAATTCAATGGAATATTTTTTAAGAAGTAAAAGACTTAAGAATCCCACCAGGAAATAAACCTGAGCAGCTGGCAGGAAATCTTGAGGGGCTTTGGTCAATCCGAATAAATGACCAATGGAGAATTGAATTTGCTTTTGAAAACGGAGGTGCAGAAAATGTCATAATCACAGACTATCACTAATGACAAATTACCGAATATTCATTCTGGGGAAATTTTAAAAGAAGAATTTCTTGTTCCAATGAATATTTCTGCATATCGTTTGGCAAAAGAAATTAATAATCCTCAGACTCGTATTTCCGAAATCATTCATGGAAATCGTTCTATAACAGCTGACACTGCGATCCGTTTTTCTAGTTTTTTTGAACTACATCAGAGTTTTGGTTAAATCTTCAGAACCTTTACGGTTTGGAAGAAGAACAGAAAAATCATGCGCCAGAGTTTGAAATAATAAAAAAGTATGTTTATGCATGAGTTCACATAACAGAGGTTATGTTGACGCCCGCACTGAGGTGCTTCCGAAGGAAAAAATGAAATAATCTCTGAACAGAAAAATGAAAGGAATCAACAATAAATAATTACTCAAAATCCATTCTGGTATGAATGTAGTTCAGTTTATAATAAAAATGACTTTTCGATTTCTAAAGAAAAATTAACATCCGCAATATGGAGAATGGATCAGGATTATAATCAATATGCTTTATTAGTTTTCGATTGACGCAGTTGCATTTAAAGAATAAGCAGATTTCGGCGGATCAAGCCCGCCTTTTTATTTGACAAATGCGATATGGTATAATTATAATATAATTATTGATAAAATAATCTTTGAATGGGATCCTGTAAAAGCAGAATTGAATTATACAAAACACAAAGTAACCTTCGATGAAGCGAAAAGTGTTTTTTATGATGAAAATGCTATCTTAATTGCAGATCCGGATCATTCAGGTATGGATGAAGACAGATTTATCATGCTTGGTCTTAGTTCCGAGTTACACATGCTGGTTGTCTGTCACTGTTATAGAGAAAATGACAGGATTAGAATCATATCGGCAAGAAAAGCGAATACACTTGAAGCAGCACAATATGGAGGAAAATAATATGAAAGATAATTACGATTTTTCAAATGGAATAAAAAATCCTTATGCAGACAAACTCAAAAAACAGATTACAATTCGCCTTGATGATCAGGTAATTGAATATTTTAAGAATATGGCAGAAGAAACAGGTATGCCTTATCAGAATATAATCAATTATTATCTTTTGGACTGTGTAAAAGAAAAGAAACATCTGGAAGTTTCGTTTAGCAAGTAGAATCAAATAACAAAGGTTCGTAGCCGACAGGCAGTCAAGCTTCCTGCGGTACAACAAGTTGTTATGGTCACACGCCATTAGCATGGAAAGAAAAATAATTCAATTATTTTGCTGTAAGTGAAGACGATTTTTTATATTCCCGTTGCGTTGCTCTCATAAATGGAAAGAAATATTTCTACGGCATAAAAAAATGAATAATTAATTTTCCAGCAGATATGGAATTTGAATCTCTTTTGTATGTCTCACAAAATGCCTGGGCGAAAAAACATAATACAGAATCAAATGAGTATCCACATATTCCAAAATATTTCGAGTAAAACATTTAACCTATAAATTTTTTGCAACTTATAGGTATCAAAAAAGCAAAGGTCTAGCCTTTGTCTTTTGATATTTATTGCAAAAAGAGTGCTTTTGTATTATATTTGTATTAGTCATAGGATGGAGGTCTATTATGGCTACAACAGTTTTACAGACACGTGTAGATACAGAAACAAAATTAGAGGCAGAATCTCTTTTTGACTCATTAGGATTGGATATTACTACAGCGATAAGGCTTTTTTTGCGTCAGTCCATAAACCAGCAGAGGATTCCTTTTGATATTGTTCCTCCAAAGTACAATTTTTCAGGAGAAACTCTTTCAGCAATTGATGAAGCCCGTAGAATCAGCAAAGATTCAAGCGTAAAGTCGTACTCAAGTGCAAAAGAACTTTTTGAGGATTGCGAGTAGTGGAATGTATTTTAAAGAAAACTTCGCAGTTCAAGTCAAGCTTTAAGCTTGCCAAAAAGCTTGGCTTGGATATTTCTCTTCTCGAAGATGTCGTAAATAAATTAATGGAAGATAAGCCCCTTGAAGAAAAATATCACAACCGTGAACTTGTAGGAAATTTTAAAGGAATTTGGGAATTGCATATTCAGCCTGACTGGATTCTTCTTTATTTAAAAGAATATGATGACAAGATAAAGAAAAATGTTCTTGTTCTGACGCTGGTTAATGCAGGAACTCATAGTGATATTTTTAAGAAATAAGGCATAACAAGAAGTTCAAGGCGGATGTAGCGGTCAAGTCACCGCTGCGGTACAGTCAATTGTTACACGGATACGCCACTAGCGTGGTTGATTTAGGTTTAAAGGGGTAACAATGAGTAAAGAATTATTAAATTGTTATTAGATAAAGGGGCAATAGAAAATATCTGTGCTGGGCATGCAAGAAACGTTGCAAACTATGATATCATTTCAATGTCTGAATAGATAACGAAGATTCTAAAATTTGAAATTAATTTAAGTAGATAATAATGGAATATTTTAAGTTTATGGTAAAGCAAGGCTGCGATTTTACTCGGCTTTGTGCCGCTTGAAAGTTATACCTTGACACCATATATAACACCATTTATAATAAAATCATGGCCCAATGGGAAAAATTATTAAGCAAGATAAAATCGCTTGATAAGAATATGCGGTTTGCAGAACTATGTAAAATTCTGCAAAGTTATGGATATGTTGTATCACAGCCAAAAAGCGGTAGCAGTCATTATACATTCCGAAAACCTGGTTGTAATCCTATTACCATTCCGAACCATGAACCGATAAAAGTTATTTATGTAAGAATGGTAAAAGAAATAGTTGAATCTGAAGAAGCCAACAAGAAAAAGGAGGACTGATATGAAAACTTTTGAAGAATATATGAAATTACCTTACAAATTGGAAATTATTCCAGATACAGAAGAATCAGGTTTCATTGCTTCATATCCGGAACTTCCTGGTTGTATTACTTGCGGTGAAACTGTAGCTGAAGTTGTTGCAAATGCTGAAGACGCAAAAAGAACATGGTTAGCCGCTGCAATTGAAGATGGAATAGAAATCGCAGAACCAGAAACTGCCGATTCTTATTCTGGTCAGTTTAAACTCCGTCTTCCAAAAACTTTGCACAAAACTCTCGCCGAAGATTCAAAAAGAGAAGGCGTAAGTATGAATCAATATTGTGTGTATCTTCTTGCCAAAAATTCTGAAAAAGAACATATCTCTATTGCAAAGAAGCAGACAGTACTCGTATAACAACGGCTTCAAAGCGGAAGCCACGGTCAAGCCGCTCCTCTGTTTAAAATGCTAGTTAGGCGGACACGCCACTGGTGTGCCTGATTAGAAAAAATGGATTATTTATATTTTGGTATTATTATAATCATTAGTCTTTTTATCTCTTTATACTTTTATAAAAAAAATAAGAATAATTCTAATGTATATATAATACAGAATAACAATGAAAAAAATGAAGAAAACGAGGTTCAGAAAGAATCAGCCGATGAAGATAATTCAGAAAATACAAACAGTTCAATATTTGATGATTACAAAATGGAAATAATCTATTATTGGATGACACAAAAAGTTCTTCCGAATAAAAATATAGATTATGAAATCCTGAAAGAAAAAATTATCAAAACAATTGGCTCTCTGCCGGAAGTCCTGGAAGATAATACAACGTTTATTAATACTGATCAGGAAGAATTCTTAAAAGAAATAACAGGCCGGGTAGATTTTTCTTCGCCGTTAAAATTTTTTATTGTAAATAAGGGTCGTAAATTATTTTCGATTTTAAGAAGTCTTTTAATTCTGTCAGGTGTAGTTTTATTCATTTTATTTAAGATTGAAATACGTAAAGAACAGAATAATCCAAATTTTATATATTTAATTTTTTCAGTTATATCATTTGTGCTTTCATTTATATTCAGAAAGTTTTCAGATAAATTTCTTAGCCTGATAAAAATGTCATTGAAGCCTGGCGATTATTTAAAAATTATTTCTGAACCAGATGAATTGATTGAAAAGAACGTCAAAATAAATCAGCTGAGTAAAAATGAAACCATGTTTAACAAAACAACAGTTTTTTTAAGTAAGAAGAAATTACTGCTTGAAGATTTCTTATCACACAGTTCTGAAATGTTAAACACAATTAACAATAAATTATGTTTATACATTGTTATTGATTATCTGAAAAACATTTATTCAAAAGAAGCTTACAGAGAATATTTGTTAGAAAAAGAAATTGATGTTTTAGAATTCATCTGTGGATTCAATCAAAAATCAGTTTCGGTTAATTTTGAGCTTGCTTTATTATACTTCCAAAGTAATAGATTTGACGATTTTTATGAAACACTGTTAAAATGCAGGAATATAAATGGATACGATTGGATTATTGAGTCATATATTAAATCATATGAATTCTATAAAAACAATTGTGGAGATAAATAATCACATAACGAGGCTTCGAGTCCGACAAAAAGGACAGGGTTTCAAGCGGTCATCCATTTGTTATGTGGAAGTCCGTATTGAGATGCCTGGTGAATAATTATGAAAGTTTTTGGAATAGAAAAAAAATATAAAACATTTAGTGCTATAGTGGTTTCAATATTTTATCTCTTTGCAATCGCCTTTCTTGTTTATATGGCACTTGATGGCATAAAAAACTATGTCGCTTACTTTTTTCTTGTCCTTCTTGTGATGATAGTTCCTGCATTCTTTACGCTTATGGCCATTTCGCAATCAAAAACTTATTTTGTATTTTATGATACTTATTTTGAATACCATAAATGGAAAAAAATAATCAGGATTGAAGGAAAGAACCTTAGATTCTTTTATTACAAGGACGGGTTGCTCACTATTTATTTTGTAAGAGACGGACTTCTCGATTTTGCAGCTTCCTTTTATAAAGAAAAACTTATACCTGAAAATTCAAAAGAAAGACAGCTTGCCCTGCCGGAAGATAAAGGACTGTATAAACTTATGATTTGTATGTCCGGAATTAGGCATGCAGATGAGATTCTTAGCTGGCTTTATGATAACATCTCTGTTCTTCCTGACGGTCAGGCATTAAAAGATATTACTGGCATAATAAATAAATATAATGCCCCAGATCCACAGGAAGTAAACATCATCCTTGCAAAAGCACAAAGAATTGCATCCTTCATAAATTGGATTTCATTAATAGTTGCCCTATGGTGTGCTTTCTATCCATATCCTTATCGTCTTTGTATTGAACTGAACCTTCTTATTCCTTTTGCACTTTTGTTTATTCTTCATTTTTCAAACGGCTGGATTCATTTTGATAAAAGGGGCAATTCTATTTATCCTACAGTCTGTCTTGCAGGAATTTGTCCAACCTTCGGTCTTGGATGGCGAATGCTTGAAGATTATAGTTTTGTAAACTCCATTGGAAGATTTTTTATCGTTTCTGCCATTTTTTATTTAGTTTATATGATTTTGTTCATTATCTGTCAGAAGGAATACTCTTTTAAGGAAAAATATACTTACGGTGCACTTTTGCTCTATTCATTTTACTTTTTCGGTTATGCAATGGGAGCAGTTGCGGCTATTAATTGCTTGTTTGACCTTTCCGGAATGTGTCAATATAGTTGTCGCCCATAGGAGGGGCAACTATGAAATATACAAAGACATTTAGAGAATCGGTTTTAAGAAAAGTACTGCCACCTGAGAACAGAAGCGTAAGTTCCGTTTCGAAAGAAATGGGTG
>JAILPY010000042.1 GCA_024699235.1 Treponema sp. | reverse complement strand
TAATATTTATGACTTTAAATATACGCCGGGAATTTTCATTCCTACGACAAGAGCAGATGATGCAGAAAAGTCACGGACAGAAATGAATTCTATTTTAGAATGCATTAAGAATAGGGATGAATCTGGCCTTTCTCAAAAATTCTGTACAGTTGCTGCAAAGGAATGGAAAAATAAAAGCCAGGAAATGAAGGAAGTATTCGATTTCGTAAAAGGTGATGTTGTTTCTTGCGAAGCAAAAAGCGTTGTCAGGGATACGGCTTATGTAGATGACGTAATGTTCTCGCCTTTGTTCCAGGTATATGATGTAGAGACTACTGAAGGTTCTTATGTCTTCTATATAAATACTATCGAGGCAGATTATGATTCAGGAATATATACAATACGTGTCATTAATTCTGAATACAGGGATTCTATGTATACGACATTTTCAAGGATGAGGCCTGGAGCCTATGTTCCTGTTGGATACTATGATAAGGAATATCGCTAATTAAAAGTATTATTAATATTATAAAAAAATCATTTAACAACAAAAAAGGCATCCTTTGTTCAGGATGCCTTTTATTTTGCATTTAGCTAATTATTTTGTAGCATCAATAGGCTTCATGCTTGTCATGTAAGCGCGGAGCTTCTTTCCTACAGATTCAATAGGATGATTGCGGATTTCATCATTTACCTGAACGAGTACTGTATTTGGTACTGCAGTAGTTTTGATGTCCAATCCCTTGCCAATATCCTGAGTTGTAACAGTGTTCATGAATTCTTTCTGAAGGAGAGGAACGCATGCACGTGCAAAGAGGTAGCAGCCGTATTCTGCTGTATCAGAAATAACCTTGTTCATTTCATACAGGCGGCGGCGGTCAATGAGGTTTGCAATAAGAGGAACTTCATGCAATGATTCGTAGTATGCGCTTTCTGGCTTAATGCCTGCACTTACCATTGTTTCGAATGCAAGTTCGCATCCAGCCTTTACAAATGCAACAAGAAGGATTCCCTTGTCAAAGTATTCCTGCTCTGTAATTTCTTCAGATGTTTCTTCTTCTACTTCAAAAGGAATCTTTGCATAGCTTTCTCTCCATTCGTGGAGGTTCTTGTCGCCATTTGCCCAGTCCTTCATCATAGTTGAGCTGAATTCACCAGAAATGATATCGTCCATATGCTTCTGGAACAATGGAGTCATGATTTTCTTAAGTTCCTTGCTTAATTCGTTTGCACGGATTTTTGCAGGGTTTGAAAGGCGGTCCATCATGTTTGTTACGCCACCCCATTTAAGTGCTTCAGAAATAACGTTCCATCCATGCATAAGAAGTTTTACTGCATATCCTGGCTTAATGCCATTCTGAACCATCTTGTCGTAAGAAAGTATAGTTCCAGCCTGAAGAAGTCCGCAGAGAATTGTCTGTTCTCCCATAAGGTCAGACTTTACTTCTGCAATGAATGAGCTTTCAAGAACGCCAGCTGTTTCTCCTCTTTCTGCACAGGCAAGGGCCTTTGCAAGAGTCATTCCGCGTCCTTCTGGATCGTGTGCAGGGTGAACGGCAATGAGTTCTGGTACGCCGAATCCGCGGAGGTACTCGTTGCGTACTTCTGTTCCCGGACCCTTAGGAGCCATAAGGAATACTGTGATGTCATCGCGAATTTCTTCGCCTTCTTCTATCATGTTAAATCCATGGCTGTACCACAGGGCAGAACCCTTCTTCATATATTTCATGAGGTTAGAAACAACTTCATGGTGCTGCTTATCTGGAGTAAGGTTTCCTACTACATCTGCAGTAGGGAGAAGTTCTTCATAAGTTCCAACTTTAAAACCGTTTTCTGTAGCATTTTTCCAAGACTGACGCTTTGACTCGATGGCTTCTTTTCTAAGGCAGTATGATACATCCATACCTGAGTCACGGAGGTTAAGACCCTGGTTCAATCCCTGTGCACCGCATCCTACGATAACAATCTTCTTACCCTGAAGAGCTTTTGTTCCGTCTTTGAATTCTTCACGTGCCATCTGGCGGCAGTGACCAAGTTCCTGACGTGCTACGCGCCAAGGAATAGAATTAAAATAGTTCTGACCCATTTTCTATATATCTCCTAAATATATGATTTACAGATAAGCGTCTTCCGTAAAAAAACGCAAACAGGATTATTATATCAGTGTTGAATTAAAAAATCTACTGCAATTTCTGCAGTATTATTTAAGTTCTAATAAAAACAGCTACTGGATGCTTTTATCGGCTAATGTTTTTTCTAACGTATATACTTCTTCTACCCCAGTAACAAGAATTCCTCCCATTCCAAGCTGAAGGGGCAGTGCAAGGTCAATGTCATAACGGTCCCCGACAGAAATGCATTCGCTGAATTTACTGTTAGTAACCATTGCTGCCTTATCAAGGACTTCTTTTGCCGGCTTTGATTTTTTGCAGGTATCAAGCCCGATTATGTCAGGCAAAAGGCCGTCAACGCCAATGGCCTGTAATGTTTTCCTTGCTGCTTGAACTGGATTATTAGTAACGCAGATCATGCTGTAACTTTTGCTCAGTTCTTTTAGTGTTGCAATAAGCTTTGTGTCTTTTTTTAAATAATGTTCAGGATTTAAAAGTTCGTTGCGCCACTGTATGCTTGTTTCTATGGAAATTCCAAATGCTGTGAACGTATTTCCAAGGCTTATCTTCTTGCCCCCGTTCATTGCACTCCATTGCTTTCGGTAAGCGTTTATTTTGTCTCTTGCTTCTTTTTCAGTTATGTTGCTTATATGCGCATAATGACGTATCTGTGCATCTACCTGTTCAAATACATACAGAGAGTTTGTATAAAGGGTTCCGTCAATGTCAAAAATAATAGTCTTAATCTTTTCTGGTATGTTATATAATTTCATTGCTATATAATTCTTACTGTATATGCTTGCCTTGGTTCTATAACCTTTTTTATCCTGCACATTTTTGCTGCACCTTCACTGACTGATGAAAATACCTGCATTCCTGTAAACGTAAAGACTGCATCTCCAGTCAGCTCTGCATCATGACATTCAGGAACAAGAATCTTCATTCCCGTAACGTCCGCTTTCATCTGCATCCATTCAGTGTTTGCTGCCTGTCCCCCTGTAATGGTCATCTGATTCTGCATAGGAACTTTTATTTCTTCTAATGCCTTTGAAAGTGATTCTAATCCGGATTTAACTTGCCGTGCAGTTTCGTTCATGATTTGCTTTCCGATGGCCAGTGATGATTTTAGGTCAGTTCCTTTAAATGCAAGGCATTCATGGACAAGGGTGTTAAAGTCTATTTCGTGGCCGAGTTCCCTTTCCATTTTGTTTTTAAAGGCACTGAACAGAATTCCGCTTTCTGGCAGCAGATAGCTTGCATTCCATAAATCTGGCATGACAGACGGCAATGTCCGTATTCCCTGTACATTAACAGGAACAGGCGTACATACATTCAAGCCTTCGCTTGATCCGGCCCTGTCACATATTTTACCTGGACAAAGAGTGTCAGTTCCTACCAAGGCACTGATAAAGTCTGGTGCCCCGCAGTACACAGGAAGGCCCTGCTTTATTAGCGGACAGCTTATGCTTTGGGCAACTTCAATTGTAATGCTTCCAGCCTTTGAACCAGACGTAACGAATGCCGGCAGCTTAAGGATTTCATCCTTAGAAAAGCCTTCAGATTGAAGGTCTTCGCCTGTCCAGTATGCCTTTTTATACCGCTGTTCAGGCAATATGCTTACGGCTCTTCCTGTTAACTCAAAAATAAGGCATTCAGGCCCGCTAAAGACATTTTCTGCTTTATTCCATATTGAAGGGTATTTTTGCTTAAAGGCAATGATTCGTGGAATGAATAGGGATTTTGCATTGACTTTAGGAACGTCATCGTTCCACCTGACAGTTTCTCCTGAAGGAACTGCAATTGTAGGACCGTTACCGCTTATGCAGATGGCATCCAGCTTTATGGACGGATTTTTTTCATATATGTCGCGTATTGCTGCAGTAAGTGAAGAAAGCCATTCTCCAGCTGCATGGTCAGTGTGCAGGTAAAGGAACTGCTGCCTGGAATATGCCTGTACCATACCTTCTTCGGTCAGTACTGCAGCTTTTAGAGACGATGTTCCTATATCTGCACACAGAACAGAAAAAGCCATTAAAGCCTATGATGCCGAAGTCTGCTATATGACAGGATCGCAGTTGTTTACAGATTTTCCCGTAGGGTCTGCAATCTGTGCATCTTTCGTTTCAGCTGGACGGCTTGCTTTTATCATTTTGTCTATAATTGAGCGGTTATCGAGCAAATCGCTTAATGACTGGTTGTGATGGAGCCTTGTTATGACGTTTGCAAAGAGTCCGCTTACATTTGTGCTTATGTACCACTCGCGCTTAATCAATTCTTCATGATATACGGCATTTGTTCCAATGATGCGGTAGAAAAGACCTTTCTTATATGCTTCATCAAAAAGTTCAATAGCATTGCCTGTAAAGAATGGAAGGCTTATGGCTGCAATTACCTTTGTTGCTCCTAACTCATGAAGGAATGACATTGCCTTAAGCAAAGTTCCTCCTGTACCAAGCATATCGTCTGCAAGGAATGCAACCTTTCCTTTTACATCTCCTAAAAGCTTAATGCTTTTGATGTTTGTATTCTTTGCATCCTGCGTAACTACAGAATAATCCCTTTCCTTGTAAATCATGGCAAGAGGCTTTT
>JAILPY010000038.1 GCA_024699235.1 Treponema sp. | reverse complement strand
AAATATTTATTTCTGTTGATGTTATTTCAATTTTATTAAATCCTGTTTTTCATCATTTTTATTCAATCAATCAGATTCTTCTGGATGAAGGTTACTTGTATTCAAGCTTAGTTTCATCTCCGTTTCATAAGATTCACCTTCTTTTTTCATATTTGCTAGTGTTACTTTCATTTATAATATTCATTCATAAAATTTTTATAGTAAATAAATTTTACCGTGTAAAATATATTATCATTCTATTTTCTATGGCTGTTGTAGCTGTTTGGGAAGCTTTCTATATCCTTTCTAACACTCCCATTGACCTTTCTATGATAAGTTATGCAATAAGCGGCTGTCTTATTTATTATTTTTCTGTTGAATATGTCCCATTTTATCTTCGCAACAGGATTATGTCTGATGTTATTACAGATTCTTCATCTGCAATGCTTTTCATGGATGCAATGGATCATTGTATATTTATTAATAATGTTGCTGCTGATCTTTTTTCTATTAGCATTGATGATTATGAACTCGCCAAGGAAAAGTTTTTTTCTTTATTTAAAGATGATTCTATCTTTAAAGGTGATAAATTTATTTTACATGATTACAATCCTAATGGTACCGATTTATATTTTGATATAAAATGTGACAAAGTGTTTGACAGGCATAATGATTACATTGGATTTTACGCAAGCCTTGAAGATCGTACTTCTGTAGTTCAGAAAAATCAAAGAGAACAGTACTTGGCTTCCCATGACAGCCTGACAGGATTTTATACTAGAGATTTTTTCTTCCATGAGGTTGAAAAACGCCTTAATGCAGAAAAAGATACTGCTTATCTTGTCATTGGCATAGACATGAAAGACTTTAAGATGGTCAACAGCATCTTTGGAAAATATTCTGGTGATGACATTTTAAGGGAAATGGCATCAATAATAAAGAGAATATTAGATAAGTATGCTTTATATGGAAGAATTTATGGAGACAGGTTTGGCATTCTCCTTCGTAAAAAGGACTATAAGGAAGATATATTCAGGGAAAGTTTTTCTAATTTAATTCATAAAGAGGGAAATGAACAGTTTCCGATTATTACTTTTATTGGCGTATATGAGGTTTCTGACCGTACTCTTGCAGCTTCTGTAATGTTTGACAGGGCTTTTTTAACTATTGCTTCTATAAAAAATGATGTTAAGAAAAGAATCTCTTATTATGATGATAATTTAAAAAATTCCAGGTTATGGGAACAGAAAGTTATATTTTCAATGGAAACTGCAATTGCATTAGGACAGTTAAAGCCTTATTTGCAGCCGCAAGTTGACCATAATGGCAAGCTTCTTGGAGCTGAAGTTCTTGTTAGATGGCAGCATCCTGAAGAAGGCCTTATCCCTCCTTCAAAATTTATAAATATTTTAGAAAAGAACGGCCTTGTCGTAAAGCTTGATTATTATATGTGGGAACAGACCTGCATTATTCTAAAAAAATGGCATGATGCAGGTCATACAGATTTACATCTTTCCGTAAATATATCTCCAAAAGATTTCTACTTTATTGATGTTCATGAAGCTATTGTTAATCTTGCAGAAAAGTATAGCATTCCTCATGAATCATTGAGACTTGAAATTACTGAAACTGTTGTTATGTCTGACTTTGATAGGAAGCTGCCTGTCATACAGCGTCTTAGGAATGACGGATTTATTATTGAGATGGATGATTTTGGATCTGGATATTCTTCTCTTAATATGCTTAAGGATATGCCCGTTGACATTCTTAAGTTAGACATGGTTTTTATGCAGCAAACAGAAAATACAGAACGGGTTCGCACTATTTTAAGATTCCTTATAGATATGGCAATACATTTAAATATCGATGTTATTGCAGAAGGCGTTGAAATTGAGGATCATGTGAATTTTCTCTATGATTGCGGATGCAATATCTTTCAGGGTTATTATTTCTCAAGGCCTATACCTTTGTCTGATTTTGAAAATGTGTATCATGAAATATTTTCATAATGCATATTGTTATCAGGAACCCCTCTGCCGATAATAAAGATTGACAACCTTTTTTGATTAATTTAGAATACATAGAATACTAAAAATAAGGATTCATTTTATGGCAAAAAAAGAACTGGACAGATTTGATACAAAGGCAAGAAAAAATATACAGATAAAAACAAAGTTGACGGCTTTGATAGCTGGCGTGATTATATTGTCTGCAGTTCTGGTCATGGCTGTTGCACTTGTGGTTTTTGAAAGGCAGTATGTGTCAGATACTGAAGATGATTTGCAATTTACCTCAATAGGCATGCATCAAATGCTGGATGATAAAACTGAGCTTTTAAGAGGTTTTGCCGGCATGATGGCTGGTAATCAGCAGATAAAAGATTCACTTGTTGAGAGTGATTATAATACAATAAAGACTTTTTTTAATACTGTTAGTGCTGATATTGATTTTAGCATTTTAGCCCTTACTGATAGGAATGGCATTGTAATTCCAAATGCAGGCTATAATGTTTCTTCTGGTTTGAATTTGCTATCCTGTACAGCCGTAAGTCAAGCCCTTAAGGGAAGTAGCAATTTGGTTTATGAAGGAATTGATACTCTCGATTTTGCCGCTGTTTACGCAAGGCCTCTCTTATCAAACGGAATGATAATAGGTTCTGTTGTATGTGCCTATAATCTATCTGATGCGAATTTTGTTACCCTCATAAAAAAAAGTTTTGATGTAGAATGTACTGTATTTAATGGTTCTGTCCGCGCTTCCTCATCTATTGCAGGCGTTAAGGGAACTGAAATTAATAATAGTGAAATTGAAAAGCAGGTTCTGAAAGATGGGAGAGTTTATTTAGGAAAGAATAAAATAAAGGATCAGGATTACTATTCTGTATATCAGCCTCTCAAAGATGATTTTGACCAAATAAGGGGAATGATTTTTGTTGCAAAATCTGTTAGTGCTGTAGAAGCTATTAAGAGTTCAGTTTTAATTATATGTGTTCCTATAATAATTATTGTAAGTCTTGTTCTCGTTATTTTTGGTTATGTATTTGTTAACTGGTTGATGTGGAGAATATCGAACGTTACAAACTTTTTGAAGGAACTAGAAAGTGGCGATGCAGATCTTACAAAAAGATGTAAGCTTTTTATACGTGATGAGATTGGTTATCTTATAATACACTTTGACTTGTTTTTGGATAAGATGCAGCAGATTATAAAGGAACTTAAGGATTCTAAAAATGAACTTTCCGGAGCAGGTGCAAATCTTTCTGAAAGTACAGAACATGCAAGCGGTGCTATTTCTAGAATTCTTTCAAATATTGAAGGCGTCTCTTCTCAGATTTCAAATCAAGGACTGAGCGTTAACCAGACTGCAGATGCTGTAAACGAGATATCAGATCATATTACTTCTCTTAATAATTTGATTGAAAGTCAGTATCAGGGTGTAGAACAGGCTTCTTCAGCCGTTGAAGAAATGATTGGAAACATATCATCTGTTAATAGTTCTGTCGAAAAAATGGTGTCGTCTTTTGAAGTGCTTTCTTCTAATTCTCAGTCTGGATATAATAAGCAGCAGTCTGTAAATGATAGGATTAAGCAGATAGAAAATCAGTCGGAAATGTTGCAGGAGGCAAACCTTGCCATTTCTAATATTGCCGAGCAGACAAATCTTCTTGCAATGAATGCTGCTATAGAAGCGGCTCATGCTGGAGATGCAGGTAAAGGCTTTAGCGTTGTTGCTGATGAAATTAGAAAACTGTCAGAAACTTCATCAGAACAGTCAAAGACTATAGGTGAGCAGCTTAATAAGATTAAGGATTCCATTACAGAAGTAGTATCTTCTTCTAATGAATCTAGTGATGCATTTGCTTCTGTTTCAACAAAAATAAAAGAAACTGATGAAATTGTTATGCAGATTCGAGCTGCTATGGAAGAGCAGACTGCTGGTTCAAGGCAAATAGGCGCTGCTCTAAAAGAGATGAATAATAGTACTATGGAAGTAAAAAAAGCTTCTCTTGAAATGGCTACTCATAATGAAAAGATTATGCATGAGGTGAGAATTTTGCAGGATGTATCGCAGACTATTTCAGAAAGCGTTGATGATATGACCGAAGGTGCAAATCTAATTTCTGAATCAGGTTCTACTCTGAATGCAATTTCTGGACGTATGCAAAGTTCAATCGAGAAGATAGGAAATCAAATCGACTTGTTCAAGATTTAATTATAGATACAATTTATCTCATGAAAGTAAAAGATGTTGTATTGAAAACATTGCTGGATGCTCTGACTGATGATCAATATCCTGATGGGTATGTTTCTGGAGAGCGACTTGCAGAACTTTGTAATGTAACAAGGGTGTCTGTCTGGAAGGCTGTAAATTATTTGCGTTCTAAAGGCATTGCAATAGATGCAGTTACAAATAAAGGGTATAAATTCATATATTCTGATATATTTACAAAAGATTCCATTCTTTCTTTGTTGCCTGAAAAACATGATTTTAAAATTAGATTTTATGATACCATTGATTCAACGAATACAGAAGCGAAAAGGCTTCTCTTAAAAGAAGAAAAAAATTATCTTCATAAGACTGTTATTGTTGCAAATCAGCAGACTGCTGGCAGAGGACGTTTTGATAGGGCTTTTTTTTCGCCATCTTCTACAGGCATTTATTTTTCTATAATATATATTCCCAACGGCTATATTCATCCTGGTAATATTACTGCTGCTGCAGCAGTAGGTTTATATCGAAGCATTCTTTCTGTATATGGAGTTAAGTGCGGTATAAAATGGACAAACGATATAGTTTTAGATGGGAAAAAAATTGCCGGGGTCCTTACAGAAGGCATTACAAATTTTGAAACTGGATCTATTGATTCTTTAATTATTGGCTGTGGAGTGAATATTATTCCGAATACAAATTTCCCTTCTGATTTATCAGATATTGCTGGAAGCATATGCAGCAATAATGCAGATGCAAGAAGAAGCTTGCTTTGTTCCTCTGCTATAAAAGAAATATGTAATATACTTGATGGGGATGATTTATATAAAAAAAATGCTATGCAGGAATATAAGGATTGTTCTGTCCTTATGGGAAAGAAAGTTTCTGTACATCCAGTTTATGCTGTAACAAAAAATCATTTGCCTGCTAATAATTCTTATGAATGTACTGTTATTGATATCTTAGATAACGGAGTCCTTGCTGTTAAGAAAGAAAATGGAGAGATTGTTCATCTTGAAAGCGGAGAGGTGTCTCTTTGCCTGTAATTGTTTATTATTCCTGTAATTATATAATTTATAAGTGTAAATATTATGAATCCTGCAATTGCTCCTAAAGTATCTGCTATCCAATCAAATATGGAGCATGTTCGTCCAAAGACGAAACTTTGATGAATTTCATCTATAATTCCATATATAGACGTGTAGGTGATTGATAGTTTTCTTTTATTTTTTAGAGCGAATGCAATCCAGAAACATAATCCTCCAAATCCTATAAAATGAATTAATTTATCAGCATTTGTAAATTTAGGTAAATGTTCTATGGAAGGCTGAGATGAAAGGTACCAGCTGCATATTATTATGATGGCTGAAGGAATCCATTTTAGAACTGCTTTCATATTTTTAGTTTATGAATATTTTATGAAAAAAGCAATAACCTCTTTTATAAAACTTTGATATCTGTAATAATCATTGACGTATGAAGGATAGTAAAGTTGGTCTGGTGCTTGAAGGCGGAGCAATGCGTGGTCTTTTTTCCTCAGGGGTTATGGATGTTCTTATGGAACATAATATTTCCTTTGATGGTGCTATAGGTGTATCTGCCGGCGCAGCGTTTGGATGTAATTATAAGTCAAAGCAGATAGGTCGTGCTCTTCGTTATAATAAAAGGTTTGCTGGAGATAAGAGGTATTGCAGTTTGGACTCTCTTTTGAAAACTGGCAATTTATATAATGCCAAATTCTGCTATGATACCATTCCTAATGAACTTGATTTGTTTGATTATGAAACGTATAAAAAAAATCCTATGGAATTTTGGATAGTTGCTTCTGATGTACATACAGGCAATGCTGTCTATAAAAAACTAAAAACTTGTTCCAGTAAGGATTTTGAATGGATGCGGGCCTCTGCATCCATGCCACTTGCTTCTAAAATTGTAAAAGTTGATGGATTTGAGCTGCTTGACGGAGGTATGACTGATTCTATACCGCTTAAGAAGTTTCAGAGCATGGGATATGAAAAAAATGTTGTAATTCTTACGCAGCCTAGAGGTTTTATAAAAAAGAAGAACAGTTTGATGTGGTTAATGCGTATTGCTTTGCATAGGTATCCTGCTTTAGTAACTGCAATGGCTCAAAGACATGTAATGTATAATGATGAAACTGATTATGTATTTGATCAGGAAAAAAAAGGAAATGTATTTGTAATTTGTCCTGATGAATCACTTGGAATTAGCAGGACTGAAAAAAATCCTGATGAATTGCAGAGGGTATATGATATGGGTAGAACTGTTGCATTGCAAAATATTAATAGAATAAAATCATTTGTGGAATGACATTATATGCGATTATTGTTTCTGTGTTCAAATTTTTGCTTGTTGCTTTATTTATTCATTTTTCCTTGTTTTGCTAAAGAAGAAATATCTTCATATTCAGAGCAGAGAATAGCAGAATTTATGAGATATAGGGTAGAAGCTTCCTCTTGTAAGAGTAACAATGAGTCAATGAAAATGCTTGATGAATTTAAAAAACAGACGGAACGAGAACTTCCTATGCATGCAATCGATATAGAGCAGGAACTGTTGATTTTTGAAAGTTTATATGTAATGGAACGGCATCACTATCTGTATGACTATGAAGATAAGCGTCCTTTTTTGTGTGATGCAATGAAAGCTCAGATGGAAAAGAATGAAAATTATCTTGCGAAGTTTAAAAGTCGGGAAAATGCAAATAAATGGCTTTATGTTCTTACAGGTGATGTTACATCGTGCTATATGACGTTTTCTTTATCTGCAACACTGCGTTATGGATTTCATGTAAAAGATTTATATGAAAAGGCCCTTAAGCTTGATTCAGGACTAAGTTATGCACTTACAAATTTGGGGCAGTGGATGTTTTATGCTCCTAAAATATTTGGCGGTGGCAAAAAGAAAGCCCTGAAATGTTTTACTCGTGCTGTAGAATCATCAAAAAATGATGGAGAGCAATTCTTTTCGGATATGTATATGTCTCAGTTTTACTTTGACAGAAAAAAAATGGATTTATCAAAGAAATATTTTGATAAGGCTTATGCCTTTAATCAGGATAGCAGTTATTTAGAGCTTATAAAAATTCTTAATGAAAACGGATGGTCTCTGTTTTATTACAACAGGCATCGTGCTGGCATTGATGCAGATATCAAGAATTCCAACTTTAAAGAACCTGTTGATGAGGATGATTAAGCTTAGTCTGTCTGCTCTAGTTCTTTTAATTCTTCCATCCAGACAGTAGAACTTGCATCGCTTGGCATTCTCCAGTCTCCCCTAGGCGAAAGGTTAACTGTTCCGACTTTTGCTCCATCTGGCATGCAGCTTCGCTTGAACTGCTGGCTAAAAAACCTTCTGTAGAAGGTGGTAAGCCATTTTAAGATTATTTCTCTTGTATATACTGTTTCTGAACCGTCTGCCTGCTTTCCATCGAAGGCTTGCATTGCCAGAAAGAAAATCTTCTTTGGTGAAAATCCCCAACGCAGTACGTAATACAGAAAGAAATCATGCAACTCATAAGGACCTACAAGTTCTTCGGTTTTTTGACTTATGTCTTTTCCTGTTGGAGGCAATAGTTCCGGGCTTACAGGCGTTGCAAGTATGTCTTTAAGTACTTTTGCAAGATTATTGTCTCCATTTTGTTCAGACTGCATGGCAAACCATTCTACAAGATATCGCACTAGAGTTTTTGGAATGCTTGAATTTACACCATACATGGACATTTGGTCTCCGTTATATGTACACCAGCCCAGTGCAAGTTCACTTAGATCTCCTGTTCCTATAACAATTCCGTTATATTTATTTGCTATGTCCATCAGAATCTGTGTTCTCTCTCTTGCCTGACAGTTTTCGTAAGTAACGTCATGGATATTTTCATCATGCCCTATGTCTTCAAAATGCTGAAGAACTGCTTTTTTTATGTTTATTTCCTTTAATGCTGCTCCTGTATTTTTTGCAAGTGCACATGCATTTGAATAAGTTCTGTTTGTGGTTCCAAAACAAGGCATTGTCACCGCTGAAATCTTTGAACGCTCTATGCCGCATTTGTCAAAGGCTCTTGCTGTCACCAGTAATGCAAGCGTAGAATCCAGTCCTCCGCTGAGTCCAATAACTGCACTCTGTGCATGAATATGCCTAAATCTTTTTGCAAGGCCTTCTGCCTGCATTTCTATGACGATACGGCAGCGTTCACTTCGTTCTTTATCTCCTTCAGGAACAAATGGGTGTATGGCAATTTTATCTATAAGCGATATGGCAGAAGATGCCTTTTTTTCATCACTAGACTGAAATCCTATTGATTTCTGGCTGTCAGAATCAGAGAATGTATTATCATCAAACTCTACTGTAATGAAACGGTATATAGCCTGACTGTCCCTATTAAATGCATTGCATGTTGTGAATGTAGTAGTCCTTAATCTGTCTTGTTCAATTCGTTCTAGGTCTATGTCTGCAAGTGTAAGAATTTCTGTTCCGAATAGGTCTGACTGTGCTTTTAATGAACCGTTCAGGGCAATTATGGAGTGACCGCTGAATATCATATCTGTAGTGCTTTCATCATGGCATGCATTTGCGTATAGATATGCAGTGACAGTTTTTGCTGATTGTGCACTTATAAGCATCCTTCTGTAATCAGCTTTTCCTACTATTTCATTGCTTGCACTTAAATTTGCAATGACTGTAGCTCCATTTAGAGCATGTCGTGTAGATGGTGCTAACGGAACCCAAACGTCTTCACAGATTTCACATGCAATTTTTAGTAAAGGATCTTTTTTGTCTTCTATAATGATATTTGATCCAAAGGGAATGTTTGAATAATCTTCATTTATCGTTATGCTGTCAGTCTGACAGAATTCTGCAGGTGTGAACCATCTTCGTTCGTAGAATTCTGAATAATTTGGGATGTATGTTTTTGGAACTATAGCGAGAATATTTCCTTTGAACAGATATGCAGCACAGTTATAGCGTGCACCTTGATATGTAATTGGAAGTCCTATAATACTTAAGCATTTACAGTCTTTTGTTTTTGAGCATATGTCAATTAGTGCCTTTTCTGCAGAAAGCTGCAGGGAACGCTGAAGGAACAGGTCTCCGCATGTGTATCCTGTTATACATAGTTCTGGAAATACTATAAGTCTTATATTCTGTTTATCTGCAAGTTCTATTGTCTGTATTATTTTTTGTGCATTGTATGTACAGTCTGCAACTTTTAGTGACGGGCTGGCGCATGCTGCTCTCAAAATGCCATATTTCATTTTTTTATTATATCACGAGCTGATAATTGATGTAAATGGTATCGCATTCAGTCATTTCTGAAGCTCTCGTTTTTCTTTTCTAAAGAATTTCCTTTATATTCCGATAATAGATAGTGAATAATCTAATTTTCAATGGGTGGAAAGGATAAAATGAAAATGGGTTTTATGAAAGCTGTTGCAGCTAAGCTAAAAAAAGCTGCAGATGAACTTAAGCAGGAATTTTCTTCAGTAGAATCAAAAAAAGTTTCTGAAGAAAAGGAAAACGCAGAATCTACTTTAGAAGTAAAGGAATCTGTTATTTCTGAAAATATTGATAATAATGCGGAAGAAACTGTTTCAGATTCTTCAGAATCTGGATCTGATTCTGAAAATATTCCTGTTTATGATAAGAAGGCAGAACTTATAAATGTTTTGAAGTCTCAGGATGAACTTCTTGATTCTATTTTGACTGAACAGAATAAGATGCACTCTAATGTTAAGGATAGAGATTGGGAATCTCTTCAGAATTCAATTTCTGCCTTGCGTAATATGAGTGATACATTTGTGGAATTGGATCAGAAACGGGAAATGATTGCTGATTCAGACAGAACTATTTACTATGAGCCTTCTGTTGAACCTTTGTTTGTGAGTCTTAGGACAAAACTTACAAAGAGTAAGATTGAAAATGAAGCTTTGCGTACTTATGTTACTACAACAAAAGATTTTATAGGTAATGTCATTGATGAATGCTTTGTAAAAACTGCAACAACGTATTCACCAACAGGAAAGCTTGTAAAACCTGAAGTCGGAAATGTTTTGGTTAATATAGAATTCTGATTGTGCTTTTGCATAATGAATGGGTGAGTATATAGGAGGAATTGGAAAATGTCAGGATCTTTTGCAGGAATCGAAATTGGTAAACGGAGCCTTATGGCTCACAGTACTCAGATTCAGACTGCCGGACACAATATTTCAAATGCTGATACTGAAGGATATAGTCGTCAGCGTGTAAAAGTATCTACAATGGACCCTCTGTACCGCCCTGATTTAGAGCGAGCTGAGCTTGCCGGTCAGATTGGTCAGGGAACTAAAATAGAAAGCATCGAGCGAATCAGAGACGAACTTCTTGATTCCCGTATTATTGCCCAGACAAATGAAGAATCTTACTGGAATACGCGCAATGATTACTATGCAATGATAGAGCAGATTTATAATGAACCGGATGAAGTCTCTGTCCGTAGTAATATGGATAAATTTTGGCAGAGCTGGCAGGAACTTTCTGCAGATCCAAGCAATAATGCTGCTCGTGATGCAGTTGTTGTCAGAGGACAGAGCCTTACAAATTCTATAAAGCAGCAGAATAATAACCTCATTGCAATTTCAAATCAAGTAAATGGAGACATTGATTCTACTGTAAAGCAAGTAAATGATTTGACGCGTCAGATTGCAGATGTAAATGGTGAAATCGTACGTAGTAAGGCTATGGGAGATAATCCTAATGATTTAATGGATCGTCGTGATCTCATGGTGGAAAAACTTGGTAATCTTATTAATGTGACTGTTGTAAGAACTGATCCTGATGAATTCCTTGTTCATACAGACGGTCAGATGATTGTCCAGGGAAGTGAATACCGTCAGATTGATGAGGTAACAGATCTTGATAATAAAGGATATTCCCGCCTCGTATGGCATGATACTCAAGTAGATGCATATTTCAGAGGAGGGTCTTTGGGGGCTTTAGTAGAACTTCGTGATAAAGACCTTCGCAGTGAGTTGCAGTCTCTTGATACAATGGCCCTTAACTTTGCAGATTTTGTAAATGACATTCACCGTAATGCTATTGGAAAAAATAATGTAACAGGACTTGATTTCTTTACGGAACATCCTTTTGTTGAAAATACAAATGGTAATTATGACCGTAATGGTGACGGTACAGAAGATGCTTCGTATATTTTCCGAATGACAGGAACAAATTCTCTTCGTCCTCAGGAACAGATTGGATTACAGGGTACAATGACATTTAATTCTGCATCTGGAACGGTGTCTGTTGATTATTATCCTGCAGATACTGTAGAGGATTTGGTTAATAGAATTAATGACAGTAATGGTGAAGTAAAAGCATATTTGGATCGTAATTCAAAGCTTGTATTGAAGGCTACTACTTCTGAATCTATGTCTAATCCTGATTTTGTTATCAGACATGTTGAAGATTCAGGAATGTTCCTTACCGGTTATACTGGTATATTACGAGGAAGCGGCGCCGATGGAGCTTATGATTTTAATCGTGCAAATGCTATAGATGCACTTGCAGATGCTCAGTTTGCTGTTACTCCTGTAATGAATCCTTCTGGTTACTTGGTTGTAAATCCTCAGGTAGAACAGGATTCTTCAAGTGTTGCTGCTGCATTTGCAAATTCTCAGGGGCGTGCTGATCAGGATGATGGCCGTGCTGCTGTTGAAATTGCTGCAATACGTAATACAAAGATGATGGTCGGAACTGATCGTACTTTTGATGATTATTTTGCAGATACTGTAACGAGAATTGGTCTTAAGGGTGAGCAGGCAGAAAACCAGCTTGCTAGCAAGAATGCAATAATGAATGATTTGCGTGATTTACGTGATAGTATCAGTGGGGTAAATATAAATGAAGAACTTGCTGATATTATAAAATTTCAGTATGGCTATGAAGCTGCTGCAAAATTTATAAGCGTACAGGATGAATTGCTGAATACATTGATTAACCGTGTTGGCGTTTAATTGAGAAACCAGTATATAGTCTTTAATATAATAAGGAGAATGATATGAACAGAATTAGTTCTCAGATGCATAATATGGATACGCAGTACTACTTGCGTAAGCAGGAAGTCCGTCAGAATACTCTAAACAATCAGATAGGAAGTCAGAGCCGGATAGGATCGCTTCGCGATGATCCTATTGCTGCAGGACATTTGGTTCGCTATAATTCTTATCTTTCACGTGTAAATCAGTTTGAAAAAAATGCCCAGACTCTTGCCGATCAATTTCAGATACGAGAAGGTTATGTAAATCAGAATCTTCAGATTATGCAGCGTGTTAGGGAATTAGCTGTTAGTGGAGCAAACGGCTTGAATACAGAGGATGACCTTAAGAACATGGCATCTGAAGTTAATGAATTGCTTAAAGAGTTGGTACAGAATGCAAATGCTGTGGATGCAGATGGTAATAGTCTTTTTGCCGGAACTCGTACAAAAAATATTGCCTTTGATGTGTCTTTGGGAAATGTGCCTGGAGCAAGCGAACCTCTTATAGAATCTGTTCAGTATAATGGAAACATTACCTTGAATAAAATTGAAGTTGATGAAAACCAATACATGGATGTTGATAATAGCGGAAGCAGAATTTTTTGGGCAGAACCACAGCGTCTTATGGGATCTAGAGATTTGACACAATGGCAGGCCTCTAGTGATAATTCAATTAATCTTGACGGTGTAGAAATAAAGATTAATAGAGGCGATAACATTCATGCTGTTATAGCAAAAATAAATGATAGTGGAGTTGCTGTAAAAGCAGCCCTTGATCCTATTACAAATGGTCTTAATCTTGAAACTACTGATGCACATCAGATTTGGCTTGAAGATAAAAATGGAGCGACACTAGAAGAACTTGGATATATCAAGGATAAATCTCAGTTACCTCCATATAATCTTACTGGTAATGTACGTAGTTCTGGAGGATCTATTTTTGATACTGTTATTGCATTGCGTGATTCAATGTTAAAAGGTGATACTGAAGCAATAGGTTCTAGAGTTCTTGGTTCTATTGATGAAGGAATTTCTAATATTACAACTCGTCTGGCTAAGACCGGTAGTGATTATGAGCGTGCTCAGAATAATATTACCCGTTCTCAAACTACAGCATTAAATGTAACTCAATTAGTAAGCAGGGAAGGGGATATTGATTTTACAAAGACCATTACTGATATGAAAATGCTTGAACTTGTAAATCAGGCAACGTTAAGTAATGCAGGAAGAATGTATTCCACTTCGTTGCTTAATTATATGCATTAATACTATTTATTTTGAGTGTAGCGGTATTGACAGGTGATAAAATGCAAATAAAAACTAAAACTATGGGCTTGGTGGAGATAAGTGAAAAACAGTTGATAAAAATTCCATCTGGTATTTTTGGTTTTGAAGATTATACTGAATATGCTTTAATTGACTGTAGAATAAAACCTTTTATCTGGTTACAGTCCTTAGATGAAAGTGCCCTTGCATTTTTAATGATAGATCCATTTATTATCAATTCAGATTTTGAAGTTGACATTGATGATAAAGAATTAGGTAGAATTGGAATAAAAGATCCTTCTGACGTTCTTGTTATGGCTATTGTAACTGTCCCTAACGATGGTTCTCACGTTACTGCAAATCTGAGAGGTCCTGTTATTATAAATAAAAAGACTCACGAAGGAATGCAGGCTATACTTAACGACCCTAAATGGACCACTAAATTTGATATAGTTTCAGCTCTTGCTGGAAAGGAGGACTAATAATGCTTATTCTTTCCAGAAAAATAGATGAAAAAATAAAAATTGGAGATGAAATAACTCTTACTATTATCGAAGTAAAAGGTGACCAGGTAAAAATAGGTGTAGAAGCCCCTAAGGATGTAAAAGTATTTCGACAGGAAGTTTTTGAAGCTATTCAGAAAGAGAATAAAGTTGCAGCTCTGGATGTTTCTGAAGAAAGCCTTGCTAAGATTTTTAGATAATTCCTTTAGCCTGTTTTTGTTCGTAAACTAATTCAGCTTCGCTTTTTCGTATATAAAGAGGACCGTCATAATCTTGTAACGGTTCTCTTTTATTTTTTATCCATTCTTCCGAAATAGAAAATAAATTTTCAGTAGCATCAGTTTCAGGTATGTAACAGAATGCTGAATAGATTGAACTTATTTCATTTAATCTATTGCAAAAAGAATTTGCTCCAGGTCCACATACAAGAATAGAAGATTCCTGATCTATTTTTTTTAGGATTTCTTCTATATTATTATCTTCTGGGTCTGAAATTTTTTCTCCATGCAAAAAAAACTGATTATAATATTCATCTTCTTTTGCTTCTATTGTACTTAATACGATGTTTTGTGCATTTTTATATGTAAATGCATATGCTTCTAGAGAGGGAATTCCATATAGAGGAATGTCATTAGATAGTGTCAAAGCTTTTAAAGAACTAAGTCCTAATCGTAATCCTGTAAAACTTCCAGGACCTAATGTTATAGCTGTATAATTTAAATCTTGAGGTTTTAGTTCTAATTCCTGTAATACATAATCAATTGAGGGAAGCAGTCTTTCTGACTGTCTTGTCCCTATATTCAATACTAATTTTGCAAATAGTGTGTCTTTTTTTGCTGTTATAGCTATCTTAGATACTGCACAATCTATAGCCAGTGCATTCATATCTTTATATCTCCATTATTCCAGTTTTCTATTGTAATTTCTCTTTCAGTTTCATTTGTTGGAGTTATAGTAAGATAAATTGTTTTTTTTGGCAGTTCTTTTTTTACTTTTTCGCTCCATTCAATTATACAGACTCCTTTACCGTATAACATGTCTTCGACTCCGAGATTTATAAAGTCTTCTTCACTGTCTAATCTGTAAACATCCATGTGATACAATGGCATTTTTTCACCATAGTATTCACTTATAAGGCAAAAAGTGGGACTTGTGATTGTATCTTTAATTCCTAATGCTTTAGCAATTCCCTTTGTTATAGTTGTTTTTCCTGCAGCTAAAGTTCCTGACATTGCAATAACATCACCTGGAAGTAATAGACTTCCAATTTTTTCCCCAATAGAAATAGTTTCTTCTGCAGTATGAGTATGAAAAATCATTTTTAGCATTACCTATATAATTATGGCAATTTGTTTTCTTCTTCAAGTTTTAATATATAGTCTTTTAAAGCTATGCGTACAGGAACTAATGGGTATTCCAAATCTTGAGGAATATTTGAGAGTGTAAGAGTCTTCATTCCTAAAGGATTGACTTCAATATTAAAACTAAAAGGAAAAGAAATTTGTTTAGATAAAAACTCAATAA
>JAILPY010000035.1 GCA_024699235.1 Treponema sp. | reverse complement strand
AATGCTTTTAATAAGTATTCCCATTATTAGTTTAATGAAGCTTAAGATTAATTATGGAATATTAGTTAAATAGAAAAAAAATATAAGAACTGATAGGAGGTGTATTATGTTAACTTATGTGAATACAGATCATGATCGTGTTATTAAACCTTGTTATGCCATGAAATATAAGGGGCATCATCAAGATGAAATCCTTATATTAAAAACTCTGATTTTGAATACTTCACATAATAATTTGATGGATGTTCGCATAGAAGATGATGAGGCTTTAATTTTAATTGATAATAATGGCAGGCAGTCTGTTATGACAGTTGGAAGCATATTTGTTATTGAAATTCCTACTGGAAAATTCTTTATAACAGATGATATTGGATTTGAAGTAATTTTTGGTGAGTCATATTCCACCATGGAACAGTAAATTTCTTTAATTATGGAAAACTCCTGCTTTATGTCTATTCTGTAAAAAATGTACGAATTTGCGACAGAGAACCGTACGGATTTGCGACAGAGAACCGTATGGTTTTGCGGCAAAGAACCATATGGTTTTGTGACAAAGAACTATATGGTTTTGTGACAGAGAACCATATGGTTTTGCGACAAAGAACTATATGGTTTTGCGACAAAGAACCATATGGTTTTGTGACAAAGAACTATATGGTTTTGCGACAAAGAACTATATGGTTTTGTGACAGAAAACGGTATGGTTTTTTGTTATGTATTTTTTAGTTTTTAATTAGTCAAATATCCTGCTCTTTATGTTTACATGTCCAGTTCATTGCGTATGCAAGAAAATATAGGCGTTTATGTGCTTAAAATTCTTGCATTTCATCGATACAAACATGCATCTTATCTGAAATTCATTCTATTTTATAAAGTCTTGTTCTATAGTTATAGCATAAAGAAAAGTTTTACAGGAGGTTTTGATATGAAGGATTTTATAGCTTACTGCGGACTGGATTGTGAAATTTGCGAAGCGCGCCTTGCAACAATTAATGATGATAATGAAGCTCGTGCAAATGTAGCAAAAAAATGGTCTGAATTAAACGGCGTAGAAATTACACCACAAATGATAAACTGTACGGGCTGCCGTATTGGTGGGGTTAAAACTTACTTTTGCGATTCTCTTTGTGGAATCAGAAAATGTGCAATGGGCAAGAGGTATGAAACTTGTGGTAATTGCACTGAAATGAAGTCATGTAATACTCTTTCAATGATAACGCAGAATAATGCAAATGCACTGAAAAATCTGTGGTAAATAAAGATGACTCACATCGCAAGCGGCAGAATTATGCATGCTGCAACCGTTATAGTCTGTTTGAGGTGAAAAGATGAAAATATTAGTTTTAAATGGAAGCCCTAAAGGCTACAAGAGCGATACAATGCACATTACCCGTTCATTTCTGGATGGAATGAATGAGGAATGCAGTCAGGAAGTTCATGTAATAAATGTAATTGATAAGCACATTGAATATTGTAAGGGGTGCTTTACCTGCAAGCGTAACGGAGGAACTTGCGTCTGTAAAGATGACATGAGTGCCATTCTGGAAGAAATCCTTGCAAGCGACCTGTTGCTTTTTAATTTTCCCTTGTATGCTTACGGAATGCCGGCTCCATTAAAGGCTTTGATTGACCGTACCATGCCCTTGTCTTCTATGGCTATGAAAAAAGTCGGTGAGCGGTACGAACATGTGGGGCAGGCGGATTATTCTCGGTTGAAATATCTGATGATTTGCGGATGCGGTTTCCCTAACAGCAAGCATAATTTTGAGCCAGCAGTAGAGCAGTTTAAATTGTGTTTTCCTAATAATCATACGATTATTACAGTGCCTGAAAGTCCTATGTTCAATGTGCCGGAAGCGGCAGTTGTAGCTGTACCAAAACTGGAGCTGGTAAAGCAGGCAGGAAAAGAGTATGCACATAAAGGCGAGATATCTTCTGAGCTTTTGGCTCAGGTTTGCTCTCCCATGATTCCTGAAGAAGAATACGCAAAAATTGTAAACGCCAGCGTGTAAAATATGACATGCAGCTGTCATATTTTGTATGGTAAAGTTAAAGTATGAAAAATGGAAATGTACTTTTAGATAACATTGCTAAGATTCATACTACGCCGATGGGAGTAGAGCGAATTAGACGAAATCTAGGGCTTGGAGAAGAAGTAGATGATGTTGTTGAGTGGTGTTGTAAGCATATTTGTGACAAGCAGAGTGAAATTACTCGCAATGGAAAAAACTGGTACTGTAAAATTGACGGCTATATAATCACTGTGAACGCTTACAGCTATACAATTATTACAGCACATAAAGAAAAGAAGGTAAGGAATGCCAAGGCCACGAAATAAAGACGATTTGCTGAAAGCTGCAAAAGAAAACTATGCAAGGCTCATGGACTTCATCGCTTCGATGAGCGAAAAGGAAATGAATTCACCTTTTGATTTTTCTTCTGATGCTAGCAAAAAAGAAGCGCACTGGAGCCGTGACAAAAACGTGCGCGATGTCCTGGTTCATTTGTATGAATGGCAGAAACTGATGATTAAATTTATTGAAAATAATTCAGCAATAACTGATTCTAAGGCTGCTATTGCCTTTTTGCCACCAGAATATTCCTGGAAGACTTACGGGGCTATGAACATGATGTTCTGGAATCGTAATCAGTCAACTTCACTTGAAGAGGCAAAGAAAAATCTTGCAGAAACTCACACCGAAGTTCTTTCGTTAATCGAAAAATATTCAAACGAAGAACTTTTCACAAAAAAACATTTCTGCTGGACAGGCGGTACAGACCTAGGTTCCTATTTTGTAAGTTCAACTTCAAGTCATTACGACTGGGCGATCAAAAAGCTTAAAGCTCATAGAAAAAACTTTTCCATTCATCGCTCTTTCTCTTACACAGAATGCAAAAAGGAGAGAGGAAATGAAAAAGATTATAATTACATTAATGATGGCAATTCTGACAATGTTTGTAATTCCGTTCAATTCATTTGCGGATGATTTATTTGATAAATTTAACTTTGGAATTGAAGGAGCGTGCGGAATAAATTTCTCCGTATCAGATCCTGCGGAAGGAAAAGATTTAAACGGAAAACGTCTTTTTGCACTTAGACTGGGAATGGGAGCGGAATTGAATCTTAGCGATTATATCGCTGCACAAGTCAAGGCCTTTGTACGATATCCAGGCTTTTCCTGCAAAGACAAAAATAAAAACTTCAACGCTCCCGCTTTTGCCATAGACATGCCTTTGCTGTTAAAATTTACCTTTGCGAACGTTCCAAGTGAATTTGGAAGATTCGCGCTTTTTGGTGGTCCAAACCTTTCCTTCACTCTTAGCGATAGCAAAGATTTTTCTGGAGAAAAACTTTATGCAATGGGCCTTGAGTTTGGAACGGAATACTCTATGGCAAAAGTTAAAGGCTTAAGGATGGGGTGCTCCGTTCTGATGGATTTTTTAAGTTTTACGAATGGCATAAGCTGCAGCGTAAACAGAATTTCAATAATGCCATATATTGCCTGCTGGCTTTAATGTAAAAAAGAGACAAGCAATGAAAAATAGGAGAATGAAAATGAAATATAAAATTATCGACCAAGAAAAATATTATCGCTCAGGTGTCTTTCGCCACTTTATGGAAGACTGCCGTTGCTCAACATCACTGACGGCAAGAATAGACGTTACAGAACTCGTCGCATATTCAAAAAAGAGCGGCACAAAGTTCTATATAAATTTCTTATATATTCTTTCAAAGGTTCTTAATTCCCGCGATGATTACAAGATGGGCTACCTGTGGAAAGAAAAGCAGTTAATTTGCTACGACAAGATAAATCCGATTCAATATGTTTTTCACGACGACACGGAAACTTGCACGCCAGTTTATACAATATATAATGAGGATTATAAGCATTTTTACAAAGAGGCTTTGGACGATGTTGAGAGAGCCAAGCAGACAGGGAAATACGGACTTGATTCAGCAAATCACCCAAACTGGTTTGACGCGTCATACATCTCATGGCTTTCGTATGATTCTCTGAACATTGAGTTACCTGATGGATATCCATATTTTCTTCCGATTGTGAACTGGGGAAAGTACCGAGAAGAAAACAAAAGACTTTTGATGCCTGTTTCGGTGCGGCTTAACCATGCAGTGGCTGACGGTTATTTGATTGCAAGGGTTTTCAAGCTGCTTGAAAAAGAAATTAAGGAATTTACTTTCGGAGAAATTCGAATGAAGAGATGCTCAGGCAATGACAGTGATTTTATAGAAAATTGCATCCTCTTAGATTTAGATTTGAACAGGCGTCTTGAAGGGCTTGTTGAGAGAAAGCAATACGAGCAATACAATTTGCTTGATGATATAAAAGAAGCTGTTGTCGTTTATTCAGACAATGATATTGTGGGGGCCGGCGCATTGAGAAAATATGCTTATGATGATATAGAAAACGCTGTAGAGCTTAAAAGAATTTTTATAAGGGAAAAGTTTCAGGGGCATGGACTAGGAACAAAACTTGTCCTGGAACTGATTGATTGGGCGAAGGAACTTGGTTTTAATAATATAATTCTTGAAACTGGCGAATTGCTGAAAGAATCCTTCCATGTATATAAAAAGCTTGGCTTTGAAGTTATAAAGAATTACGGACCTTATGTTTCTAAGACTGATTCGATTTGCATGTTAAAAAAACTTTGATGCGGAACTCCAAAAGACGGGCTGCAAAATCTAGGGCTTCATTCTGCCAAATGTATCGCAAATCGAAGTAAATAGATGAAGGCAATAGGTTTAATCACTGGAATGAACTGAGAAAATGCAATAACATAAATATTTGGTGGATTCCATTGCGCAAAAAATAATTATTTACAAAGATATTTGGACTTGAACTTTTTGGAGAAAGAATGGCTGATCATGTAAAAGCATGATAAAAGATGAGTGGATGCAACATGAAAGAATTGACTAGTTATAGAACGTATTTTATGCGCCTGCTTGCTCTGGCAGTACCTCTAATTTTGAGTAATATAATAAACCAGGGACAGATGCTCATTGACCGCATCTTTCTGGGACATGCAGATGCTTTATACATGAGTGTCCTTGGAAATGCCACATTCCCCATCTGGACGACAATGGCTGTATGCTTTTCCATTTCAACGGGGGCTTCAATACTTATAAGCCAGAACGTAGGAGCAAAGAATTCTGAAAAAGTAGAAGAATATGCAGGCTCTCTTTTGAAGTACAACAACATTCTTCCGATTGTGCTGTTTTTCTTGTGGTTCTTCTGCTCACAGCCAGTCTTTGTTCTGATGGGTGTTTCTGATAGCCTTATGCCGTTATGCGTGGACTATGCGAGATATTACTCTCCTGTATTCCTTCTTAGCGGATTATGTGCTTCAATAACAGTAATATTTCAGACGTCAAATCTTACAAAACACCTTGCTGTATGGAGTTTTTTACGTTCCGTTACGAATGTATTTCTGGACTGGGTTTTAATTTTCGGAGAATTTGGATTTCCAAAGATGGGTGTAAAGGGTGCTGCATTAGGCACTACAATTGCAGAGTTTTTGGGAGGAGTTTATATTGCTGTAGCATTCATCAGAAGTACAAGGCTTACTACAAGACCGAAAGGGGAGAGCCTTAGGAAATCGAAGGTTACAAGCTATCTGCATTCTGCACGGCTTGGAATAAATACTGCCCTTGAAGATTTTTTGTGGAACATCGGAAATCTTGCCATTATCCGAATACTTAATACGATAAACGAACTTGCTGCAGGTGTCTATTCCATTATATTTGGCGTAGAACTTCTTGCCGTGGTTGTTGTAGGCTCGTTGGGCAGTGCAACATTAACGTTGACGGGAGAGGCAACAGGAAGGCGTGATGTAAGGCAGTTTAAGGGTGTGTGCCTTATTGCTTATTCAATAAGCTTTGTTCTTGCGCTTGTTATGGTTGCTATAGGAATATTGTTCCCAAAGCAGATTCTTTCTGTCTTTACTAAGGATGCTTCGATTATTGCAAGTTCTGGAGTATACCTTATGTTTGTAGGCATAAACTTTTTCTCAAAGTCGGGTAACATAATAATAGGAAGCGGCATTCGTGGAAGCGGTGACACTAAATGGATGTTCCTTACGCAGATTTTTGGAACGTGCTTTGTTACTGCTGCTGCATGCCTGTTTGTATTCTTATTGCACCTTGGATTTGTAGGTGTATTCTTTGCAATAATGGCAGATGAAGGAGTGCGCTGTTTAATAAATCTTGTACGATACTTAAATATTTGCAAGAATTCTAAAATATTTGCACTAGTGGACAGTTCTGATATCTTATCACAGGAAAGTATAAGGACGAAGGAATTCCTGTGAAATTGCCGTGTGCATAGGCATAAAAGCTGCCGTGTAAATAAAAAATAATCAAATAGTTGGCATAGATACTGTAGAAAGAAAGATATCAACCAATGGTTCCTGTAAAAAATTAATGAAAAACTTTATATTGGTGTCATAGGGAGGCTAAGGACATGGATCAGGAAAAAGTAGGAAGATTCATAGCATCCTGTCGAAAGGAACAGGGACTTACACAGGCAAAGCTTGCAGAAAAGTTTGGGATTACAGACAGGGCTGTATCTAAATGGGAAAATGGAAAATGTCTGCCGGACTGTTCTATTATGATAGAACTGTGTAATTTGCTAAAGATTAATGTAAATGAGCTTTTAAGCGGGGAGAGACTTGATATGGAACAGTATAAGGAAAAGGCTGAAGAGAATCTGTTTTTATTGAAAGACTTAGAGCAGAAGTCAAATAAGAGGCTTCTTTCATTAGAAGTTGTAATAGGGTATATCAGTTCTATTTCTTTTCTCGTAATTGTTTTTACCGCTTCATTTGTTGATATGCCAAATTGGATAAGGGGAGTCCTTATAGGCATTGCCCTTATAATCTTTATTATCGGTATGTATAATTGCTTAAAGCTTGAGCATGATGCAGGATATTATGAGTGTCAGGATTGCGGCGAACGATATGTTCCAAGCATGAAGGCCGTATTTTTTGCTCCTCATATAGGACGCAGCCGGAGGCTGAAATGCCCTCATTGTGGAAGCAAGAACTTCCATAAGAAAATATTGATTAAATAGAAGTATAAAAATGATGAATATAATAATAAAAACAGAAAGGCTGTATGTCTGAAAGAAACAGGAGAAATGATTGGAGACTGCGGACTGACTCTTCAGAACATAGATGGGAACATGCTTCCTGAAATCGGCTATCATATACGCAAAGATTGTCAGCACAAAGGTTATGCCAAGGAAGCTGCGGCAGCAGTACGAGACTGGGTCTTTGAACATACAGATTATCAATCATTATATTCATACTGCAAATATACAAGCGTAGCGTCATATAAAACAGCAGAGTCAATCGGCATGCATTTTGATCATGAATATCCAGAAGAAGCAAATGGCATTACTCATGTTTCTGTCATTCATAGGAAAAATTAGTTTAAATGATAGGATCTGGACAAAACTGCTTTCGCCTGCAGTCTTTACAAAAACTGCCCATCCATACGCTGTCAAACTGTTCTGCAGCCTTTTTTACAAAATCTTTGTTGCTTGTTAAAATTCCTGCTTCAAAATTACGTGTGTTCTTTCCTTTGCAGCCAAGTCCTGCTCCTGTTAGATTAGCAGAACCTATATAGGCAAGTTTCTGGTCATAAACTATGATCTTAAAGTGTACTCTAGGACATAAGACTCTTTCAATGCCTTCTATTAAGGATGGGTATTTGTCAAAATCCTTTCGAAAAGCAGGTCCCGGTTCTTTTGCATGAATTAATCTGATTTCTACTCCTGCCTTTACTAAGTCAGAAAGAATTGCAAGAAGCGGTTTAGAGTAGCTGCCGTCTTTTACATATAAGTCTTTGATGTCTGAAGTTCCTAACCATAAAGTTTTCTTTACTGACTTTATGCGTTCAATGACTTGCTCATAATGCATTTCATTTGAGATATATAGGGTTTCTGCTGTAGGCTCTTTTTTCACATTGCTTATTAATTTAATATTATATGTCTGCTTTCTTGATTTTCCAAACATAAGTTTAATATATCACAAATTACTATAAGGGTTTGAGATGTTAATTACATGTTATTGCATTCTTTTTTATTTCAGAAAGAGGAATGCAGGTAATGCCCATATTACGCATGTCAAAAATATTTGCATCAGCGACTTCTTTTGTTTTTGCAGAGCAAGCATCTGTGCAAACTATGGTATTGTAGTCATAACTCATGGCATCTACTGCCGTACCTCTGATGCAGTTTGGATATTGGGTTCCAGATATAATTACATTCCTTGCATTCATTCTTCTTAAAATTAGATCCAGTTCCGTCTGGAAAAATGCGCTGTTTCGCCTTTTGCTTACAATAATGTCGCCTTCTTCAGGCTTAAGTTCCTTTATTATTTCACAGCCCTTTGTTCCTGGAACGCAATAGCCAGATTTTTCTTGTGCAAAAAGTGAAAGTCTGGGAGCATCGGCATCTATTCCGTTTAGGCGATGTTCCCGTATTATGTAAATGACAGGCCATTTTTTTGTACGTCCATATTTGATTAATTCTTGAATGATTGGAACGGTTGCTTTTGCTCCGCTTACATATAATGCAGTTCCAGGCTCGACAAAATCATTCTGCATGTCAATTACCAAAATAACTGTATCTGAAGCAGTCGTAGAACTTAATGCCATAAGATAATCCTCACTGTCTGAGTTCCTTAAGGATAAATCTCTACTCTGTTTTTAAAGAAGTCAACAACAGCTTTCTTTATGCTTTCAGGAGGCAAAGTTTTTAATATGTATCCATCCGGTCTGTAGTTCATGGCAGCTCTTACCATTTCCCTGTCATTGTTAGCAGTAAGGAAGATGACTGGAAGCCTGTCGATTCTTTTGTCTGCACGTATTCGCCTTAGAACTTCAGGGCCGTCCATGCTTGGCATCTTGTAGTCAAGGATTACAAGGTCTATAGGATGCATGTCAAGGAATTCCATAGCCATATCACCAGAACTTACAAGGGAAACTTCGAAGGTTTCTTCAAGCCATCCTTTTACATTTCTTAGGAAAATAGGCTCGTCATCAACAACAAGAATTTTCTTTTTTTCATTCTCATTGTTTTCCATAACAGAATAGAGTTTATTAGGATCAAATGATAAAGATAGAAAGCGTGTAGATGGAATTGTATTATAAAATTCTTGATCCTTTAGTGATAGCCGTCTTGGCTCTCCTATAATGTAAAGGTGCATGTTGAATTCTTTCTGCATCATTGATGCAGCCTGTATTATCTGAAACTTTATGTTTTCACCTAAAAATAAAATAAGGTTAATAGGTTCTTTAGGAAGGTTTGCTATATCTACAATATCAGGAGGTATTATATGTATTTCACGTTCCAGAGGTTCCAAAGTCTTTATAAAAGTCCTGACGAGCAATCTTGATTCGTCTGCAATAACATAAACATCCCTTTTCATATAATCAATCTCCTATTTCAACAGTTCCCGTAATGCCTTGAAATCAATGTTGTCAACATACGTCTTTATCTTTTTCATCATCTCATTAAATTCATCAGGTATGCTGAACGTTTCAAGTTCTTTAATTATATCATCAAGACCGGTAATGTCAAAGTTTTCTGCACATTTGGCAAGTTTTTTTAGTTCTGCCTCTGTATCTTCTTTAGAAAGTTCCTTCTTTTTCATTTTATTGTCATCATTTGCAACAATGACAGAAAGTCTTTCCTGATAAGATTTATAAAACTCTATGAGATCTTTGTGCTTGGCCTTGATTTCTTCAATAGCGCCATTTTCTGCACATAATTCAAGATTTTCAGCCATCTTTGAAAGTTCCATGGCTCCAATCAATCGAGAAGTACTCTTTAGGGCGTGTACTTTTATTCCGTAATCTTTCCAGTTTTCGCTTTCAAAAAAATCTTGCAGTTCTTTCGACTTTTCTTCTATGGATGCGTAATATTTAGTTACGGTAGATTTAAGTATTTTTTTTGTTCCGCAGTTGGTAAGTGCTGTCTGTGCATTAATGCCGTCTATTGCTGTGAACCTTGCCATAAATTCTTGTTCTTCAGCATTTTCTGCATCTGCTGATATTTCTTCTTCATCAGCTGCGTTTTCTGATATTTCCAAGTATTCCGGAGGAAGATATTGCCGTATCATGTCTTCCAGCTTGTCTGGATTTACGGGTTTTGAAAGGTAATCCGTAAATCCTTCTTCCAGATACATTTTCTTTACTCCGCTTATAGCATTGGCAGTGAGTGCTATGCACGGCTTTCCTTTGCAAAGGTTTTTCTCCATTGATTCCATTGCATGAAGAGTTTCAATTCCGTCCATTTCTGGCATTCTGTGATCTATGAACAGGATGTCATAAGCTGTGCCAGTTACTCTTTCAAGTGCTTCTCTTCCACTTGTTGCAGTGTCAATTTTTATGCCTGTTTTTTTCAAAAGGCCTTTTATGACTTCAAGGTTCATTTCTGTATCGTCTACGAATAGCAGCCGTGCTTTTGGTGCGTGCAGCTTTTCCTTATAATTCTGCATCTGTTCAATGTTTTTTTGATATGATGAGTTTATATCCCCTGCCTGAGTCCAGTCTGCTACTTCCTGTTCTATGCTGAATGAAAATTCGGAGCCTTTTCCATATTCGCTTTTTACTTCAAGTTTTGATTTCATCATGGCAAGAAGCTTTACTACAATGCTCATGCCAAGCCCTGTTCCTTCTATTGTCTTATCTTCTTCAATTCTGTCAAAAGGCGAGAACAGCTTGTCCATGTCTTCCTTTTTGATTCCGACTCCTGTATCTTTTATCTTGACTGTGAGACTGACATTTTTATCGTCAATTTTTGTATGGCTTATAGAAAATGTGACAGAACCTTCTTTTGTATATTTTACGGCATTAGTAAGAAGATTCAGTACGCAT
>JAILPY010000001.1 GCA_024699235.1 Treponema sp. | reverse complement strand
TTCTTCCGCTGTCATAATGACCTCCTTAAAACTAATGTATTACCTTTGATTTCTGTTACTTCACATTTTGTACCTGGTTCAACGCTTTGTCCGTTTTCTTCTTCGGCATTCCAGGTAATTCCGTTTATTTTTACGCTGCCTTTCTGAAATTCGGTTATTGCATCCTGTACAATTACTTGAGTTCCTATAAGGCTGTTAGCGTTTGTGGCTATATTTTTGGCATTAAATTTTTTCAGTGCAAGAGGACGTGTAAAAATAAGCAGTGCGCATGAAATAATAGCAAAGATTACTATTTGTGCGGGAAAAGGAATTGGCAGGAATGCCAGGAATATCATTATAAATGCCCCTATGGCAAACCATATCGTTGTCAATGCCATTGTCAGGGACTCTATTAATATAAAAACTATGGCAAGAACTAGCCATACCCACGGCATGTTATTCCATAGAAGAAAACAGAAATCTGTCATATAGGATAAGTATAACCGCGTTTGAGTGTTTAGTCTATGGTAAAATTTATTTTAGGGGCTGCCGCTTTTATAGTTTCAGCCCCTAAATTCTTAGTCAAAGCGCCTGTCTTCTATGCGCTTTGTCTTTTTTTCGCTTCTAGGAAGCTCTCCTATTCCGACAACCTTGACTTCTGGAGTCATGTTGTACTTTTGCTTGAATGTGTATGCAACGGAAAGGGCTGCTTCCGTTCTGTCAGTCCCGCCTTCAACTTCGACAAACAGAGTCATCTTGTCCTTGCCGTCTGCATGTTCTATGACGGCACGGTATTCGCTGGAAGTTCCTGGAACTGCCTGTATGACGTCTTCAATGGTACTTGGGAATATGATGTTTCCCTTTACCTTAACCATGTCGTCGCTGCGTCCAAGAATCTGCGTGATTCTTGGATAGCTGTATCCTTTGCTTGTACCTGGAACGAAGGCTGCAAGGTCATGGGTGCGGAACCTGAAAAGCGGAGCGCCTTCCTTTACTAGCGTTGTAAGAGTAATTTCTCCGATTTCACCTTCTGGAACAGGCTTTCCTGTCTGAGGGTCAAGAATCTCTGTGTAAACGTAATCATCAAATATGTTTATGGAATCTTCGCCCTTGCAGTTTATGCCGATTCCTGGACCGTAGCATTCAGTAAGCCCGTAGATGTCGTACAGTTCTATGCCCAGAATGTCCTTTATGCGGTTACGCATTTTTTCGCCCCAGCGTTCGGAACCGATAATTCCTTTCTTAAGGCAGATTTTATCTTTTAATCCGCGCTTTTCTATTTCTTCTGCCAGTAACAGGGCATAAGATGAAGTTGCGCAAAGTACAGTAGTCTTTAAGTCCTGCATCATCTGAAGCTGCTTTTCTGTGTTGCCTGGTCCCAGAGGAACGGCCATTGCTCCAAGCCGTTCGCATCCTGCCTGGAAGCCGATTCCTGCTGTCCACAGACCGTAGCCTGGCGTGATGTGGATTCTGTCTTTGCTTGTGATTCCTGCAAGTTCATAGCAGCGTGCAAACATGATGGCCCAGTCTTCAACGTCTTTCTTTGTGTAAGGAATGACTACAGGAGCGCCTGTTGTACCGGATGAAGAGTGTATTCTGACGATTTCTTCTTCAGGGACTGTTGCAAGTCCTAGTGGATAAGCATCGCGGAGTTCCTGCTTGGTTACAAAAGGAACGAGATTCTCAAAGTCTTGCTGTGTCTTTATGTCTTCAGGATTAACGTCCTTGAATCTTTTTGTATAAAAGGGATTTCCAAAATCCTTTACCCGCTTTATCTGTGCCCTTATCTGGGATAGTTGTTTTTCTGTCATGTTCATTAGTAAGCTCCATAAGGCTCAGGAGAAAGCGTTGCTTTCTCTAGCTGATGATTTTTTTGTTACTGTAAATAGTAAGGCTAAAGGTTATAGCTGTCAAGGGTTACCGCTCTCCGTAATGCAGGGCTTTTACGTTCAGTTCGTGAAATGCTGGCTTTACTAACAGCTTTATGGCATCTTCTACGTCTTTTATGTCTATGATGCCTGTTCGGCAAGCCGCTCCTAAAAGAAGCGTGTTTACGACTTTAGGGCTGCCAAGTTCTTCACAGCCTTTGTCTGTGTCTACGCAGAT
>JAILPY010000167.1 GCA_024699235.1 Treponema sp. | reverse complement strand
CTGTTTTCATCCTGTAAAAAATCAAAAAGGCTGATAATCATTATACCATCATCATCCATATATGTTTTTATTATATCTTTTACAATGATAATCTTTTTGAAACTGTCATTTACACTTTTCAAAGATTTCTTTTCCTGTTCTGATTTTTCAGCTGATGAAATATTCAAAGCAGACTGTATATAGTACTTTCTGCTTCCCTGATTCGCTATGAAATCAACTTCATACAGAATCCGTTTTCGTTTACCTTCATCATCCGTTTCCCGCTTCTCAACAATACCGACATCAACATTAAAGCCTCTATAACGTAATTCATTATAAATGACGTTTTCCATAAGATGGCTTTCTTCTATCTGTCTGAAATTCAAACGGGCATTTCTTAATCCAACATCCTCAAAATAATACTTATTCAACGAGCCTATATACTTTCGACCTTTTACATCATATCTCTTTGCTGTATTTATAATGAAGGAATCCTCAAGATAATCAAAAAAACTAATAAGAGTATTAATACTTAACTTTGAATGAAGAACCGTTTGAAACGTCTTTAAGATCCGTGTTGGATTTGTATATGAACCTGTACTGGAAGCAAGAACATCTATAAGGTTTTCCAGCTCTTGAGTTTTTTCAATTTTATTTCTTGCAATAATATCTTTAATATATGTTTCTGTGAACAAATTTATCAAGTAGGAAGATTTTTGCTCATCAGTTTTCATGTTCAGCACAATAGGTAAGCCGCCATAAACAATGTAATCTGACCATGCATGATAAACATCTCCACTATAGCCCTGTAAATATTCACTAAACGAAAATGGAAGAACATGAACTTCATCACCACGTCCGCGAAATTCAGTAAGAATATCTTTAGATAAAAATCTTGAATTAGAGCCTGTTATATAAACATCTACATTCGAAAGTCTTAAAAGGCCATTCAGCACACTGTATATTTTTATTGGTTTTTCAGGATGTCTGTATTCTTCATCACTTATTGCAAACTGAATCTCATCAAGTAAAATATAATAAGTTTTGTCAGCATCTTTCACTAAAGAACGAATATAAATCGAGAGCTCTTCCGGATTCCTATATTTCTCATTCAAGTCATCATCTAAAGCCAATTCAATAATACAATCATCAGAAACACCGGTACTTTTTAAAAAGTCAACAAACAGATTAAACAGCAGATAGGATTTCCCACACCGTCTGATTCCTGTTACAACCTTTATAAGACCGTTGTTCATACGATTCTTAAGGGCTTCGATATATCTTGGACGAAGTATTTTCACAATAACCTCACACTGAAAAAAAACGGTATATGTACCACTTTTTTTCAGTATAATAACACTGCTTTATTTTTTCAATTATTCTATTCTTTAAGAATCACTTTTCCGCTTCATTTTCTTTATTAATATAAAGTAAAAGCCTTCTTTCCGTAGCGGCAAGCATTCCTTCAAGAATCTTTATTCTTTCCTGCTCATGAGATAACGCTGCAGTCGTTACTTTTAAATTTGTATTAGTTAAATCTTTTTCAATATGAATTTCTTTTGCCATATTCAAAATCTCCTTATTCTTTGAATAAACATAAATAACTTCTTCATCGGTTGAAGCATAAAAATCTTCTTTCTGCGGATTGATTACACTTTTTTGAATTACAACAGGCACAATATCCTGCCATAAATCCTTACGGAAATAATCATACCAGCAGAAATCACCTGCAGAATTAATAAAAATAGCACAATCATTCGGATTCAAATTATCCAGAAGGCTTATTATTTTATTTCTGTCTTCCTCTTCTTCTGATTTTATGTCATCAATTACACAGGCTGTATTTTGTTTTTCTGTTGAAGCGCCATATTTTTTTTCAAACTGCTCAAGCAGAATATCGTTACAGCCAATTTTATTAACATTCATTTTAAGAGCATCATAAATGCGGAATGCTGTGTAATATCTGTGAATAAATGGAAATCGTTTTTCAAAATCCACATCAAGCTCAAAGCATTCTTCAAAATGACCACGCAAGTTATAAATACCTGTTGAAGAAACCGTTGCCACACATTTGGGTTTAGGATCAAAAATAAATGGAATGAACTCCGATGGAAAAATCTGGCGAATTACTTCACTTTGAGGGAAGAGTTTTTTGTAATATAAAATATCCTCTGGATGAGGTTTAAAAACAACTTTTTTATCATAAAAAAAGTAGTCGACAAAATACTGATAAAGTAAAACTTGATTTTCAAAAGACAAAATACAGTTATTTGCATAATGCTGGGTCAACAGTAATACATCTGCATTTATTGCAAATGAAGTTTCATTTTCTATAAATGCAGAAATCAACTCATTTCTATCATTCCCAGAAAGATTTAAGATTTTTTCTACAACATCGAAGTTTTCAATATTTTTTCCAACCGTTGAAAAATCAGCTTTCTGTGCTTTTATATTACATCTCAAAGTTGTTATATTAGAATTTGTACCATCGTACAGACCAAGTTCTTCATATCTTTTCGTAACTTTTTTTCTAGAAACATATCCATTATCTATATCTATTAAGATTTGCGGTCTACTCAATATTCCTGCAGCTTCCTCACAGAAAACAAATGAAGTTTTTGTAATTGCAAGAAATAACCCGAAACAATGCTGACCCGATGCACAAAAAATTTTTTCATATAATGAAGTATTTCCTATTAATGAATGAAAATACTTTTTTATTTCTTTATCAGAACAATTATCGCCAAAACCAATATCATA
>JAILPY010000160.1 GCA_024699235.1 Treponema sp. | reverse complement strand
AGCCTTCAGATTACTTACATTTCATCAAGCAACTGTAACAATATCGCTAAAGCCCAAGGAATATACATTTTCAGAATTAGGGCGAGTCTTTATGCAGACTGCATAATTCGCATCCTTTTCAAGAGTTTCTGGAGCATATAGCTCTACCGTTTTTGGAAGGTTATGGGTAACAGAAGCCTTTATCCATTTAGATTCATCCATTACAGGCTCCATATTTGCATCTAAAGGACAAAAGAATGCACCTCCGCTTTCACCTTCTATTTTTAATCTGTTTCCTGTAATGCGTACAATTTTGCCTGCGAAAACAGAACCTTCTTCTGCTTCGTCCCAAAGGCACTCAACATTACTGATTAATGGAGCAGTGCTTACATAGACAATCTTATCTATCTCAATTTTACTGACGCTTTCGGTAAGAGACTTTGAAGGAGAAAATTTAACAGTAAGGGAAGAAACTTCGCTTGCAGTCTTAGGAGCAACCTTCATTCCTCCAGAAAGGGCAATGTAAAGGATTCCCAAATCCAAAAGATTTACTGACTTGCCGTTCGCAATGCTTGACTTAATTTCTGCCTTCAAATCTTTTGCAAAGCGCTTAAGCTCGTACTTATCATAAGACGGAACTTTTTCGCAGATAGAAGAAATCATATTATCAATGTTCACGGTATTGCGTGAAACACGTCCGAAAAATGTTTCTTTTTCAGAAAAACTTGATTTCTGAATGGAAACGCTAACTTTGTTTGAAGAGTTTGTAAACTCCTGTTCAATCTGAGCCATAGGTATCCTCCTGGCATTTTAAGTAATTCGCCTTAAGCTAAAGGCGGCAAGGGGTCAGGAACCTTCCGTTCACCTTACAGATACGAATATACAACCAAAAAAGGACCTTGCGATGTAGATTAAACTTGACAAAGAAAAAATATATAGGCGTTTTGCGACACAAAACCATACGGTTTTGCGACACAAATCTATATGGTTTTGCGACACAAATCTATACGGTTTTGCGACACAAATCTATACGGTTTTGCGACACGAAACTATATGGTTTTGCGACACGAAACTATACGGTTTTGCGACACAAATCTATATGGTTTTGCGACACGAAACTATACGGTTTTACGACACGAAACTATACGGTTTTACGACACAAATCTATACGGTTTTACGACACGAAACGATAGGATTATTGTAAAAGCCTTTAGCGTAAATTTATTCTATCTTATACCTTAAATGTCATGATATAATTTAACCATATAAATTTATCTTCCAAAACGAGGTAGAGTTTATGAAGCCTAAGGCAAAAAAGAATATTAACACAAATAAGATATCAAAGACAAAGATCCTTGACATACGGTGTAACTCTTGCGGCGCTCCTGCATACTATGACATAAAGAAAGGCAAATACAAATGCCGGTATTGTGAAGGCACTGTAGGCATCAAAGATGCAATAAAGCAGCATAAGGGCTTCCGGTCAATCCAGAAAGAAAAGATGAAGGCCTCTCTTGAACTCCACAAAATGCAAAAGGCAGAATGTACGGGATGCGGTGCAGAAATAGTATTTGATGAAAATGACGTACTTGCAAGCTGTGCTTTCTGCGGAAGGGCGCTAGTAAGAAGCAAATATGTAAATATTGATACAATACCGGAACTTGTAATTCCATTCTCCATAACAAAAGACGAGGCGCATGACATTTTAGTTGACTGGTGCAATAAGAATCACGGTAAACAGGAAGCAAAAGAGATTCTTAAAAATTCAGATAATATAAACGGCTGCTACCTTCCTTACGAACTTGTCAAAGGCCCTGTTTCAGGCACTGCATGGCGCATTGAGGGCTGCAGAAAATATTGTTACGACGGCTTTATTGACGGAGAATTCATAAACCGCTCAAAGAAACTGGACAACCTCCTGCTTGATGCAATGGAGCCTTATAACCTTGAAGAACTTGTAGAATTTGACTTTGCATACGTTGCAGGACATCAGGTTAAAATAGGAGACATAAACAGCGAACAGCTGGAAGACCGCATAAGCAAAGAAGTTACGGAAAGCTACAAGCCTACTGTCCAGAAAATGCTAGAAACAAAAGCAATAAACATAACAATAAGTACAGACAGCCTGCTTCGAAGGCCACTGCTGCTTCCTGTATACTACATTTCAATCGGGAATTATATGGCAGCCGTTAATGGACAGACAGGAAAAGTAAGCGTGCGTTCAATAAAAGATTCATACCACTACCTTCTTCCATGGTGGCTGAAGGGTATACTTACAGCAGGATTAGCAACAGGAACAATAGCACTGGCAATGAAACTATTCGGAGCCGCAGATGACGTGATTTCATCACTTTCGGGATGCCTCGGCATTTTTTTTTGCATAGTAATGCTTGTGGCATTCAGTGAAAAGAAACAAAAGGTTTTAAAGATAAAGAAGCCCCGCAAAATATATACTTCTAAGGAAGGAATGTATGTCAGGCAAGACGGCAAACTAAAAAAATCAAAGAAAAAGCTTAAGAGGCCTGTAACAAAGCCGATTTTTTTCATGTACCTTACAGGGAAAAAGCAATATACAGAACTTAAGTTTACCTCATTTTGCAGGGTGCTAAGAGCAGTCGTACTGGGCCTGCTTGTAATTTTTCTTCCAGCAATAATTGCCCTCTTCATTAAAAAATTTGACTTTTCATCGATTTATATCAAAAATGCTATAACCTGGTTCTGCTTAACGGTGCCTTTAGGTCCTGTCTATTATGTCAAAATTGGCAGGATTGACATATATGACAATCCTTGGATTTACATTATTAATGATGACGGGAAAAAAACTCGTTACAAGGAATACTCTGACCGTACAGTCTGGGACATCATGCTTATGATTCTAAAGATTATTTTTGTGCCCCCAGCAGCAATCTTATCATGGGTCTTGCTCATAATTCTTTTCTTATCAACATATTTTACTGCATTTGGGTTTGATTAAAATGTAAGGCAGGAGGGAACGCAGAGGGGAACTGCTATACTTTCAATTTATTCACAACAAAGACTAAAGACATGAGAAGCCTTGCTACAGCTAGCTGTAGCAAGGCTTCATCATTCCATAATCGCTATTATCGAATTAATGAATGGTATTCCTGAAGGGACTTTACGCCGCCCTCGCCACCGTTGCCATTCTTAACGGAAGCAATTCCCTGAACGGCTGCAAGAGCGCCTGCCAGCGTAGTAACGTAACTTACCTTGTACTTAAGGCATGCCTTTCGGATTGTCTTACGGTCTTCGGCATAGTTGCGCTGGGCCTTTGGAGTGTTGATTACAAGACAGACTTCCTTATTCATAATAAGGTCTACAACGTCTGGACGCCCTCCGCCAATCTTGTTTACAACATCACACTTTATTCCGTTTGCATTATAGAAGTCGGCAGTTCCTTCTGTTGCTATCAGCGTAAAGCCCAAGTCCTTAAGGGTCTTTCCAATTTCTATAACCTGATCTTTCTGGCTGTCTTTATTGCTAAGGGAAATAAGGACCTTCTTGTTTTCCCATGCTGCAGGTGCATGAGGCAATTCACTGCCGGCAGCTTCCTGAGCCTTATAGAAGGCAAGAGGGAAAGTCTCTGCAAGGCCAAGGACTTCTCCTGTTGAACGCATTTCTGGTCCAAGGATAGGGTCTACTCCAGGGAACCTTGCCCATGGAAGGACGGCTTCCTTTGCTCCGTGATAAGGTATTACCTTGTCCTTAAGCCCGAGGGATTCAAGGGACTCGCCCAGCATCATTCTGGTAGCAAGGCGTTCCATCTGAGTATCACATACTTTTGTTACAAGAGGAACTGTACTGCTTGCACGAGGGTTAGCTTCTATTACGTAAACCTTTCCGTCTTCTATTGCGTACTGCATGTTCATCAGGCCGCAGACATGAAGGTTTTCTGCAATCTTCTTTGTATATTCCTTGATTGTATCCAAATTGTTCTGAGGAATGTTGACAGGAGGGAGTACGCAAGCACTGTCTCCTGAGTGAATGCCTGCCAGCTCAACGTGTTCCATAACGGCAGGAATGTAAACGTGCGTAGAGTCTGCAAGGGCATCTGCTTCGCATTCAAGTGCATTCTTAAGGAAGCGGTCAATAAGCAGAGGGCGGTCTGGCGTTACGCCAACTGCCTTTTCAACATATTCCTTGAGGTTCTTTTCATCGTAAATTACTTCCATTCCGCGGCCGCCAAGAACAAAGCTTGGACGAATCATGATTGGGTAGCCGATCTTGTCTGCAATGGACTTTGCTTCATCAAAGTCAACGGCCATTCCGCTTTCTGGCATTGGAATGCTAAGGTTATCCATCATCTTGCGGAAGAGGTCGCGGTCTTCTGCAATGTCGATTGAATCGATTGAAGTGCCCAGAATGTTAACGCCGTTTTCCTGAAGCTCGCGGGCAATGTTAAGAGGAGTCTGTCCGCCGAACTGGACTATAACGCCGAAAGGCTTTTCCTTTTCGTAAATCTGAAGGACGTCTTCCGTAGTAACAGGCTCAAAGTAAAGCTTGTCAGAAGTATCATAGTCTGTAGAAACAGTTTCAGGGTTACAGTTTACGATGATTGTCTCGTATCCCATTTCCTTGAGCTGCATTGCAGCATGACAGCAGCAGTAGTCAAATTCAATGCCCTGTCCGATTCTGTTTGGTCCGCCGCCCAGAATCATTATCTTCTTTTTATTGTCAGTTGCAACGCTCTTGTCTTCTGAGTTGTATGTAGAATAGTAGTAGTTTGCGTTTTCTACGCCGCTTACTGGAACAGCAAGCCATGCTTCGCGAACGCCAAGTTCCTTGCGGCGGTCACGCACTGACTTTTCGCTGACCTTAAGGATTTTAGAAAGATACTTGTCGCTGAAGCCGTCTTTCTTTGCCTGAATGAGAAGGCTGTCAGCAGGAAGGCGGCCCTGAGTCTTGAGCATTTCTTCTTCAAGGTCAACAAGCTCCTTCATCTGTTCAAGGAAGTATTCCTTTACGAATGTTATGTCATGAAGCTTCTTTACAGGAACGCCTTTGCGAAGGGCTTCATACAGCTGGAAGTATCTTTCGCTAGAAGCCGTCTTAAGCATTTCACAGAGTTCTTCAGGCGTCTTTTTGTTAAAGTCTTTTGCAAAGCCAAGTCCAGAACGTCCGTTTTCTAGGCCGCGGATTGCCTTCTGGAAGGTTTCCTTAAAGGTCTTGCCTATAGCCATGACTTCACCAACAGCCTTCATGCTTGTGCCAAGAGAATCTTCTGCACCTCGGAACTTTTCAAATGCCCAGCGTGCAAACTTCAGTACGACATAATCTCCGTCCGGCGCTCCGCCTGGAGTATACTTTTCCAAAGTACCGTCACGCCAGTAAGGAATTTCATCCAGCGTAAGGCCTGATGCAAGCTTTGCAGAAATAAGAGCGATAGGGAATCCTGTCGCCTTAGACGCAAGTGCTGAAGAACGGCTTGTACGAGGGTTTATTTCTATGATTACAACTTCGCCAGTCTTTGGATTATGGGCAAACTGTACGTTTGTTCCGCCAATAACACCTATTGACTCAACAATCTTAAAGGCATCGCGCTTAAGGCGTTCTTCAAGATCCTTGTCAATTGTCATGAAAGGAGCGGAACAGAAAGAATCTCCAGTATGTACGCCAACTGCATCAATGTTTTCTATAAAACAGATAGCAACCATCTGATTCTTTGAATCTCGGACAACTTCAACTTCAAGTTCTTCCCAGCCAAGGATGCTCTGTTCAATAAGACACTGGTGAGTCATTGAAAGATCAAGGCCGTTAGAAACAATGTTGCGCAGTTCTTCTACGTTATAGCAGAAACCGCCGCCCTGGCCGCCCATTGTATAGGCAGGACGGACAACTACAGGGAATCCGATTTCAGCGGCTATTTTTTCTGCACCCTCAACAGTGTGACAGATATCGCTCTTTGGAGTTGCAATGCCAAGCTTCTGCATTGTTTCCTTAAAGATTTCACGGTCTTCTCCGCGTTCAATTGCATCAAGGTTTACGCCAATTACCTGTACGCCATACTTGTCAAGGACTCCGGCTTTGCTGAGCTCACAGGCAAGGTTAAGTCCAGTCTGTCCTCCAAGGTTTGGAAGAAGGGCATCTGGGCGTTCTTTTTCTATTATTTGTGAAAGGCGTTCTACGTTAAGGGGTTCAATATATGTTGCATCTGCCATGACTGGATCAGTCATGATTGTAGCAGGGTTTGAGTTTACCAGTACAATCTTGTATCCCTGTTCTCGCAAAGCCTTACAAGCCTGAGTTCCGGAATAGTCAAATTCACATGCCTGTCCAATTACAATCGGACCAGAGCCGATAATCATAACCTTGTTAATGTCAGTTCTTTTCATAATCTATGCTTACTCCTTACTAAAACCTATTTTTCTTTCTTCTTGACATAAAAAAAGCGGAATCCTAAAAAAAGAATTCCGCCTGTAATCTATATGAGAATATTTTTACAATTAATCTTACCAGCCTTCATACTGAAAGAATACTCTATCAGAAAATAAAACTTTATGCTAGAGGAATTACTGTCTGGCAAGTACAAAAATTCAGTTCTTAACCACTATGCAGTTATCTTTTTGAAGGCCTCCATTACAGCTTCTTCATGTGGCAGTCCGCGTTCCTCCGCATGGCTTATCTCCACAAGCATGCGGTGATAGTCATTTGGAATTATCTTCTTAAAGAACGGCAAGTAAGTCTCAAAATCCTTAAGGATTTTCTTTCCAAGTGCAGAGCCAGTTTCCTTAGTATGCTTTTCAATCAAGTTTTTAAGCATGCCA
>JAILPY010000132.1 GCA_024699235.1 Treponema sp. | reverse complement strand
TTTTTCACTTTTTATACCTTTCAGGTCATAACCGATGCTGGGAAGAAAAGTGACATTTAGGGCGTTTACTAAAGAAAATTCCATACCAAGCAGTCTGATTAGAATATATGCTTTTATATATTCTTTGCAGGCTTGCTGAACCGTTAGTTCTGTGGACCATTCTGTATTAAACACTTCAAACCCTGTATAAATGCATGGTTTTTCAAGTTTCAGGTTTTCTCCGTCTATAATCTGCACTGTCTTTAATTCAATGACAGCCGAACCTGCTGCAAAACAGGCAACTATATTTTGTGCCATTTGGGTATGAGGTCCAGCAGCAATACCCAGAGGAACGTTTTTTTCATTCTGATAAACAGGAACAAATGCTAGAGTTTTGGAACTTCTGTATTCCTTTAAAAGACTTTTCAGTAAATATTCAAAACTGAGTGGAATCATAAAGTCCTCCAAAGGTGCTCTGCGCTTTCCCTTGCTTCTTTTAGGACAGATTCCTCATTACAGCATAAAATTCTTCTGTCACGCATTAAAATTTTTCCGTTTACGATAGTTGTATCTGTCATACTTCCGCTTATTCCGAACATTAAATGCCCGGCGATGTTATCGTTTTTAAGTGGAGTACAAGGCTTGTAATTTACGATGATGACATCAGCAAGATATCCTTCTTCCAGTATGCCAACCTTATCTTCCAAAATATTAGAGGCTATATTTGAATTGTTTTGCAGAAGCTGTAAGGCTTCTTGAAAACCACGGGAAGGATTCAAGTTTCTGTTTTTCTGTAAGCAATTTGCAAATTTCAGGCTTTCGGTAATATCATGTGTATAACCGTCAGTTCCAAGTCCTACTAGAATTCCTTTATCAAGCATTTTTAAAATATCAGGACTCCCAACTCCGTTGGCCATATTAGATTCTGGATTATGTATGACTATTGTTCCTGTGGCTTTTAATAATTCCATATCAGAGTCAGAAACATGAATGCAATGTCCTGCAAGAGTTTTTGATCCAAGAAGTCCTGCCTTTTCAAAACGCTCTACAACTGAGCAGCCGTAAGTTTTCTGACAGTGTTCTTCATCATAAAGTCCTTCAGCAATATGGACATGATATCCGATTCCCTTAACATTTTGCCGAGTGACATTATTGAGTGTTTCATCATCTAATGTGAATGCAGCATGAAGCCCTATCAATCCTTTTATCATAGAGTTATTTTTTGAATTTACCCGATTGCAAAAATCAAAGTTTTCTTCAATGCTTTCTTTCAGTTTTTCTTTTCCGTGTCTGTTTGAAATCTCATAACAAAGGCAAGTCCTCATTCCACAGAATTCAGCAGCCTTTTCTATCTGATTTAGACTTCCTCTTATTGCTCCGAAACTTGCATGATGATCGTTCACAAAGGTTACGCCGTTTCTAATTGATTCGAGATAAGTCGATGCTGCACTGTAATAAACATTTTCCAATGTTAGAGCCTTATCAAGATACCACCAAGTCCCTTCTAGCACACTCAAAAAATCCTGAGGAGATTCTTTTGGAATGCCGGCTCCACGTGCAAACTGACTGTAAATATGCTCATGACAGTTTATAAAACCAGGTAGAACGAGCTTGCCATTTGCATCTATAACCTGTATTTTCTCTCTAGTTTTTTGACAAAAACTCTCAAAATCTTTTTCAAGTTCAGAAGTTGTCCCAATCTTTAAGATGCGATTTTCTTTTATAAATAATGCACCGTCCTTAATAAAAGGTTTATGAGAATTCTTTGTAATTACTTGCCCATGCTTTATAAAAATCATCTTTATCCTCTTAGGCTTTCAAGAAAGTCAGAAAGAAGATTTTTGCAGACTGTTTTTCTGTAAAGGGCAGTTGAACGCTGATCGTCAATTGGATTAATGCGTTCCATATATTTTGAAACAATTTCTTCCTTTTTGATTTTCAGCTGTTCAATACTAAGCCCTATGATTTCCTTTTCCAAATCTAAAAAGCGGACAACAGTAATTCCCACTGAACCGAAAGCATTTCTTACATCAGTAATTTTTCCGCCTTCAAGTTTTCCAAGAGCGGCAAAGCTTGCCTTTGAAATTGCTTCTGATTTTCGGGCTCCGACTTTCTGGTAATAAGTTATGTAGTCAGAAAGGTCTTCTATAATGATGGAACTTACAATTTCGTGATCTTTAAGTGCAATTTTTCTTATTCCGAGAATAAATTCTTGAATCGGAATCTGATGCAAAACTACATTTCCATCCTCGTTAAGAGAAGCTGTTTCTACTTTTGCATTAAGCGAGTATAAAACTGGTAGACTGTCTCCTGCAGGACTTGCATTACAGATATTTCCGCCAATAGTTCCAACATTTCTAATTGCAGGAGAGGCTATCTGAGAAATTGCCTCTTTTAATATAGAAGGAATTAGGTCATTTTTTAGTAAATCAGAATAAACAACACCCGCACCAATTCTCAAAAATCCGTCGTTTACTTCTACCTTTTGTATTTCTGCTATCTGATTAATAAAAATCACATTTTCTGCAGTTTTGCGTACAACCATCACATCAGAACCTCCGCAGATAATTAAAGATTTTCCGGCAGTTTCTTTTCGTACAAGAAGGGCTTCTTGTAGAGTTTTTGGATAATATGCGTTTACCATAAGCCGTTTCCTTCCTCAGCTGCCATTTTTACAGCATCTATAATCATGTTGTAACCGGTACATCTGCAAAGATTTCCTGAGATTGCATTACGAATATCATGTTCTGTTGGATTTGGATTTTTACAAAGCAAAGATTGTGCTGCCATAATCATTCCCGGTGTACAAAACCCACACTGAACAGCCCCTGCCTTTGCAAAGGTTTTTTCAAGAAGCTTGTATTGTTGTGTATCGCGGAAACCTTCCAATGTTACAACAGATTTTCCGGCAACGCTGCCTAATGCAATAAGGCATGAATTTGAAAGATTTCCATCTATAAGGCATGAGCAGGCACCGCATTCTCCTTCTCCGCAACCTTCTTTAGGTGCAGTCAGATCAAATTCTTTTCTAAAGACATCCAGCAATCTTGTAAGAGGTTCGCTTTTACTTTCTACTTTTTTTCCATTTAATATAAATTTTACCATAATTTGCCTCTTTTTTAAGTTAAGCACTTAGTACTGTCATAAGTTTTTCGCTTGTAAGCGGAATTTCAAACATATCCTTTTTTACGGCCTGCTCAACAGCCAGTTCGTAAGCAGGGGCTCCACCAATCAAAGTAAGTTCTCCAGCACCTTTTGCACCGAATGGTCCACCTTCATAAGGACTATTTTCAAACTCAATCTGGAATGGTACTGTATCCAGACTAGTCGGAATCATGTAATCGGTATAGCTTGACTGGGCAATTCGTCCGTTTTTACTCTGCATATTTTCAATCGAACCATAGCCAATACCCTGAAGCATTCCTCCCTGACACTGCCCAATCATAATTGTCCTGTCTATTTCTTTACCGACATCAAAAACGCCCCAGACACCAACAAGTTTTGTTGTAGCAAGCATCATGTCCGTTTCCACCTCTACAACATTTATGCCCCAGGAATAAGTCGGGTAAGCATCTCCCTGAAAAGCTTTTCCATCCCACGGAATCATATGTGTCGGATGCTGATAATGCTCTTCAATTTCAATTCGTTTTCCGCTTATCCACTGTGACTTTAATTTTTGACTGGCACGGTCAAGAAGTTTTCCTACAATCATAAGGGAACGGCTTGCAACTGTAGGTCCTGAGTTTGGAACTCGGTCTGTATCCGGATTTACAATCTTTACGTTTTCTAAAGGTATTTCGCAAACCTCCGAAACAATTTTTGAGAAGGTTGTTTTTAACCCTTGTCCCATATCAGTGTTACTTGCAAGAATCTCGACTGTGTCATCTTCATATTTCACAATTTTTACAACAGCCTTAATAAACTGCTGCTCGGCAGCTCCTGTAAAACCACATCCGTGGTAAAAAAGCGACATCCCAATTCCTTTGCGGTAGCGTCCTTCTTGAAGCTTTGAATATTTATCATATTTTTTTGAGTAACCGGAAATTTCCTCTATCTTTGCGAGCATTTCTGGCAGAGGAACATGATGATGGAATTTTCCATTTGTAAGAGTCAAATCTCCCTGCTTTACAAAATGCATTTTCTTAAAATCAAGGGTTTTCATTCCACATTTTTTTGCAAGATGACTCATCAAAACTTCAATTGCAAAAAAACTCTGCGGAGCACCAAAGCCACGGTAAGCTCCGTTTGAAACAAGGTTTGTAAGAACAGCACTTCCTTCAATATCAAGATTTTGAATGTCGTAAGCCCCAACGGCAGCCAAAAGAGAGCGCTGAAGAACAACATCACTTAAACCAGCATAAGCGCCTGCATCAAGTTTTATTACTGCTTTTAATCCGATAATTCTGTTGCATTCATCTAAAGCTGCTGTATATTGTATTTTAGAAGGATGACGTTTTGGTGTTGTGCCCATATCTTCACGCCGATTTAATACCATTTGAACGGGATGTCCTGTTTTTCTTGCAGCAACCGCAAGCTGACAGCAAATTAAAGACGGATAATCTTCCTTTCCGCCAAAGCCACCACCAGTTGTTGACTGAATGACCTGAACATTATTTTCATCCAAAGCCATTGTCTGCATAACAGCATTTTTTACATAATACGGGCACTGCATGGAACCGATAACAGATGATTTTCCATCTTTCCAGATTCCAACTGCACTTTGCGGTTCTATATATGCCTGTTCCTGATACCCAGTTCTGAATTCTTCTTTTACAATGAGCTTTGCTTTTTTTGCAGCTTCTTCAAAACCAATGCCTTTTGTAAAGTGATAATGTGCCGCTAAGTCTTTTGATTCATCAATATCATAAACAGGTTTATATTCATCGTATTCAATAACAACCTGAGAAACAAGAGATGATACTACGGACTGCTCTGGTCCTGCTATCATCATTATTCCTTCACCCAAGAACCGAACTGTATCGCCGGCAAAAATCGGCTGCTCGCTGGTTACTACTTTTAAGAGGTTAATTCCAGGAACATCTTCGGCACCAATTGCAAAATAACCCTTTGGAAGTTGAGGAAGTTTTATAGATTTGATTTTTCCAAATGAAATTGTTGAACGTACCATCTTACCGTAAAGCATTCCGTCAAACTTCATGTCTGCAAGATACAAAGCCCGTCCGCTCATTTTTTCTTCATGATCTTTTTTAACTACAGATTCGCTGATGTCCTTCATTTAGTTTACCTCTACTTATATATTTACCTTTCTGGTCTTCTTTAGCGCACAAAGTTCCATTATGCACGCAAAGATTGCCACCACAAATTACAGTATCAATAGCCCCTTTAAAGACATTACCCCTGTATACACTGACTTTGTCAGTTACAGTAGTTTTTTTGTGAACATCAAAAATGGTAACGTCTGCATCCATGCCAGGCAGCAAAACACCTTTTTGTGTCAGCCCATACGCTTGGGCTGGTCCTTTAGTAAATTTGTCAAGGATTCTGAAACCAAATAGAGAGAACATATTCAAAAATGAATATTTAATTCCGCCAATTCCCATAGGAATCTGACTTGTATACTGATGATCTTTCTGATCAATTGTATACGGACAATGGTCTGTTCCAATTGTAGAAATCAAGTCAATATTTTGATTCAGGAGAATTCTGTCAGATTCAGGTCTGAGAGGTGGCGTCATTGTATATAAATAACCGTCTTCTCTGCCAAGACTGTCACTATTCAAAATAAAATAATGCGGACAGCTTTCAAGAATAATCTGCTTTGCATCCAGTTCTTTCCTGAAACCATTTTTCAGAAGTTCTACAGAACTTCCTGCACTTACATGTACAATGTACAGTTTTCCTTCTGTTATTTTTGCCATTTGAGCCAGTTTCATAACTTCAACATTTTCACATAGTGAGGATCTGGATTTTTCGTGATCTTCCACTCTGATAAACTTTGAATGATTTATCAATTCGTCATTTTCTGCATGTATTACCACGATTCCGCCATTTTCCTTAGAAACTTTAAGCAGGGAAAAAATATAATCATCATAAGTCCTTCGGTCTGTATCAGCGTAAGTAGTAAAAAGCTTTACAGAATTAATTCCGACCTTTAGGCTTTCTTCAAAAATATTTTCAGCAGCGTCATTTGGATTTGCAATTGTCGAGTGAAATGCATAGTCAACAATACTGTTTTTTGCCAGTTCATTTCTTTTTTGAAATTCAGAGTTTATGGCTTCCGAATTTTTTACAGGATCCAAAAAATCTATAAAAGTTGTAACACCACCCAAGGCTGCATTTATGGATCCATTATAAAAATCATCAAGGCTTACATTTTTACCAACACCAAGATTAAAATGAACATGAGGATCAATAAAACCTGGTAAAACAAACTTTCCTTTTGCATCAATTGTCTGTGCAGCAGGATATTTGTCTGTAGAAAGAGAAACTATTTTTTTATCTTTGATGTAGATATTCAGATTAGAAAAATCTCCATTCTGATAC
>JAILPY010000009.1 GCA_024699235.1 Treponema sp. | reverse complement strand
TCTTTTTAGGAACTTGAAAACAATCTTTTACAAGATTGTAATTATTTTAGTTTCTTTGAAGAAGATGGACAGTTTTATGTCCAGGGAACCCATCATGATGGAACAAACATGGTCATCGTGAAAAAAATCAATCAAATTGGAAGAAATTTGATTGATAAATGGGAAGAAAACTATGAAGATGTTCGCACCTTCAATCAGATTTCTTCTTTGGTTTTTGAGGAATATTCAGAGAACATCAATTTCTTCAAAAATCAAGCAGTAGCAAAAGTTGTTGCTTAGAAAGGAGTAAACATGAGTTTTTGGGAAACAGTAGCAGGTCACAGACTTGCAGAAATTTTATGTTCCACATTGCCAAAATTAGCAAATAAGGAACAGAAAACAATCCGTGTTACTGACAAAACAGAAGCACAGGAAAAGGTTGAAGAAATGGTAAAAGATAGATACCGCTTCATTTCTATGATTGAAGCAGAAGATTCTATTTTGCTTATTTTTGAGAAATAGGAGGAATTAAAAAATGGAAAAAAGAATTTTAATAAACAGAGAAACAGTTGCTTACATCTTAGATGCCTTTGAAGACTTCTTGGATGAAAAAGATGTCATCATTCCAAACAAAAAAAGAGATGAAGACGATCCAAATAACAGTGCCAACCTTTATGAGGAAGATTGGGACAATCTGTTTGAAGCTGTTATTTCAGCTTTAAATAAAGAAGGAATCGAAGTTGCTGAAACATATGAAGAAGTGAAAAAACCTCTTCTTTTAGAAGCTCCGAAGCCGGGAGCGTGCAAATTCATAAAAACTCAAGATGGGTATATTACAATGACTCATTTTAATAGAACGGATATTGAAGAAGTTCTCAACTATGAGGGCATTCCAGGAACTACAAAAAATATCGATCGTTATATCGATTTTCAAAAAGCTATATTCGATGAACATTATGATTATGGCGAAGAAATCAATACAACTGGAGTGGAGTTTTGTATTGAAGCTCCAACAATCGATGAACTTGTTCACGAAGACGAGGAATTGGTAAAGTTCTATCTCGATATCTCTCCATATACTCCGTACTATTTCATTCGAAGAAAAGGAAGTACGGACATAGCAGGAAATATTGAGGAAACGCTTCATAAACTTATAGAAGCAGGTTTTTCCGATGAAAAAATCGAAGCAACCCTCGGAGCAAAAAAAATAGAGGAGATTGATGAAGATAATAGTATTTACATTGATCTTGATTACGTTATTCCAAATGGAATAATAATGGAATCTCCGATGAAAGAAGGAGAATAAATGATAAATGAAGTGATAAAAAATTTTGAAAAATCTACTCAGGATATGATGGACATTTCAAAGTATAGCGAAATTCCAACGGAACTTCGTGGCGAGGATGTATATAATTACACCTACCTTTTTAAAAATGAGGATATCGCAATTAAATTTATTATTGATAACCTTGATGGAGATACATCTATGGTTACATTTGATGAATTTAAGAAAGAGCTTCATTTTTACGACGATGGAATTTCATTAAGTTCATTGGAAATTCCTTTATACAGAGATTCTGTTAAGGGCAATTATTTCTGCAAGTATGGAAATTGCTTGCATGAACTGAATAATGGAACATACATACTCTGTACATTATATTAACGTGCGGAAGTTACGTGATGTGCTGTCATTCACGGAAAAATAATAGAACAAATAAGGAGGAAAAATGACGAAAAAATTTACTGCCAAAAATCTTGGTGTCACAACAAAACAATTCGAAGAACTTAAGAATGACAAATATGCATTTTCTTCGATTGAAGAAATTATGGAAGAAAATAGCAATGTCGAATTCTTCGTTTGGAGTTCTGTTGAAGAACTTGCACAGGAATCCGACAATTCGTTAAGAGAAGACGATGACGATGACTTTGCATTTGGACAGTTTTTAATCGAGACGGCAAGCCAATATCCCGAACGTGAAATGTATTTCGAGTTTTCGGACGGAAAAGTGTTTCAGGCCTACGCAGCATAGTTACAACACCCCCGGATGCTCCGCCATGTCTGTTCGAGTGCGTAAAATCACATAAATCACTTTGTCTGCAGCTTCAGAGAACCCGATTTGTCAGGATACGGATGCTATTTTTATATCTATTTCCTTAACTTAACGGCTTTTGTCGGTCCAAGGCATAAGAAAAGAGCCGATTATCAAAATCGACTCTTAACTTAATGACATTGCATTTTTTGCTGCTCTTTTTTTTTTACCTTGTAAATTTGCCCCAATACCATTTGGGTGGTATTATACAGATAACAAAAAATAAACACCGAAAGGAAAACACGATCATGAATAAATTTACCGCTCATAAGGAGCTTACAGAATACATTA
>JAILPY010000197.1 GCA_024699235.1 Treponema sp. | reverse complement strand
TCATTGAATGTTATGGGGTCTCGCGGTGAAGTAGTCCGAAGTTCTCCTCTTGGTGCCGGTAATCTTGGTTACACTGGTTATGCTGCTGATACTGCTGATAAAAAAATAAATCTTGTACGCAGGGTATACAATCTTGCAGATGGAACTCTTCACTATAATGGAGATTCATATACCGGTTCTTATTATGAATTCAGCATATTTGTTGAAGGCACTGACATACCTTTGATTGACATTGATGGCGCTGATAATACTTTGATAAAAACTGTCGGTTCTACAGATTACGTCTTTGAATCATGGATTAATGATGAAGACGGAAGCGTAATGACTGCAGAAAATGCTCCTGAAGGATGTAAGGACGGTTCTTATAGAGCAAAATATCCTACAAATTCAATAAGCTTTGAGATTGTTTCTAATGCGGAGGGTGAAATAGCAACAGCTGACATATCTGTTGGTACAGGAGAAGGCATTGGTCTTGACGGAAACCTTGAGTCTGGATATGTTGCAACTGTTGCTCAAGCAGGCAATATAAGAATTGCTCTTACTAACACTGATAAATTTGAGCCTTCATCAATACAGATTTACGGTGGGGACAATAATTTACGAAGGAAGAGCGATACAGCTGTAGTTACAATGTCTACTGATGAGTATGGTTATGGAACATATCAAATTCTTGTTGTTGCAAGATATAAGGAAACGGGTCAGGAATATAGTTATCCATTTAGATTAATTATTGCTAACTGATTTAATAAGTTTTTATAATATGCCTTAGGCAAAATTGTGCCAGTTTCTGGAGACTCAGTCTCTGGGGACTGGCACTTTTTTTGTTTGGATTATAGAATAAAGTCATTATGGATTTTGTAACTGCTCTTTTATGTTATATAGAATTTTAGACAAAAGTATGTTATCATGTAGTTAAATACATACTTTTGGAGGTGTTATTATGGCAAATACAGCTCTTGTTCAGATAAAAATAGATGCAGAGACAAAAGAGGACGTTACAAGTATTTATGAATCTCTTGGCTTGGATTTACCTACTGCTGTCAGAATATTTTTTAAAAAAAGCATTGCCGTAGGTGGTCTTCCTTTTGAATTGCGAGATGATGCACGTTCTAAAAGGTGGGACATTTACAAAGAGGCTAGAGATTCTCTTAAAAAGAACAATGTCCCTGAAATGTCTTTGGATGAAATCAATGCTGAAATCTCTGCTACAAGGAACAGTCTGTAAATGACAAGAAAATATGTCGTTATTGATACAAATGTGCTTGTTTCAGCTTTGATAACCCGAAATGAAAGATCTCCAACGGTACAGATTTTGCGTTTTCTTGCAAATGGAAATATTGTTCCTGTTTATTCAGATGAAATTGTAAAGGAATACAATGAAGTCTTAAGAAGGGATAAATTTAAGCTTCCTGAAAGCATAATTATAAATCTTTTGAAAGATATTATGGACAACGGATTGAAAGTTACGGAGTTGGCAGTGGTAAATGAAACAATGCCAGACCCGAAAGATGTTGTTTTTTATGCAGTAACATTATCTGCGCAGGACAAGGATGCTTTTCTTGTAACAGGAAATGGAAAGCATTTCCCTGAAAAGCCTTTTGTTGTAACACCATCGGAATTAATTAAAATTTTGAAAGAAGCCATCGCCTGACAGGAAACTTGGGGGGTTGCTAATATGCCTTAGGCAAAATTGCGCCAGTTTCTGGAGACTAGTCTCTGGGGACTGGCACTTTTTTTGTTTGGATTATAGAATAAAGCTAGCTATGAATTTAAATTACAGAATCATTGACTGTGACATTTTTGAATCGTATATGGCTTTGGAAGGCTGGGATAACTTTCCTCTTTTAAAGTCTTATACTGAAAACGGGGAGTTTTCTTTTATGCTTAAAAATGAAAATTTCATGATCTTTGACTATAAGCCTTCAAACGGATTCCTTAAGGCTGTATGCATTTATAAAATCATAGACGATACCCTTTATATTGACCTGTTTGAGGTCAATAAGGAGTTCCGCCATATAGGCATCGGCACTTATGCGCTTGAAAGGCTTATGATAGAGACTGGCTCCAAAAAGATTTTTCTGGATGCCAAGGATACTAATGCTGAGATTTTCTGGAAAAGCATTGGCATGGAAAAGATTGATAATCAGACCTATTGCATCATGTAATTTTATGCATATGCAAAAAAGCCCTCTGGGAGGCAGCTCTTATGCTGATTCCAGAAGGCTTTTTCGGGAAGGCTGTTACATTACTTTTTTAGCGTGCGGAAATGACTCCTGATGAGTTTTCCTGACTGTGAGAGTTCATTTTCAGTCCAGCCTGATGTTGCCTTGCAGTCGCTTGAAATGGCACTGGCAGTTTCGTCTTTGTTGCAGAGGCTCCAGTTTATGTGGCTCAGGTTATATTTCTGGATTAAGTTGAACCATTGCATTGTCTGGTTTTCGTCATAGCCGCCGTTGCCTGATGCATCACATGTTCCGAATTCGGTAATGAATACAGGAAGTCCAAGCTTGATTGCATTTTCAAGCTTTGCACGCATGTCATCTGTATGGGTATGTGCGTAGAAGTGGAATGTGTACATGATGTTCTTAAAGGTCTTGATTTGGTTTGCTACGGCCTTGTCTACGTCCTGTGACCATGTGTTTGTTCCTACTATTATTATTGAGTCCGGTGAGTTTGCACGGATTACAGGAATTATTTCTTCAGCATAAGGCTTAATCTGACTGTCCCAGTCAGAATCTACCGGTTCATTACAGATTTCGTACAGGATATTTCCGTTTCCTGCATATTTCTTTGAGATTTCTCCAAGGAATTTCTTTGCTTCTTCCTTATATTTGTTTGGATTGTCATTGTGAACGTGCCAGTCTACTATTACGTACATTCCCTGTGCAGTTGCTGCTTCAATGCCTTTGCAGACTGTGTTTTTGAGTTCTTCCTGGTTTCCGCCGTTGCAGTATCCGTTATAATCTCCAGGGTACATTGCAAGGCGTACGCAGTTTGCGTTCCAGTCGTTGCGCAGTGTTGCAAAGCTTTCATCTGATACATATTCTGGGAACCATGAAAGTCCGTGCGTAGACATTCCGTAAAGCTGGAACTTCTGGTCTTTGCTGTCGTACAATGAAGCTCCAGTTACATGAAGTTTTCCATGACGAGCAAAAGGAGTTCCTTTTGCTGCATTAGGTTCCGCACTGGCTTCTCCAATTTCTTCTGCCGTAAGAGGCTGGCCATTTTCTGTTACTGTGTTTACTTCCATTACAAGCATTCCATAGCCTTGAATCCTTAGGCCGTTTTCTTTTATGGCAGCACGTTCCTTGTCTGTAGGCGTATAGATTAATGAATTATCTGTTTTGGCAAGGAATATCAAATCGTCCTGAATGCGGGCGTCTCCTTCAGCAGATGAAACTTTTCCCTTATAGACTGTTCTCCATGGGTTTGTGTTATCTACATACAGCTTGATGTTAAAATAGGCTGCGTCTTTTTCTGTAGGTGAACGGTTTGTGATTATCTGTATTGAAAAGTCATCAAGTCCCTGGAACTGAGAGGCTGGTATTCCAAAGCTCTGCCAGTTGCCAAGGTCAAAAAGGCCTTCCTCTTTTTCTGGATTGCGTAATTCTACTTTTTTTACAGAAATTCCAAAACCGTGCATTGCTAAGCCATATTTTCTTAGATTCTGGGCTTCCTGCTGTGAAAGAGTGATGATAATTGTTCCGGAAGGCTTTTCCATGCTTATTTCGCCATTGCTGAAGTCTGCGCCTGAAACTCCGCCATACCCCAGTTCTGTCCATCCGTTTGTCATTGCATAGACTTTGAGCTTGTGGTAATCAGCTTTTGTCTGAGTTGCAGAAATGCGGATTACGGAACCTTCTTCTGCATTCTTAAACTTATTGTCTGGGAACGTTACTGTATTTGTCCATGAAAGTTCCCCAACTTTTTTTGCCAGACGTACTTTTGTTTCTGTATCTGCATATACAGAGCAGAGTGCCATTGCCGAAGCAACCGTCGCCAGAATGAATCGTTTTACGTTAATCATCTTGTTTACCTGTCTTTCCGTCAAGTGCTGTTTCTATGAGCTTTCCGTCTTTATACACTAACTTTAGCGAAAAAAACGGTGCGTCTTGAGCCAGCAGCTGCAGAAAGATTTTGTCTCCTTCCCATAATGTCAGTTTTTCTATGTTTTCTTTTAAAACCCATTCAAGTTTGCCTTCGTTACAGTCAGTTAAATTGCCGCTGAAATTATCTGATGTATAAAGGCACATATATTCAGCAGGATTTTCGTCAGAAATGAACGTAACGATTCCTCTGAATTTAAAAGAATGCAGGATAAGGCCTGTTTCTTCCCTTACTTCCCGCAGAAGGCAGTCTTCGGGGCTTTCGCCATTTTCAAAATGCCCTCCGACGCCAATCCATTTATCATGGTTTTCGTCATCCTTCTTATTATATATTCGGTGAAGCATGAGGTAACTGTTATCTTTTTCTATATAACAAAGTGTTGTTAATTGTGATTTCATTAGCCGATTATACTACAAATAGAATAATTTGTTCATAACCTTGCAATAATTCTCTTAAATTCTGTGGATAAATGGTGAATTTATGTGACCTTTTTGTGGGAAAAGATTTAATTATTTTATGGAAAATGTTGTTAAGTATTTGTAATATAAAGAAATAAGTTGTGGAAAACTTCAATTTTCAGAGGCTGTGCATAGCTGTGAAAAACTGTTTATAACTCCGCAAATCCTGTGGATAAGTCTTGTATCTGTTTATATATTATGTGCTTTCTTTTCTGAAATAATAATGTTAGAATATTATAAATGTGTTTATTTTTTAATGTTCATTATGATGTATGTGCCTTTGTTTTATATTGCCTTATAGTGTACTTTTTCTTTTCTAAGAAAGAATTGTCTACTTTTCAGAATCGCCTTTTTTTAGGCATGCTGGTTTCATGTATTATTTCTACTGTTTTTGATTTATGTTCATGTATCATGCTTAATGACAGATTTTCTTTTCCTGACAGCATGATTTATGTAATGAACAGCATATATCTTTTGTTTCATAATGTTATGCCGTATCTTTTATTTTTGTACATCCTTACAGTCACAGGAAGAATAAAAGTTTATGGAAAGGTTTCTTTGGCATTGTTTTCTATTCCTCTTGCAGTAGATATTGTAAGCCTGTTCTTTAACCTTCATTATAGGGTTGTATTTTTTCTGAAAGACGGAATCTTTTATAGCGGTAAATTTTATTTTTTCTATCTTGTAGGTTCTATGCTGATTTACGTCATTGCCTGTATGTACCTGATAATAAAATATAATAATTCCATTTCCGAATCTCAGTATGGCATCATTGTTCTGTTTATCTTAGGCGGCTTTGCTTCTGCTGTGTTTGAATATTTTTATTTAGGCATGAACATGGAAATGTTTTTCAGGTCAATTCTGAGTCTTGGATTGCTGTTTGCAATAGAAAATGAAAGTGATCTTTTAAATGACAATTCTAATCTTTATAATCGGGATACTTTTATGCGTCATACTGTTCAAATGCTAAATTCTAAGAAACCTTATACTGTTGTCCTGATAAAGCTTGGAAACATACGCTCTGTAATTTCTGTATTAGGGCAGGACGTTGTAAATGGACTCCTGAAAGATGTTGCAGATTATCTGGAACTTTTGGTTTTTGACAGAAGGTCTATTTATGATTGCAGCCATTACAACTTCTATTCCTAATACTGAAATTACAGAACGGATATTCCCAAGCTTCAGCAGAACAACAGTATAAGGCCTATTAGAATTTAGCATTTGAACAGTATGCCGTATAAAAGTATCCCGATTATAAACATTAGAATTTT
>JAILPY010000150.1 GCA_024699235.1 Treponema sp. | reverse complement strand
ACCATATTTTTTAGAAAGCTGTTCATGCAATGAGGATGTTCCCAAAAGAATAACGGCACACCCTGCAGCTACAGCTTCAAATGCAGTAAGTCCATAATGAGTTACAACAAGATCGTATTCAAAAAGCTTATCTTTTAAATTCGTTATTGAACTTACTACTGCAACAGATTTATTTTCAACAGCAGAAGCAGTTACAGCAGTTACAGCAGTTACAGCAAGCCCGCAGCCAGCAAGGACTTCAGCAGCAGGAGCTGTAAGACAAGAAGGGTCTTCTCCTCCAAGCACAACTAATGCAGTCTTTAAGGCAGCAGTTTTATCTATAGCATCTTTTTTATTTTTACCTACTTCAATAAATCCAGGCTCAAATAAATTGACATACCGTCCTTCATTAGCAGATGGAATTATATCAAGAATATAATCAATGCAATCACTATCATCCAACGAGCCTTCATCCAATGCAACTACAGGACATTTTGAAGAAAGTTCCTGCAAAAACGATGAAGAAGTCTTGAAATTATCAAGGACAGCAAGATTATACTGCTCCGCATTTTCAATAGATCTTACTATCTGAAAGTCATACAATCCATTTTCCTTAGCAAAAGAAAGCAATTCTTCTGTCTGAGATAAGGAAGAATCAGAAGAAATAAGTATATCAGATCCTGTTTTTACGGCAATATCAAGACATCTGCGTAAGTGTCCAGTACCATGGCCTTTTACAGTGCTAGGAATCAGCAACATGGGATACTTCACGGAACTCTCTTCAAGAGCATCTATAATCTGACTTACTTTATAAGGCTCTTTTACAGGTTCATTTCCAGAAATAAAGCGTACAATAGCCTGCGCCCTTCGATAATCCCCAGGAACGTCAATTGTTGTACGCAAGGATGGATAATAAAATTCTTTAGGAGCCTTTATAAAAAGAGATACAAATGACTCCTTATGGTTATATAAAGCCGGACCTACATGCTCATGATCATATTCCAGACTTGTCATTTCAGAAGCTTTCAAAAGTGAATGAGCGTCAAAAATTTCTACTCCAGACCCATGCGGCAATCCTGTCCAAGTTATATAATCTATATGACTGTTAGCACTCCTGTCTTTATACTCATCAAGCAACCCCTGTGCTGCTTCATAAAATAAAAAAGGATTATCAGCAGTAGCACGCACAACAACATCTGCATCAGACAATTCTATAACCTTGCAGAATCTATCCAAAACATCTTCTTTAGAACCAGCAAAAAACTTATAGTCATAATCCTTTGCAAATTTTTCCAGTTCAGGAGCGCTTTCAGTATCAACAGCCAGATAATATTTATCAACCTTAACTTTTTTCATTGATTGCAAGACCCATTCAAGCACACATTTTCCTCCAAGAGGAAGAAGAGCCTTTCTAGGTAACCTTGTAGAAGACAGGCGACATTGAACAATCAAAACAGTACGTTTCTTTTTTTTATCAAATAAATTCAAAAATCTCATTTTAATTCTCCAACTTCATTCCAATGTTCTGTGAGCGAAACAGCATCCATTTTGAAGCGATACATATTATCCTTTACCCAAGATCGGATTTTATTAAATAATCTTCCAGATTCACTAAAACCACAGGCACTATGATTTTTAAATGAAAAAAACGACAGACGCTTTATTTCACAGTGATCATTCTTAAAAACTGGAAGCAGATTTTTCAGATAAAACTGTTGAGAAGAATAATCTGCGGTCCTATCTTCTACAAAATTTTCAGAACTATAAGTAAGAGTAAATGCAGAAGACAGAAACGTCCTCTCTCCCCATAACCAGGAACGGACAAAGAAATCTAGCTTTTGCCAGTATTGAGAATCAATAGAGGAATCAAACCCTCCTAACTGAAGGAATTTTTTTGTATCATAAAATCCTGTTAAATCGAATGGATATAGAGTTGCAACTTTATCAACAACACCAAGAGAAGAATCTACCTCAAAAGAATTTTTTTTAATACTTGGTGTAAATCGAACAGGTAAAACCTGTTGCTCAGGCGTTAAAAGACGCGGACAAACACAAAAACAATCGAACTCTATCAATTTTTTTGCAAGCACGGTTGAAAATTTAAATCCGTCTATACATAAGTCTTCATGAATTATAAGCACATAAGGAGTTTTTACTTCAGACATTCCCAAATTCAATAAGTCCCCTTTTGTACAATTTTCCAAAGAACATATAAATTTAACCATTGGGAATTCTTGAGACAATTTCTCAGTATTTTTAGCCTTACTATAAGATTCAATGCTAATTACCTGTTCAAAGCCGCAAGAAAGAATGTTTTTAAATACCCTGCTTCTATACTGATTGCTTGCCCGATTTATTACAAGACATGCTACCGGCATAAGAACTTTATTTATTGGTTCAGTTCCTCCCAATGCAGTATGGTTTATATTTTTTAAACTAGAAATTGAAGGTGTAATACTCATCACAGGAACCACATTTTTCGCTATAATTACTATGAATATGCTCATTCACAAGAGAAACATTTTTTTTCCAAATATTTTCAATGCCATCTACAAAAACATTCCCAATTATATTATCAAGGATATATTCCCTGCATAAAGGGACACTTCCATCAGGAAGAATAAACATGTCCCGTTTTAAATGCCAGCAAGGACATCTTTTTATAGGAGATAGGTCAGCCGGCTTTTCATCACTCAAAAAACCACAATAATGATCATATTTCTGAATAATAAGATTTCCTTTTGAAGGAGATTCTTTATCATGGTAAAAGCGATAGAATGATTCCAGCTCATCCTCATTTTTATGCATGCGCAATAGCTGAGGATAAACGCAGCCAGGAAAAAAGTTTTCCAGAATTTTCACAGCTTCCTGTGCAGATTTCAGGCCTTGCTTTTTATGAATTTCAAAATATTTCTGTTCACTACATGAATCAACATTTACAATCCACATTACAGGAGGATTACCATTGCTCCTGGAACCGGCTTCTCTAGACATTTCTGCAATTTTCTTTGCAAGCACAAGAGAAACTAAGGAGCCGTCAGTTTCAATTAAAACAGAAAGACCTTTCTTTTCCAAAACAGTTTTTACAAATTCTGGAAATTCAGAATGAGTCAACGGATCTGAAAAACCGCTCAAATCAACAACAGCAGACTCTGAAAAATCTGACATATCATTAACAATACAGCGAAATTTTTCTAGGCTCATATTCTTAGGGCTTTCATTTTCATCAGCAAGAGGCTTTCTTCCATTTTTTTCTGCAAAAACCTGAATATAAGGATTATAAATAGCCTCGCTTGTACAGTTTTCTGCAATCTGAATATTATAAAAAGCAGGAACTGTATGCTGAACAGATGCTGCTTCACTTGCTAAATCAGAAAGACTTTGAGCAGAAAAAGAAATGCCTTTATCAATTGCTTCTTCATATAATTTCTTACAAGCCATAGTATTAGCTTTTGACGAGCAAGATAAATCAAGCCTAAGCATGCGATAATCTTTAGGAGCTATAACTGTTTCAATTTCAAATGCATTAACATCGCCTTTCAAAACATTAAACAAACTGTCATTAGAAACAGGAGAATTACCTGCTTCAATTGATTTTCCTGTAGAAAGAGAATACATGATATTCAAAGTTCCGCTGCTTATTACCTCAGGAGAAAAACCGGCAGGATAACCGTCTGCAAAAGTATATTCTGCAAGATACTTTACATGGCAGTCTATGACTTCATTTGTAAGTTCAGAATCCAAAAAAGGCCTGTCAGCACTTGCATATACAGCAAAGTCAGCATGTTCTGCATCAGCCCTTAATGCCATTTCTTTTAACAGAGATGTTGTATTCCATTTTGGAAGAGTTACAATGACAGTCTTATCACAAGGAACTTTTTCAAGTATTTTTTTTACTGCTAATTCTGTTTCTGGATTGCAGGCTATTATAATTTTTGAACAGTCCCTTATGCCCAAAGACCAGGCTAAAACCTTTTCAAAAGCTGATTTTTCTGAAAATAATATATCAAATGCATGATTAAATACAAAACCCGCATATAAAAAAACTATGCTTTTCATCTTTTTCATTATCGGAAAACTATTGCTTTAATTTAATGCTTAACTTTAAGTACCAGTTATCATAATTATGAAAAGAATAACAAGTAAAGAACGCTTTCAGCAGCAACACATGCAAATTGAGGAACGTACAGATTCATAAATAATAACAGAGAAGTAGCAGGCTTCACTGTTATTATATTATCACCAAGACAAATACATTTAGAAATTTAGAAAGGCAAATGGTATGTCAAGCCTATGCTTGTCATAAAAAGGTCCTTGGAAAGCTTAAACTTCTTATCATTCTTAGTATAGTCTTTTATGTCAAAGTAATATACCCACATCCCGGCTGCTGTAAGCGTAAGGTTTTCGACAGGGAAAATTTCCACGCCACCTCCAATACATATGCTATCCAAAACAGGAGAGAACGGACTGTTAGAATCCTTATTTGTTCCTTGCTTTGAATATGCAACACCCAAGCTAGCTCCAACTGTACTGTTAAACCTGTAGTCAGTGCCAAATGCGAATTCAAATGAATTGCCATAATCATTTTTTCCGAGTACGGAATTCATCTCGGCCTGCCTGTTAAAGTAATAGTTAAAGCTGAAAGAAAGAAGAAGCTGATCGATTACGCTATAGGAAGCACCAAAGGAAAGCACTGCAGGAAGGTCTGTATTGAATTTATTGCCGTCCACTATGCCAAGGCCCTCAGCTAATTTTCCGTCTACATTGTCAACAGTGTACTCAATCTTGTTGATTGTTGAATACTGAACGGAAATGTCAAACCTGTCAATCGGACGGGCGTGTACGCCAAAGACCGCTCCAAAGCCAATTGCCTTTGCATCGTAACCGATTGTGTCTCCACCGTTTGCAGCTTTAAAGAAGGAATTGCCGGAAGTAAGTGCCATTGACTGCGTTCCATAAACCATGCGGAATGCAGCGCCAAGTGAAATCCTGCCGTCCAGAAACTTATATGCGCCGCCTAACTCTCCGCCATAGGTGATAGACTTTACATTAAGGCTATGGTCTGCAGCAGCACCTAAAGCAGCTTGCGCAATAGCGCCATATTTCTGAGCAACCGTGCCTGGAGCAACTTGCGCAAGAGCGCCATATGTCTGAGCAGCACTAAGAAGTTTTGCTGCAATCAAAGAAGATCCATTATCAAAATTGAGGGAACCGCCTCCTGCATAAACGCCAAAGTTAAAGAACCCTGCAAAGTCTTTCTTGTGAAATACTAAGTCCACATCAGGATAAAGCCATACGCTTGTAGTATCGGAAGAGGATGTATCAATATTGTAA
>JAILPY010000146.1 GCA_024699235.1 Treponema sp. | reverse complement strand
AGAAAGAGGCATTAGTTCTGATCCTAAAAGCATAGAATCTTCAATAGGTGAACTTTTTAAAGAACTTTCTGTTATGACAAAAAGAATTCAGCGTGATAATAACAGGTTGTGCCCTGTTTGCGGAATGAGCGTTGGAGAAATCAGGCAAACAGGGCGGGTAGGTTGTCCTGAATGCTATTCAATATTTAAGGATGATATAAGGAAATACCTGTATTCTAAAAACATTAAGGGAATGTATACTGGGTCTATGCCTGCTCGTCTTGCAAATATGCATTCTGTTTTGAATGACAGAATTATACTTCAAGATAAATTGAATGCTGCTGTTGAAAAAGAAGATTATGAGAAGGCGGCTATGTACAGAGATTATTTGAAGGCACTTGAAAATAAATCTGTTTCGGATGGAGAAGATTGTGAGTGATTCTGTAAATTCTTCTGTCCAAGATGCTTGGTACACATATAAGGGGTTTCAAGATGATGTTGTGCTTTCTTCTAATGTGCAGTTATCTAGAAATCTTGCAAATTTTCCTTTTCCCTCCAAACTTCATGGCAGGGATGGTTCTAGAGTACAGTCAATAGTATTTGATGCTTTTAATAAACTTGAGGACTCTGAACATTATCAAGCCATTTCAGTAAGTAATCTGGATTCATTAGGCAGTAAAATATTACGTGAAAGAGGTTTTTTTGGATCCGCATCTGATAAAGATATTAATACTGAAAATTCTGGAATAATTTTACGTACTGACGGTTATATCTCATGTACAGTGAATATAATTGATCATGTAAGAATTTCTTCATTTTCTTCTGGACTTGATTTTGATAATGTACTTAATAATTCCCAGGGAGTTGATTCTCAGCTTCAAAACTATGTTCAATTTGCTGCAAGCTATGATTTTGGTTATTTAACATCTTCTGTTATGGAAGCTGGAAGTGGAATAAGGCTTTCTATTCGTACTCATTTGCCTTCTCTGTCTATGCTTGGTTGCATAAAGGATACTTCTGAAGAAATGTATAAAGAAGGTATTGTATGTTCTGCTCCATTTGGAGCAGGAGAATTTAATTCTTCTTTAGGCTCTTATTATGATTTTTCACTAATTAATTGTCAAAGCGGATCAGAATTTGATCAGACAGCATCTATAGTATCTGTTGGAAAAAGACTTATTGAAAAAGAAAGGTCTGCCCGCCAGGAATGCATGCGACGTTTTCCAAGTGAAATTCGTAATAATCTTTTTAGGTCTTTGGCTATAGCCCGTTCAAGTTTATTTATCTCTGCAAGGGATGCTATAAATGTCATTCATTGTGTAAAATGGGGTACAGATTTGGAAATTATAAAGGGAATCTCTGATTCCGAGTTACATGCTTTATTGTATAGAATTCAAGAAGGTCATCTTGAATATGTTTTAAAAAATGGAACTTTTGAGTTTGAAGAAGATATAACAAATACCTCTAGAAAGATAGAACGGTTAAGGGCGTTGATTCTTCAAGAAGCTTTTGAAGATATTAATATTGCTCTTTGAATTTAGGAGGCAGCTATGACTAATATGATTTTATCACCACGTGCCCAAAGACTTCTTGTTGCGCTTGGTCCGGATGAGGCTTTTAAACGAATGGATAAGCAACTTGAACCAGAGCATGTTCTGCTCGCATTGGCAAGATCTGGTGACGGATTGGGTTATCTGACTCTAAAAGCTCTTAAAATAAATATTTTAACTTTTCAGCTTGCTATAGAACAGCATCTTTCTGCTGATGCTAACAGGATGGAGATGTATACTCTTGAAAATTCTCCTCGCTTGAATTCCGTAATAGATTCTGCTTCTATGGAAGCTAAGATTCTTCATTGTGATTATATAGGTACAGAGCATTTGCTTTTAGCTTGCATAAAGGAGTCTAAATCTTTATGCAGTCAGTATTTTTTTAAGGCTGAAATAACTATTGAACAGGCTAGGACTTGCGTTTCTGAAGTAGAAAGAAAAGTCCCTTCTTCTGCAAAGATTCATGATGCAGAAGGAGGATCTCGGGATGGACAACCCTATATGTCTGATGGTAGTTCTCAGAGAAAAGATAAGGAGGCTAATTCTTTTCTCGCTCAGTTTAGTCATGACTTAACCCAGGACTTCTTTGATAAGCAGGCAGATCCTGTTGTTGGCAGGCAAAAAGAAATTATGCGTCTGATTCAGGTTTTAAGTCGAAGGACAAAAAATAATCCTGTTCTTGTAGGAGAACCTGGCGTTGGTAAGACAGCTATTGTCGAAGGTCTCGCTCAGTATATTGCGCGGGGCGACGTACCAAAAGATTTATTGAAAAAAAGAATTCTTTCCCTTGATCTTGCGGCAATGATTGCTGGCACTAAATATCGTGGTGAATTTGAAGAACGTATGAAAAGGTTAATGAAAGAAGTAAAAGAGTCTAAAAACCTGATACTTTTTATAGATGAACTTCATACTTTGATTGGAGCTGGAGGTCCAGAAGGTTCTATGGACGCAAGCAATATGTTAAAGCCTGCATTGAGTAGAGGAGAAATCCAGGTCATAGGAGCGACAACTACAAAAGAATACCGTAAATATATAGAAAAAGACAGTGCTCTTGCACGACGTTTTCAACAGATAAAGGTTGAAGAGCCTTCTTCAAAAGATACTGAGGAAATTTTAAAAGGATTAAAGAAAAATTATGAGGATTTTCACAGGGTTATATATGATGAAGGCGTAATAGAAGCAATTGTAAAATATTCTATGCGCTATATTCCTGAAAGATTTTTACCTGATAAAGCGATAGATATTATGGATGAGGCTGGTGCTGCAAAAAAAATTCAGGAAACACAAAAACCTGCAGAATTTGATGAACTTCAAAAATCTATAGACTCTCTTTCTGAAGAAAAATGCCTGCTTGTACAGCAGCAAAATTATGAAAAAGCAGCTATGGTTAGAGATAGGGTTCAGGAATTGCGCCGGCGGTTGGATGAATTTAATTTAAGTTGGAAAAATAGGGAAAATGGCATTCGTCAGCATGTTGCAGTTGAAGACGTCAGTTCCATTATAAGCAGTATGACTGGCATTCCTGCCGATAATCTTGATTCTGGTGAAACAAAACGTCTTTTGCAGATGGAAAAGTATCTCCATGAGGATGTTGTCGGGCAGGAAGAAGCAATCTCTCTTATTAGTAGTGCTGTGCGAAGAAGTCGGGCTGGTGTTTCTTCTCTAAAAAGGCCATTGGGATCGTTTATTTTTTTAGGTCCGACAGGTGTTGGAAAGACTCAGCTTGCAAAAGCTCTTGCAAAGTTTTTATTTGGAACAGAAGATTCTCTTATACGTGTTGATATGAGTGATTATATGGAAAAGCATAATGCATCTCGTCTTGTTGGTGCTCCACCAGGATATATAGGATTTGATGAAGGCGGTATCCTTACTGAAAAAGTCAGGCAGCATCCATATTCTGTAGTTCTGTTAGATGAAATTGAAAAAGCTCATCCTGATATCTTTAATCTTCTTCTTCAGATGCTTGAAGAAGGGGAACTTAAAGATAATCTTGGTCATACCGTTAGTTTTAAGAATACAATGGTTATTATGACTAGTAATGCTGGTGCCCGTCAAATTACTTCAGAAAGTCGCTTGGGATTTTCAAATCTAAATGATGGATTGCTTCCGTATGATGACATAAAGTCTAGTGCCATGGAAGAATTAAAGCGTATAATGTCTCCTGAACTTCTTAATCGAATAGATGATGTGATTGTATTTAATGCACTAAATAAGGATCAGGTTAGTAAAATACTTGATATTCAGCTTAAGGAACTGGAATCTCGTCTTGCAGAAAAGGGACTTTCTATTGTTTTAAAGCCGAGGGCTCGATCCTTCATGATAGATAATGGCTATGAACCATCTATGGGAGCTAGACCTATGCGTAGGCTTATTCAAAGGAATATAGAAGATCAGCTGGCAAATTTATTGCTAAGTGGAAAAAGGGGGCTTAGCAATCAGGTTATTATAGATATGGATGCGGAAGGAAAATCTATTATTGTGAAATTTAAGAAAGTCAGGCATGCTTTAGAAACTCCTTTATTAATTACACAGGATCGATGATTAAATAAAATACAAGAGGTAATGTTATGAAAGAATTCTTACAATATGAAGTTATCCGAAATGATGCATTAATATTAGCTGATAAAATATATCAAAAAGATCGTTTTGTGCCGGATATAATTTATGCTTCTTTACGAGGTGGAGCTTATATGGCAAATATTCTTAGTGAATATTATAAAGTTGCATTAAAAGATCATAAGCCTATTCTTTATGCAGCTGTTGTGGCTCGTTCTTATACTAATGTTCATATGCAGGATTCTGTTAGAATTGATGGATGGACTTATTCTCCTGAATATTTAAGGCCAGGAGATAAGATTCTTTTAGTCGATGATATATATGATTCTGGAAGAACATTGAATTATTTAGTTGGTGTCCTTTTGGAAAAAGGAATTCCTCGTGAAAATATAAAGGTTGCAGTTCATGATTATAAAATTTATACATGGAAACGCCAGCTTCCTATTCAGCCTGATTATTTTTGCCGTAAATTTCTTATAGAGACTTCTGATCAAAATAACTGGATAAATTATTGCAGTCATGAAATGGTTGGTCTTACACAGGAAGAACTTGAAGAAAATTATTATAAGCCTTATCCTGAATTAAGGTCTGTTTTAGAACCTATTTTTAAAAAATAATATCGTATGCGTAAGGTTTTATCTTCAGTAATATATCTTTTTTTCACTTTGATAGCAGTGTATGCGTTTTCAGAAAAAGATATTATAAGTCCTATATCTGGAACTTGGAATAATACGCAGCCTCTTGTTCTTAATGTTGAAGATAAAACTGAAATTTATTATTCGCTGATGGGAACAGACCCATTAAAGTTTGGTTTTGCATACGATGGTCCTGTTGTTCTGGATCAGAAAGGTGATGTTTCACTGCAAATTACTGCCGTCGATGAAAATGGAGAACGTCAGGATTTTTTTATTGAATATGCTGTAAAGGATATAAATATTGCTGGAAATGAAGATACTGTATCATTTGTAAACGATATTATAAATCATCCAATAAAACGATATGTATCAGGATCTATCTTTTCTATTCCTGAAACTTTTAATTACTTTATTGGAAAAAACGATGAACGTACTTTTTCTGGGAATAATCTTCATATTTCTGAAAAAAATAACGTGAAGAGATATGTTCCTTTTACGGTAACAGATGGTTCTGTATACTTACATTTTGTATTGCAAATAATTCCTTTACATAATAGTTCTCTGCATTCAAAATATGTTCCTTTTTCAATTGAAAACTGGAATGTCATAAGTTTTTCTTCTGAAAAATATGTATATTCTATTGATGATGGTCTGTGGGTTAGTAATTTGTCCGCATTTGTGTTAGATAGATTGAAAACTCATATAATAAGATGGAAAAAGTCGGTAGAATCTGACAATGAAGAAGAAGAGATTTTTTCTTATGCTTTACCTCCAATGCCACAGCTTGTAAGTTCTGTAGAACCTTATGGGCAGGTAACTTTTTCATTAATGCCAGCACCTAATGATATTTCGAATAGCATGAATTATAAAATGGGGAAAATTCCTCAAAATCTTTCATTAATAGATGTTGGAGAAGGTTTGTATGATTCTATTACGTTAGATGCTTTTAATGGAGAGGAATTATTATCATCATTTTTGACAGGCGTTTACTATGATGGTGTTTATCAGGGAGTTTTACAACATTCTGTCATTGTTGATAGATTAGCTCCCTTACCACCAGTCCTTTCGTCTGTAAATGAACAGAAAACTATTCTTGTTGCTGAAGCTGAAGAAGGTGCTACTGTTTATTATTCTGTTAGCGATCCCGTTGAGTTTGATGCAGGTGATATAATTTCTATGGAATCTAGCTTCTCTGATATTCGTACAGGAGAATTTCAAGAATTTAAGAAAGGGAAAGTTATTCTTTCTTCTATTTCAGAAAATCCGACATTTTATAAAATTCAAGCTTATGCTATGGATAAGGCAGGAAATCAAAGTGAAATAACTGAATTTCGTATTCTTGTTGATGAACATAATTTTTATTTAAATCCTTTAAGCATAACTTCTGATGAAAGGGATGGAAGTTACTTAAAGCCTTTTGCGACTTTTGAAGAGGCTGTTGCAGCTATGAACGGTTTGTCAAGAATGAAGTTGCATATTATTGGTAATGTTGACGTAAAAAATAATATTTCCATCACTTCAGACTGTGACATTATAGGAAAAAATAGTAGTCTGATATTTAGTGAAAATGCTGTTTTGACTGTAGATAATGCTTCTGTTTCGATAAAAAGTTGCTCTATATCAAAAGAGACTTATATAGAAAATGATACGAATTTTATTATAGTCAATGATGGAATTCTATTTTTTGATCACTGCCAGGTTTCATCTCTTTTTTCTTCTGAAGGAATTCTTGTAGAAAGCGTAAATTCTGAACTTAAGTTTGACAATACGAGTCTTGTTATTTATGCTTCTTCTTATGCATGTAATGTTAAATCAGTTGATTCTTATTTCTTAGCTGCTGATTTAAAAATTATTGCTAAGGCTCATACTTGCGTTAATTTAAGTATTCTAGATACTTTTTTAACAATGAAAAATTCAGTCACAGATATTTCAGCTCATATAGGTCGTTCTATGGAATGTATAAGAAGTAATTTGGTTATGGAGCAAAATACATTTAAAGCATCTCTTGATGCTAATTTAAAATATCAGAATGTTGAACCTGTTTGGAAAGATGCAGATACTGTAGATTATTCGTATAATAATACTTTTTTATATAATCTTTAATGGAAATGAATAGTAAATATATAATTGGACTTGATGAAGCTGGTAGGGGACCTCTTGCAGGACCTGTTGTCGCGGGATGTGTACTTTTGTTGGATGATTTTCCAATTGAAATTCTCAATGACAGTAAGAAACTTTCAGAAAAAAAACGTAATTTTGCAGAGTCTATGATAAAAGAAAAGGCCTGCTGGGGAATAGGTCTTGCAGATCATTATGAAATAGATAAAATCAATATTTTGAATGCAAGTCTCCTTGCTATGCAACGTGCTTACGATAATATGATGGAAAAACTTGCGGAATGGTGCAAATCCATTAGAATGGATTGCATTGATAAACAGGATTTAAATGCAATTGTTGATGGAACTTTTTGTCCTGATATTTCATGTAATGTAAAAAGTGAACCTAAAGCAGACGGAAAATATCCTTCTGTTATGGCTGCAAGTATTATTGCAAAGACTTATAGGGATAGACTTATGATTGAATATGATAAATTATATCCTGAGTATGGATATGCAAAACACAAAGGTTATCCTACCAAGCAACATATGGAAATATGTCGCAAGATAGGACCGTCTCCCATACAAAGGATGACTTTTAAAATTAAGTAAATGGATAGTTTAACTAATCTGCATTCCGTTTAGATGTAATATGAATAACTTTCCCAGTTTTCTTTATTCCGTTATCTGTTCTTTCTGATTTTTTTTCAGTTACAAGGCGGCTTTCTCCCTTTCTGCGGTAAATCTTTTTACCGTTTCCACGTTCTTCAGTGTCTCTTGAACCTGCTCCAAAGCGTGCTTCTTTTTCGGCTTTCTTTGCAGCACGGGCTTTTGCCTTTTCCTTTCTGTCTTTGTCAATAAAGTTGAGAGAAGATTCCATTCCTGACAAAAACTGCTGCATGTCGTCTGCAAAAACAACAATTGCACGACGGTCATCTTCACCATCTTTTATTTTACTTTCTACAATTTGAAGAAATACATCACCGTTACGATTTTCTTTTACATTAAAAAAATAAGAGCGGTTGTCTAAATTTACCTGATTGGTATAAAGTTCGCCACGTATTCCCATAAAGTCCTTCCTTAATAATGTAATTGGATTTTATATAAAACTATGTTGCTTTTATTATTGCAAGATATCACTTTTTACTTTTTAGTGCAAGAGGTGAATATTATGCTAATATATTAATGCATAAATTTTAAGTTTACTGTTCTTACAGCTTCTATAAGATTGTCCATGGCTTCTTTTGTTGTAGCTTCTCCAAAACTGAAGCGTACTGCACTTTCCTTTTCAGCAGCACTTATATTCATGCTGTCTAGAATAGGTCGGGCATGATGGCCTGCTGAACATGCACTTCCTGTTGAAATATAAAAACCTTCTGCGCTTAATGCCCGTTCCATAACTCGTCCTGGAATTCCTGGAAAAGCTGCTTGAACTACCCAAGGCGAAAACTTATCATGAGATATGTTTCCTCTCTCATGAGGAATAAGTACGCAGCCTGGAATTGATTTAAGACTTTCGATAAAACTGTCTGTATACTCGTTCTGTAAATCAAAGCGTTCCTGCATTTTTGGATTTTTATTGCAGATATAGTATTTTTCTAGACAAGAAGCAAAGGCTGCTGCACCAAACAGGTTTTCTGTTCCACTGCGTATGTTTTTTTCTTGTCCGCCGCCTCTTAAAAATGAAGTAATTTCTTTTGAAAGGTATAATATTCCAATTCCACGAGGTCCAGATATTTTATGGGCACTAAAAGCAGCGGAATCGATACCCTTGTATGAAAGATTTAAAGGAATTTTTCCAGCTGCCTGTACACAGTCAACATGAAAAAAAGGTTTTCTTTTTCCTTTTCCAAATTCTATAAGAGCATCTGCAATTTCATATATTGGCTGTATGGCGCCTGTTTCATTGTTTACTGCCATTACAGAAACAAATACTGTATCTTCCTGTAATTTTGAAATAATTTCATCTGCAGAAATAAAGCCGCTTTTATCTGGTTTTACGGTAATGACATTCCATCCACAATTTAAAAGCATTTTTGCCATTTCTCTCAGAGCAGGATGCTCAATAGCACTCAAAAGAACGCTGCCTTTTTGTGGACGCGTTAAAACAGAAAGTAACGGTATGTGATCACTTTCTGTACCTCCAGAAGTGAAGAATACTGTTTGTTCTGAAACACCAAGCATTGCTGCACATCTTTTTCTGCATTCTGTTAAGGCTGAGTGTGCGTCTGTTCCTGCTGCATGTATGCTTGAAGGGTTACCCCAATGGATACTTGCAAATTTTAAGGCTTCTTGTAGGATTTCTGTATCCTGAGGTGCTGTTGCAGCCCAATCAAAGTAATGTTCTTTTTTTATTTCTGTCTGATTCATTTAAGCACCGCCAGAATTTCATTGTCTGATACTTCCTGCATAAAAGTATTGCAATAGTCTTTCTGTAATGTTACTCTTACTTTAGATGTTGAAAAGTTTTTCTTGTCTTTTTTCATTGCTGCAAGAAGTTTTTCTTGAATTTCAGTTACTGTATGCTTGTCTTTTAGTACTTCTGGAATTGGATTTGTATCGTATCCATAAGACATAAGCAACTGTTTATTTTTATCCGCAAATTCTTTTTTACATGCTCCAATTTGTGTTGCCAGATCTAATGCTCTCCCAATGCCCCATGCAACACCTTCTCCATGTGTAACTTTTCCAAGTCCTGCAATTGTTTCAAGGGCATGTCCGAAAGTATGTCCGTAATTAAGGTATGCTCGTTCTGCCATTTCTTTAAAATCTGTATGCACTATAGAAGCTTTTGCTTTTGCACATTCTTTTATTATTGAAAAAAGTAAATCTTTGTCACGATTCATTATCTTTTCTTTTTGTGTTTTAAAAAGCTTGCACATCTCTGGTGAAAAAAGAAATGCTGTTTTTATGGCTTCTCCTAGGCCTGATATGAATTCTTTTTCAGGTAGGCTTTGAATGAAATCGCTCCAGATATTTACTGACTGTGCAGGGTAGAAAGCGCCAATCATATTCTTATAATTTTCAAAGTCACATCCTGTTTTTCCTCCTATGGATGCATCCACATCGGCAAGGAGTGTTGTTGGAACGAACTGAACTTTTACACCTCTTTTGAATATTGAGGCAGCGAAACCTGTCATATCGCAGATAACTCCTCCTCCTATTCCAACAAAAAGAGCCTGTCTTGTAAAATTGTTGTCTAAGGCTGTTTTTACGATATTTAAAACACTTTGTATGGTTTTTGCAGATTCTCCTGCTTCCAACTCAAGAATTACATTTTTACTGTCTTTTTTATTATTTACGTAGTCAATGAATTGTTTTACAGATGGCAGTGCTGCAATGGTTTTATCTGTTACGAATAACCTGCATTCATTTTCCTGTGAAGGAAAAAAAAATGAAACCAAATCTGGTTTTCCTATAAAGAAATTTATATCTGATTTTGCAAATCCTGAATTTTCAGGATACCATAATTCTACTTTATCTTGCGACTTTATCATAAAGTCATTCTAATATGTTTTTTTATCCATTGCAACGAGGTCGTCAATAACTTTGTTCAATCTTGTCAGTTCTCTGTCCAAGATTTTCTTGTAATCCAACTCTTTTGTGACAATTCTTTCACGTTCATCTTCCCAGTTCTGCAAGTCTGTAATGTACAGGAAGTTGAATTGCGAGATATTAGCCTTTTCTGCCCATAGCTGAGCTTCTTTCCAGTAATAATATCCCGCTTCATAGCATGTTTTTGCCTTTTCTAAATTTCTGAGATATTCATCTTTCCATGGAGCATCATAAAAATAAGCTGCTTTTTTATCGTATACACGTCCAAGTCTGAGATGCTGTTCTATTAATTTTAGGTTAATATGCATCTGGAATAAAAATCGATATTTTTCCCATTGCTTTTCAGTTTCAATTTTTGCCATTGCATATAAAGGATTGGCAAAATCTGCATTGACAGCCTTTTCCAGCCAATAAATATTTTCTATGCAATCATCAGGAACTTGAGCATAATGAACATGAAAAAGCTTATAGTAATCTTCTTTGTATTTTACAACGTATGCATTTGCATGTAATGTGATGAGAAAAAATATGAATGATGAAAAAATTAGAAATTTTGATTTCACGATTATAGTATCGGCAATTCTATTGAATTTTGTATTTCTTTCCAGATAAGATTGCTTATTTCTTCCTTTGTCTCTGTAGCATCTATAATTATAATTTTCATTCCTTTGTTTTTATCAGGATTTTGGTATTCTTTTAATACACTCTTATATGCTTTCACTGTTTTATTTAAAAATTCTTCCTTTTCGTAAATTTCTTTAAAACTTCTTTCATTGATTCTTTTTAATGATATGTCTGGCGTTATATCAAAATAGAATAGAAGTTCTGGTAATGGAAAAAAAGAATTTACAGTACGAGGAATCTCAGAATTGCATGAGATGCTTTGATAGGCAAGGCTTGAAAAAAAATATCGGTCACTTATAATGATATTCCCTTCATTACATGCTTTTGAAACTCCTGTTATCAATGTATTATCTTGAGTACATAATTGACCGTTTATATGTTCATTTCTATCTGCAGCAAATAAATAGGCTGCAGTTTCATTTGTTACGGGTATATCTCCTTTTAGTATTTTTCTTAAAAATTGACCTGTTGCTGATTTTGTTGGTTCTGCAGTAAAAAAAAATTTAGATGCTTCTGGTTTGTTTTTTAATATTTCAATTTGAGTTGAAGTTCCAGAACCGTCAATTCCTTCAAATACAATAAAATTCTTTAAAATCATGAAACCCTTCTATTTTTTATTTGTTTTTTATATTATATTAGAAAATCTCTGAAAATTTAATCTTTAGAGATTATTCTTAAAACGCGATGATTTAATTCGCATATTGATAATAACTAAAAATCATTGACATTTTTATGATGCCTTAATATTTTTAGAAGTATTACAAGTATGTTTATTATAGAATTTTTTACTCCATGAAATCAAGGTTTTTTAAGTCTGTCATAGGTGTTTTCATTTTTCTCATTATATTAATTCTAAGTATATATATTATGACGCCTGTGTATCGGGTAATTGATTCTTTTATGCATAAGGCAGAATCTGATTTACTTTCTGAATTTTCAACAAAGACGAATTTAAGTATTTCTTATGATTCGTTATCTCCATCCATATTAACAGGTATTACTATAAAAAATATAAGAGTATTTGAAATATCTACTGGAGATGAAATATTATATATAAAGAAGGTTTCTATTTATTATAATATATTGAATGCTTTAAAGAAGGATTTTGACCATATTTTTTCTAAAGTGGTTATTTCAGGTGTTCAGTTTCAAATTGATAGAAACCGATATCATAATTTTTTTGATAAGATAAAAAAATTGTCATCTGATTCTAAGGAGAAAGAATTAAAAATTCAGACAGATGATTCAAAAGTATTAACGGAAGATCAGAAGAATCTTGTAAAAAAAATAATGTCTGCCCTTCCTGCTGATATTCAAATAAAAGACATTTCTGCACTATATAATGATTTAAATAAGAGTGTCTCAATAAAAGTTAATAAGATTAATCTTTTTAAACAGTGGGATGGAAATGTTTCGGTTAAGTGTACTTCAGGATATGTATTAACTGTATTGTCTTCATCTAAAACAAAAACTGTCGGCGTTCGCTTTAATTTTTCTGGAAAAATTGTAAATGGTTTTTCTGGAAGTTCAATGATAATTTCTTTTGATCAATATCAAAAGGCTGATGTTACGCTTTATAAAGCTCAGTTTCTTATTCATTATAGAAATAATTGCCTTTATGTACGGTCTACTCAGCAATCAATGCCTTATACTGTTTTTGCACGGTATGATTTTAACTCTGAAGATCTTTCTTTAGATTTAGACGTAAGAGACTTAAAAATACCAACTGTTTTAAAGTTTTCTGTTTCTAATAAAAAAATTCAGGATTTATTATATTCAGGAATTACATTTAAGGGGACTTTTAAAGCAAATGCCCATAAAAAAAATTATTCATGGAATGGCAGTGGAAGTGTTACTCTGCCAAAGAGCATTTTATCTGGTGAAGAAAATATTCAATTTAATGCGTTGGGAAATAATTCTAGAATAAAAATTCAATCGCTTACAGCTAAAGGTTCTGTTTTTGATGGCTATGCAAGTGGTGTTTATGATATAGGTTCGTATAAACCTTCCGGATCTGTTGTAATTAATAAATTAACTCTTCCCAATGGTAATAATATTTCTGGAGAAATTTATGTTGAAGCCCAAAATCGAAAGGTTATGGCTTTTATGCCTCAATTATATTTGGGGAAGCAAAAATTTACTGCAATCGAAGTAACTGCAATACCTTCATCAGGAAAGGTTCCATTTTCATTGGAAATGGAAGATTATTCTCATTTAGACTATGGAAAACCGGCTGAGATTAAAATTTCAGGAACTTATATTACTGGTAAAAATAAAAATCTTTCTGCTACGCTTTCAATAGATAATCTTTTTCTTGATTCAGTTGCACATGCAGCCTCCTTTTTTTCAAAAAAAGAAAAGCAGAAAAAAATAGAAAAAATTGCTGAAAAACTGTATCCTTATATTACAAGTGATGAAATTTCTTTTTCTACGGATTTTAAGGGAATCTCTTTTAATGCTCCTTTTTCGCTAATTGCAAATACAAGTAAAAATAAGCAAATGGCTTTTTTTGCATTTGAAGGAAACGAAAGGTCTGTTAAGATTTCAGATTTTAATATAATTTTTGGAAAGCATAACGTTCAGGCAAAGTTTGAAGTGGATATTTCTCCTGAAGACCGGCAGGCAGTTTTTAGTTCATCATTTGAAATTAATAATATTCCATACAATTTAAATGGCTCTTATACGTTAGGAAAGTGGATAAATATTCAAGGATCATATGGAATTGATGTTATTGCGAATATTGAAGACGGTTTTTATGGAACGGCAAAGATTTCATCCCTTCCTATAGCTGTTTCTAAACTCTTATTTAAAATTTCTACAGAAACAGAATTTAGATGTAAATCATTGAATGATTTTATAGTAAATATAACAAGTTTGCAAATTGAATTAGAAGAACACAAATTGGATAGATCTCCAAAACTAGCATTTATGGGGTCTGTAGATCCAGAAGGTATTATATTTAATGCAATTAATTTTTCTGATGTATCAACATCTTCTTCTGGTTCCGGTTATGTTAGGTGGAATGTTGATGATGGTATTTTAAATTCTGTAAATGTGTCAATTGCAACAGGAAATGAACTTACTTCTGAAGTTTTTTCTTTGGATGGTACATTTTCAAATCCTTTGAAAAAAACTCTTTCAAAAAATACTATAATGAAAGATTGTTATTTTAATGCAGTGACACAAATTAAGAATCTTCCTTTAATTCGTTTTGTTCCTAAACAATACGCGGATGATACTTTCAATGGTACTATTCTAGCAAGTGGAACTGTCGAAAATCCTTATATTTCAATTAATATTGATAGTCTTTCTGCTCAGTACGGTACTAAACCTGTTATCGTAAAAGGAAAGGCCGAATTGATTGAAGGTAATGTTTCTGTTCCAGATTTTAAATTGTCTTGGGGAAATGTAAGGCTGTCTGACGTAAAGGGAACTTTAAATATAAAAGAGTTTAATGCAACAGCAACAGGTAATCTTTTTCTTTCAGTGCTGGGAGGACGAATTGTGAATATTCCTCTCGATATTGAAATGAAAAATACAGATGAATCTTTTTATAGCAAAACCGGAAAGAAGAAATTTGTTCCAAAAAGTTTCCTTGTTACAGGAAAATCTAATGTATCTGCAAAAGGATTGATAAATGGGAATATTCCTGTTAACGCAGAATTAAGGAAGGATGGACGTAAGATAACATTTGCTTCTGATAAATCTATGGGAGTAACTGGAAGTTATATCTTAAAGGAAGGTACTTTCACATGTAATATTCCTAGTGGTAAACCTCTTCATGGTAATGCAAAGGGATTAATACGGAAAGGAAAAATAGATCTGACTATAAGTGATATTTTTTGTAATTTTGGACAGTTTAAAGAACTTATAAATACTGATTTTTTTGCGGTTTATGATGGTATTCTTTCAGGACGTGTTTATATAGCGGGCCTTACAAGTGATCCAACTTTTGATGGCGCTCTTTTGACTAGAAATTTTGAATTTAATCTTCCTCTTGCTATTCCTGCACATATGAGAACTAAAAACTTACTTATAACTTTTGATGATAAACAATTGGAAGTTACAGAAAGTAAATTCCTTGTATCAGGAGATATTTTGTCTGCTTCTGCATTGCTTGTATTAGACCGATGGGGAGTTTCATCTTTTTCACTTAATGCTAAAACCTTAGATGATGGTGTTTTACCTGTAAAAATGAATGTGCCAAATGTAGGAATCAATGGTAATGCTTCTGCACGATTTGAACTCTTGTATTCTGAAAGGGTTTTGTCTATGAATGTAAAAGGATTGTTAAACGATTCTGATCTGCATATATTAAATAAAATTTTCCCGTCTAATGACATGGTTAAAAAGGTTTCTGATGAGAATAAAGAAAGTTTTTTTGCATCATTAACAAAAACAATGGATGTTGTAATAAATGTGGATGCAATTATAGGACGTAAAGTTTATATTGTTATAAATCCTTTCCTACGAGCTTTGATTACTCCGAATACAAAATTTCACTTTGATTTTGATAGTGGAAAAGGTGTCTGGAATCTTAAAAGTGATGTTGTGTTAAGGGGTGGGCAGATAACATATTTAACAAGAAATTTTTATATAAAAAATGGTCGCATTACTTTAAATGAATCTCAGAATGGTTTTAATCCTTTTATTACATTAAATGCAGAAACGCGAGAACGTGATGAAAATAACATACCTGTAACTATCGTTTTGTCTTCTGAAAATCAGCCACTTGCAAACTTCAGGGGAAGAGTTTATTCAATACCTGCTAGGTCTGAAACTCAAATAATGGCAATGTTAGGACAGATTGCAACAGGCGATTCCTCTGATATTGGTGGTTTTTTCCTTTCAGGACTTGACTATGGAATGCATGTAACTGTTCTAAGAAAAATCGAGAACTCATTGCGTGATTTGTTTAATTTTGATATATTCTCTATAAGAGTTAATGTCTTGCAGAATTCCTTAAAATATGGATTTGCTTCAAACTCATCTTCAGGAACAGAAGATGCAATATTTAGGAATCCTATTGGTAACTATTTAGATAATTCAAGTGTTTATATTGGAAAATACTTTGGAAGTTCTATTTATGCAGACGTTCTTTTGCAATGGTCTTATGATGAGGTTCTTGCTCGGAAATCAAAATTTGTAGGTAGCGGTCTTGTATTTCATCCTGAAATAGGTTTGGAATTTGATGCACCTTTTGCAAAGATACGATGGAACTTTGCTCCGGATTTAACTGCACTGCATAATGGAGAGGTTCCTTCTATCGTGTCAGGAACTTCCGTAACATTATCTTGGAGAATAACATTTTAAAATGAGGATTTTTATGAATTTCAAAAGGCTCTTTATAGCTGTACTTGTAATGATTATGTGTTTTACACATGTTTTTTCACAGGATGATTCAGATTGGTACTATAACAAGCCTATTAGTAATATTTCATTTAAAGGACTGAATAATATAAAGTCTTCTGATATGGAAGGCATTATTCATGCTTTTATAGGAAAAAAATTTGATAATGAGGTCTTTTCTGACTTGCTCAATCGAATTTTTGCATTGAATTATTTTGAGGATGTAAGTCCTGTTGCTCTTCCAGGTGATAAAGATTATAAGACTGTAAAAATAGAACTCAATGTTGTTGAATATCCTGTTGTTTCTGACCTTAGGATTGTCGGATATAAAAAAATTCGTGGATCTGAATTGAGGGATGCCATTTCAACGAAAGAAAAAAGTATTTATGATGAAGATAAACGTTATGCTGATGAGCAGGTTATTAGAAATTTATATATTTCACGGGGCTTTAGTGAAGCAACAGTTCGTTCGGAAGTTATTGAATCTGATGATGGTTTTAAAGTTACTTTCTATGTAAAGGAAGGCAAGCAGACTGTCGTTAAGGATATAGTTTTTACTGGAAATACTATAGCAACTTCTCGGACTTTAAAAAGTAAGTTAGTCTCTAAAGTTCAGCGTTTATTTCAGAAAGGTGCATTTCAGGATGCGTCTATTGAGCAGGATAAAAAAGCAATATTGCAATATTATGGTGAGAATGGATATGTTGATGCAAAGATAATTAATGCCACGCAAACTTCGGAATATAATGAGAAGAAGTCAAGGCAGGAAGTTACTCTTCAATATAATATCCAGGAAGGGTCTCAATATACTTATGGTGGAACAACAATTCAGGGAAATAAGGTTTTTTCAACAGATGAACTTTTGTCTTTGATAAAGTTGAAAGAAGGTGCAGTATTTAATACTACGAAGTTTCAGGAAGGAATTTCTGGCATACAAAACAAATATTTTAGTAATGGATATTGGTCAAATAATTTTGTACCTCAAATAGATAAGGATTCTAATAATAAGACAATTTCATATCGTATATATATACAGGAAGGTCTTAGGAGTCATGTTGAAAGTATAACTATAAAGGGAAATAAGAGAACAAGGGATGAAGTTATTCGCCGTGAAATTCCTATTGAGTCAGGTGATATTTTTTCAAATGAAAAAGTAAATACTGGCATTCGTAATTTGTACAATTTACAGTATTTTAAACAGGTTGTTCCTGATGTAAAGCCTGGATCTGAAGAGAATCTTGTAGACGTTTCTTTTAATGTTGAAGAGCAGAGTACCCGTTCTGTGCAGTTTGGACTTACTTTTAGCGGTACTGCAAATGCTGGCGAATTTCCTATATCTCTGTTTGGCGGTTTTGAAGATACTAATCTTTTTGGATCTGGAAAGACAGGAAGCATTTCTGCTACGCTTTCAACTACAGAGCAATCTATTACGCTTGGATACGGTCAAAACTGGATTTTTGATTTACCGATAAGCAATTATGTTTCATTTGGATATACGCGTTCCATCCGATCTACGCCTCGTAATGTCATACTTCCTGATGGAACGTTTGACTATTATAGTTATTACATGAAATATACGCAGCATAAATTTACTGTTTCTGATACTGTTTCTAGAAGATGGACTCCTAATTTTGCAAATGTTAAGTTAAGTACTGGTATTACGTCAAGTTTGATAACAAATATATAGAAGCATCATATATATTTGTTATCAAACTTGACGTAATACCAGTACTTAACTTAACATTTGCAAAATTAGGAGTCCATCT
>JAILPY010000129.1 GCA_024699235.1 Treponema sp. | reverse complement strand
TTTTTCCGTATCTTCACGTGTCATGAACACGTTAGGATATACGTATTTTTCATGAACATCAGGAGTATAGTAATCTTTTATCCAGTCAAGACGATACTGTGCGTCATCAGGGCAAGTAACATATACACCGTAGTATTCATCAAGAATGGCAAGAGGTCCGTTTACAGACTCTGCTTCGCGAACTTCTACAGGAGAAGCATCTCCCAGAGGAGCATGACGAAGCATTTCTTTTCCTTCGCTGTTCTTGCCCAATACAAAAATGTCAAAGTCATCTGATTCACCGTAAGTACCCCAGTTGTTCTGAGGTGACTGGAAAGGATCATACATCTGATCAAGCCACGCACACACAAGAGCCGGTTTTTTGGCAACAGCAGTAACAACACATCGGCCTCTGTCAAAACCGCTTGTGAAAGAACCGTTCTGAGCCGTAAGATTGCGTGTGTCAGCAGTAAGAACAGGGAGCGGAACCCAGTCGGCAAGGTTTGCAACATTTGCGACATCCCAACTGAAGCACACACCGTATCTGCCGGATTTTCCCTTTGAAACATAAGTTGACCATTCCTGTGTAAAAGATTCAGGGTCAATCAAGCCTTCTTCGTAGAGGCGGTGAAGCCATGCAGTGCCTTTTTTAAAACCTTCCTGAGTTGCACTACATATAACCTTGCGGCTGTCAGTTACGGCAATATGCTTTCCCTTGTCAGCATCTCCGTACCCATCGCCAAAACCATTAATGAGTACAAAAGGATCCTGACCGCCGTCATTCATAATACATGACATAGGAATTACACTACCCTTTATATTGAATTCTTTCTGAAGTCTTGTAGCATTATCACGGAATGCAATCAGCACTTTTTCAAATTCATCTACTGTTGACGGCACTGAAAGTCCAAGAAAATCAAGCCACTTTTTGTTTATAAAGCTCATATTGTCAATGACCTGAATGGCTTCTTTTCCAGAACCAAGCTGTTCAATCCATGGTAAAGCCCAGATGTGACCTTCTGAATCCGTACACATGGCTCGATACTCTGGATACTTATCAAACACGGCCTTAAGGTTCGGCATGTAAGCATCTATGTATCCTTCCAAAGGAATTATAATTCCCTGATCTGCATATTTAAGAAGACTGCTGTCGTTAAAACTTGCATTAAACACAAAGTCGGCAAGCGTCTTTGGATTTGCCATTGCTAGCGTAATTTTGTCATTCCACTGGTCGCTCTGCATTGCAGTCCATTTTATTTCTACATTTGTCTTTTCCTGAAGACGGCGGAAAATCGTCCTTTTGTTAGGATCAGATTCCGTACTGGCAGGAAAGCTAGTAAGCCCCGTAAGGACAACTTTTTCCTTAAGCGGGAATTTCAGTGACTCTGCATCCACCTGCTGAATTTCTCCAGCATTCAATGCCACATTCTTGCCGCCACATCCAGACAGGCCTGCTGCAACTGCGGCAGTCATGACGACAGCCGTAAAAACCTGCATTACTTTTATTTTCATATATTCCTCCTAAAATTGATTAGCCTTTTATAGAACCTGCCATAATGCCACTGTCAAAGTACTTCTGGAAAAACGGATACATGACAAGCAGCGGCAGGCTTGAAACAATGATTGTTGCATACTTAAGCAACTCTGCAAGCTGTGCCCTTGCTGCAGTACTCTGCATGTCAGAAATCATTCCCGACTCCGGCTGATTCTGTATGAGTATAGAGCGAAGAACGAGTTGCAAAGGTTGTTTTGCAGTATCGTTAAGATAAATCATTGCATCAAAATAGCTGTTCCACATGCCTACGAACTGCCAAAGCGCCAAAACCGTAATAAGAGGTGTACATACAGGCAGCAGTATGCGGAAAAAGTACGTCACATCGTTTGCTCCGTCTACGAAGGCAGCCTCATGCAGTTCCTTTGGAACACTCCTGTAGAATGTACGCGCAATTATCATGTTCCACACGCTAAATGCTCCAGGAAGGATAACTGCCCACATACTGTTCAAAAGCCCCAGATTGCTCACAAGAAGATAAGTAGGTATCAGTCCGCCACCAAAGAACATGGTTATGACAAATATGATGTTAAAGAATTTTCTTCCTTTAAATTGAGGGTCAGACATTGGATATGCAGCCATCATGGTTATGGCTACAGACAGAAACGTAAACACGACAGAATACACAATGGCATTGCGGAATCCTGTCCAAATGGCATTGTTTGAAAGCACCCTCTTATACGCAGTAAGAGTCCACTTGCTAAAATCAAATGTAACACCAGAATTCTGCAATGTTACAGGATCAATAAAAGAAGCAACAATTATGTACAGCATAGGTACTATTATTGCAAGGACAAACGCTCCAAGAAAAATGTATCCCGTACCTATCATGAGTTTGTCCTGCCATGAAGCCCTTATGAGCGGCTTGCGTTCGTTAGTTGCAGACTGTACCATTCCATTCCTCCTTATAATCCCTGCTCATCATTCATTTTGGAGACGACTTTGTTCACAATCAAAAGCATGATGACATTTATAACGGTATTAAAAAGTCCTACTGCGGTAGAAAAACTGTAATCGCCGTCAAGAAGACCTTTCTTGTACACATAAGTTGCAATAATCTCGGAACTTGCAAGGTTCAGGTCAGTCTGAAGGGCATAGGCTTTTTCAAAACCGATGCTCATTATGTTACCAGCTTGAAGGATAAACTGAATAACAACCATATCCTTTATGGCAGGCCACTCAACAACCTTTATTTCCTGAAGAAGGTTTGCACCGTCAAGCACGGCAGCTTCGCGAAGTTCCTGACTTACACCAGAAAGCGATGCCGTATACATAATTGAAGCCCAGCCTGCCCCCTGCCAGATTCCGCTGGCAATGTATATAGAACGGAACGCACCTGGCATTGTCATAAAATTAAACTGAGTAGACAGAAACTGATTCAGAGGACCAGTTACCGAAAGCATAATCCTTACTATACCGCACACAACAATGACAGACACAAAGTTTGGCATGTACAAAACAAGCTGAATATTACGCTTTATGCCATGGCTGTGAATGCAATTAAGCAGAAACGCAAGAATTATTGGTACAGGAAAGCCCCACAAAAGCCCGAAAATACTAAGCTTGAGAGTGTTTGCCAGATAAGAAAGAAAGTCTGGAGAAGAAAGAAAGCGTGAAAAGTGTTTTAAGCCAACCCAGCGGCTTCCCAAAAGCCCCCTTATAGGATTGTAGTCCTGAAAGGCTATAAGTATGCCTCCCATGGGGATGTAACGGAATATAACTGTAAGTGCAAATGCCGGCAACAGAAAAATAACATACAGCTGCCAGTGCTGCCTCAGATATAAAAAAGTCTTCCTCATAAGCCAAACCTCTTTATGTGCATTTGTAAAAATTAATTTTTACACTCTATAAACAAGTGTAAAAGCATATATGCGAACTGTCAAGGATTTTTTTTACATTTTTCTTGATAAATTTGTATAAATGCCCACATACAATGTAATTATGTAAAAATTTTGTTACAAATGTAAAATAAAATCATTAAAAAGCTGATAAATGTCATTATTCTATATCTAAAAATGCACAATTCCAATATGTGCTTTTGACACTATATTCATTATGCATTACACTTGAACTATGGCAAAAGTAACAATTCAGGACATAGCAAAGGAACTGAACCTTTCCCGAAATACTGTCTCAAAAGCTATAAATAACACAGGAATCCTTGCAGAGTCAACCAAACAGCTCATACTTAAAAAGGCTGCGGAAATGGGCTATAAGACATTCCTTCAAGAAGAGCCACAGGATGAAAGGAAGGCTAAAGGAGGCTTCGTTCTTTTTACAGGGGCATCCCTTTCCGCTTCCCACTTTTCAACAAAAATGCTTGATGAAATTCAACAGGAAGCGGCACTTCTGGGCTACGGATTTACCATATATCGAATAATGCCCCAAGAACTAAAAGAATGCAGGCTGCCTGCAAACTTTGACGAATCCCGCACGGCAGGCATTTTCTGCGTTGAAATGTTCGACATTCCTTACAGCAACATCATCTGCTCGCTAGGCATTCCGACAGTGTTCATAGACACTTCAGTCTCATTCGAAAACAGCTGTCCCGATACTGATGTACTTCTTATGGAAAACAGGAAGGGCATATATGATTTTGTCAAGGAAATGCAGAAGCTCGGTAGAAACGATATAGGTTTTATAGGTGAAGCAATGCACTGCATGTCGTTCTACGAGCGGTATGACGCATTCATGGGAGCCATGAGGCTTTTCGGCCTCGAAGTACACAGTGAATGGTGTCTTGACAGCAACTCAAAGGGACTTTCGTATCCGACACATCAAGACTATCTGGATTATCTGGAAATGAAGTTCAAAAACTGCACCAAACTGCCATCTGTATTTATCTGTGCCAACGACTTCGTTGCAATGGATGTACTTAGCGTTTTCAAAAAATTAGGCATCCGGGTACCGGAAGATATTTACCTGTGCGGATTTGACGATTCGCCAGAAGCAGGAATAATAACACCTTCACTCACTACAATACAAATTCATGCACGCGACATGGGCAAGCAGGCTGTAAGCCTTATGTTTTCGCGCATAAGCAATCCATCCCTTAAATTCCGCACGGTATATGTCCAGACAGACCTTATATACCGGGCATCCACAGGAAATGATTTAGAGCAAAATTCTAATAACAAAACAACAGGAGTATACAATGTCTAAAAATATATTAATTTGTGGAGTCGGCGGGCAGGGCACGGTTCTTGCAGCAAAACTTGTATCACAGGCAGCTGTAAGAAAAGGTGAAGCTGTTCTTTCTGCCGAAACAATCGGCATGGCACAGAGGGGAGGTTCCGTTACAAGCCATGTGCGCATTGGAAGTGACGCATATTCGCCTCTTATTCCAAAAGGACTGGCCGACATAATCATTGCGTTTGAGGCAGCGGAGGCGGTACGAAATCTTGACTATCTTAAAAAAGACGGCATGGTCATAGTAAACGCAAAGGTTGTTCAGCCCGTTACGGCAAGCCTTACAGGAAAAACCTTTTCTGAAGACGAAATGATTTCTGCACTCAAAGACCGTACTCCGAACGTCACTTGCGTAGACACAGACAAAGCCTGTGCCGAACTTGGCAGCCCTAAAATCGTAAACACACTTCTTTTAGGCGCAGCATGCAGGACAGGCATAATCAGCATGAATGCGATAGAAGAAGCAATAAAGCTCATGGTCAAGCCAGCGTTTCAGGAACTGAACATAAAGGCTCTGCATTACAACTAGGAGAAGACATGATAAAAGTTATAACGGACTGTACTGAACGTAGGAACATTGCGCGTAAAATTCTTGAAGGTCTTACAGAATGGTTTGAAGTACCCGAAAACAGGGAAACACTTATAGAAGAATCTGCATCCCTGCCATTTTTTGCTTGTTATGCAGATG
>JAILPY010000075.1 GCA_024699235.1 Treponema sp. | reverse complement strand
GAAAAATATGACGATGTAACCATTTCGTTTATGGATATTGTAAATTTTACAGAAATGTCTACTATAATAGGAGCAGAACGTCTAGTTACAATTTTGAATGACTTGTTTACAGAGTTTGACAGGCTGACTGACGGCTATCGCATAGAAAAAATAAAAACCATTGGCGATGCCTATATGGTTGCTGCGGGTCTTCCAGAAAGATATGAAGATAATTGTGAAGAAATGATGAAATTCATTATTCAGGCAATGGCTCTTGTAAAGAATTTTAACATTCGTAATAATACTTCCCTTCAGATAAGGGTTGGCATGCATTGCGGATCTGTTGTTGCAGGCGTAATAGGCAAGAAAAAGTTTATTTATGATATTTGGGGGGCTACCGTTAATTTTGCCTCTCGCTTGGAAACTTACAGTTTCCCTGACCGCATACAGGTTTCTGAGAAGGTGTTCCAAAAACTGCAGGACATATATGAATTTGAACGAAGGGATTCTGTTGCCGTAAAAGGCGTTGGAGTCTGTACTTGTTATCTGCTGAAAAATGATACAGTTAATCAGAATCCAATTCAGTGTTAGTCAAGCTCCGTCTGTGCGTATTTTACTGTAGCCATTGCATCTTGCTTGCCGTTGACGGAGTTGACGAGCGCTTTCCCTTTGTACCTGCGAATGGCTTCTTCAATTACATCCGGACTTGACGTATCTATCTGAAAAAGTAATGCAGTTACAGATTGCAATTCGTATTCAACATCCAGCATCATCTGCTTTTCGTCTATTTCTGAAAGTCCTACGTTTACGTCTAGGATGTCAAAAGCTGGATGAATACAGAATTATGATTCTGCTTAAGAAAGCTGATGATGAACTTGAAAAATCTGTAATGGATGCATTAGATTCTTTAAGACAGAAGCTGAGAAATATAATACAAAGTATCAGGCTATGATAAATGAGGTGCTTTCTCAATATGCAAAGCATTGTAATGCCTAACCGTAACTTGGACTAAAAACAGGAAATCTAATAAGGTGTATAATAACAAAAGGAAGGCGCCTTATGGAAGAACAACTGAAAATGGTTATGGCAGATGATTGACGAAAATGTTGCCTGTTTTAATGAATTTTGTATCATTATCGGCTATTTAACGGGGCTAAAATTAAAAATTAATAAAAATTACCACCATTAACTTGTAAATAACTAGACTTATCATTAAAATAAGAATTAAAGATATTAATATGAAATATTTTAAAAGAGAATCATATCTGCAAAAAATCCGTGGTTTCTACAATGACACAGAAATTATAAAAGTAATCATGGGAGTTCGTCGTTGTGGTAAATCAAGCCTTATGAAGACTGTTGCTCAAGAACTTCAGGCGAACGGCATTGCTGAAGAAAATATTATATATTTTGATTTGGATAAACGTGGGTATCGAAATATAAAAACACCAGAACAGCTTGAAAAAATCATAGAAGACAGTTCTAAAGCAAAAGGATTGAAATATCTTTTTATTGATGAAGTGCAGAATGTTACAGGTTTTGAAGAAGTTCTGAATGGTTTTCGTGATGACGGAGATTTTTCTATTTTCATTACAGGTTCCAATTCATATCTTCTAAGTGGAGAGCTTATAACAAAACTTACAGGCCGCTACATTGAATTTGAAATGTTTCCTTTGAACTTTCAAGAATATCTTGGAATGAAGACATTCTTGAAAAAGCCTATAGATTCAAATCTTGTTCAAGAATTCGACAATTATCTTATAGAAGGCGGATTTCCGAAGGCTGTTCAGTATGATTCCCTTCAGGATAAAAAAACTTACATTACAAGCGTTATTTCCGAAATCTTTGAAAAGGACATTAAGCGTAGAGTAAAAATTAGAAATGTATCTGCATTCCAAAAAGTTCAGCAATACTTGATAAATAATTTTGGAGCTACAACAAGTCTTAAGAACATATTAGATGAATTAGAAAAAAAATGGAACAAAAATCAAACAGGAAACTCTGAACAATTATATAAAAATTTTGTGTGATGCAAAAATTCTATATGAATGTAATCGCTTTGACTTAAAGTCTAAAAAGTCTATAGCCGGTGAAAAAAAATATTATCTTTCCGACCTGGGATTTTATTACGCAACGAATACAGACAACAGAATAAACTACGGCCTTGTAATGGAAAATGTTGCTTTTGTTTATGCTCGTGCAAATAATTATTCAGTAAGCATCGGACGCATTGGTAAACTTGAATGCGATTTTATTCTTCGCAAAGACTTAGATTATAGTTATCTCCAGATTTGTATGACAATTATGTCCAGCAAAGAAACAGAAGATCGAGAATACAGACCGCTAGAATCAATTAAGGATAATTATCCAAAATATATTCTTACAAGAAATGATCCTGCTCAACATAGAAATGGTATTATTCATAAAAATATGCCGGACCTTATGAGAAACGGGGAGTTATTTTAATCTGTGTAATATAATGGAAATGTAAAATGAATCAATTAGACGACGCAATCTCTATAGCAATTATTGGTGGGACGGATGGGCCTACTTCAATCAATATTTAAAAAAACACCGTCTGCGCATATTTTACTGTAGCCATTGCATCTTTTCCGTAGAAGTCTGCATGTATCATATCTGCATATTCTTGAGTCATAACAGCTCCTCCTACGCATACTTTTGCCCAAGGAGCTTTTTCCTTAAGCTGCTTTATGGTTTCTTCCATGCTAGGCACTGTTGTTGTCATAAGGGCTGAAAGGCCTATTAAAAGTACATGATCCTGAACGCAACGCTCTACAATGGTTTCTGGAGGAACGTCTTTGCCTAGGTCAATTACCGTAAAGTCATAGTTTTCAAGAAGTACTTTGACAATGTTCTTTCCAATGTCGTGAATGTCGCCTTTTACAGTTGCAAGAATTATTGTTCCTCGGCTTTTTCCAGTCTTTCCTGTCTGGGCAAGATATTCTTTTATTACGGCAAATGCACTTCCTGCTGCCTCTGCACTCATCAAAAGCTGAGGAAGGTAAACTTTCTTTGCCTCAAAGCCTTTTCCCACAATATCAAGGGCTGGTATCAAAAAATCATTAATAATAGCAAGGGCTTCTGTTGTCTGTACAAGTTCTTTTGTAATGCGGGCACTGTCAGTCTTTAATCCTTTTATGATTGCTTGCGTTAAAGGGGCGCTTTCCGCTGACTGTTTGTCATTTACAGGCTCAGGCTTTTTTTTTTCAGCCGAGCCTGCACCTGTTGCCGTTACACCACCTGCTATTTGAGGAATGGGATTTCCTCCTAGTGCAGCCGCCGCTATGCTAGCAATCTGCTGAAGAGCCTGTTCGTTTTGAACCGAGCTTGCAGCCTTTGAAGCCTCTTCCTTTTTTTCAGCATATTTCTGTGCAAAGGAAAGGTAAGACAGGCACTGCGGATCGTGCATGCTCAAAAGGCAGAAACAGGTATATGCCTTCATCATTTCTAATGAATTGGGATTCATTATTGCGGCAGAAAGGCCATTTTGCATTGCCATTGTAAAGAATGCCGCTGTGACAATCTCTCGCTCAGGCAGTCCGAATGATATGTTTGAAATGCCAAGGATTGTATTTCCACCCATTTCGTGTACGGCACGTACTGTCTCAAGCGTAGCAATAGGAGCTTTGTCATCAGAACTGACAGCCATGGCAAGGGGATCTATGATTATGTCTTTTTTTGCTATGCCGTAAGATGCTGCCGTGTCGTAAAGCTTTCTTACAATTTTCATTCGGCCTTCCGTTGTCTCAGGAATGCCGTCTTCGTCTATTGTAAGTGCAACTACTACGCCTCCGTATTTCTTTACAAGAGGAAATATTGCTTTCATAACTTCCTGCTTGCCGTTGACAGAGTTGATGAGCGCTTTACCATTGTATCTGCGAAGGGCTGCTTCCATTACATCAGGACTTGACGTGTCTATCTGCAAAGGTAATGCAGTTACAGACTGCAATTCGTATTCAACATCCAGCATCATCTGCTTTTCGTCTATTTCAGGAAGTCCTACATTTACGTCTAAGACATGAACTCCTTTCTGTTCCTGCTCAAGTCCCTGTGAAACAATGTATGCAAGGTCTTTGTTTCTCAGTGCTTCCTTAAATTTTTTCTTTCCTGTTGGATTTATGCGTTCTCCGATAAGGACAGGAGGATTGTTACCTCCAAGCTTTACTATATGAGTATATGAAGAAATGACAGATTCCTGTTTTTGCGTTACAACGGCAGGCTTTTTGTCTTGAGTTGCATTTA
>JAILPY010000034.1 GCA_024699235.1 Treponema sp. | reverse complement strand
CCTTTATTATTTACGAAAACTCGTAATTTACTAAAGTTGGTACATTCAAAGTATTTGAACTTCTAATTCAAATATAGCTATTTTACAATAAAAAATCAATATATCGAAAACTGTCATACATTGCAAATTATTTTTCTATCGTTTTAGCTAGATTTCTCCACTATCTTTTAAGCCTTTATTTCATTGTTTTCAATCAGGATTTCTAGATGATGCAGGTTATTTGCATAGGTTCATTTTTTATAAAAACAGCTTTAAATACAATTTGCCCAGCCTGAGAGGAGTCTTTGGCAAGATGTTTTCTATTTCTTTGCAAGCTTTATCTGTTTTGCTTTTTTATTTCGTTTTACGTTCATACCCTTTAGGTATCTCCTTTTTAATTGCAGGCTCTGGAGTCAGATTATTAATTCTATAATACATATCATGAAAAATCACGTTATCGCACCCTGTTCCATTTATTTTATAATTTGTGCAACCCAGCATAAATCTTCCATCTTTTTGCTGTCTGGCAATTAAATAGCCATCACACTTATCGCATTTTTGAATTGAAAGTTTTCCAGCCTCAATTTTATTTGTCATAAAGTCACATATCTCTGGATCGTTCATACAAATCCAAAGATTCAAATCAGTATGGAATAAGACATCATAACGAAGGCGGTCAGCTGCTATAGGATTATTCTTATAATTTCCTTTGTAAATATTCCAGTTGTTAGCAAGCTTTTTGGGACATAAGACCAGAACTCTGTTATTGCGGCATTCAAAATATTTAATTACGGAGAGAGCAGTAAATGTTTTTCCAAGACCAACACTGTCAGCAAGAATACAGCCGTTGTACTTTTCAAGTTTATTAATTATTGCAAGGCAGGCATCTTGCTGGAAGTTATAAAGTTTATTCCAGATTGCACTTTGCTTGAATCCTGTGGCTTCCTTTGGTAGCACATCTTCACTAATATCATCCAAAAACTCTTTGAAGATATTATAAAGCGTTACAAAATAAATAAACTCAGGAGAGTTTTCATTGTAGGCAGAAGATATGTTTTCTATTACCTGATTGGTTACATCTTGCATAATTTCCTTATTCTGCCAGAACTGTTCAAACATCTGCAAAAAACTATTGCTCATGGGAGCCTTCATTTTTGTTATAGCGAATGCCGCATTGTTTCCTTTTTCAACACCAAGATCTACTGCAGTAAATTCTTTTACGGGATTATATGCAGTTTCATCTACATTCATGAAAGATGGCATATTCTGCTGGGTAGAGTTAGACTTGAAGACTGCTTTTTTCTTAATCCATTCAGCACATTCTTTTGCAATTGCTTTCTGATTCAGTTCATTACGAAGCTTTACTTCAAACTCTGTGCCATAAAGACTTCTTTCTCGATTTAATCTTGGAATATAAAATTCTCGTTTTTCCTTTTTGGCTTTTTCGGCAACAAATGTTGGAGAGGTGAAAATAAAACGTAGTTCATCAATATCTTTCAGTTCTTTTTGTAATTCTTGATAAGCATAAATAGAGAAACATGCCGCTGCAATCGACAATTTACTACCGGGTTTTATTTCTTCTTTCAAACTTTGACTAAGAGTTTTATGTACATTATCTATAAATTCCGGTGTGAAAACTTCCATATATTTAGTTTAACATAAATTACGGCGTATAAGAAGAGTATAGATGATAGGCTTCTCAAGATATGAGAAATCAAAATATTTTTCTGCTATTAGATTATTTTTCCGGTTTATTATTTTTTTATTTATTAGGTGTATAATGTTTATAGGACATACCATGACTAAAAATAAGAAGAATAAAATAAAAAAGAAAAGGAGTTTTTTATGAAAAAATTATTAATAATGTCAATGTCGATCATGTATCTTGCATTACAGCTAAGTTTCTCTGACAAACTTAGAATTCCTGTGGGAAACGGTCAATATAAAGAAATAGGAGAAGATTCAGGCGAATATGATTACTATGAAAGCAGTTTTACCCTAATAGATGCAAACAATGACGGACATTTAGATATAGAAGAATTTTGTCCGCTGTACAGCGGCAGCATGGGATCTGCTTACGTACTATACATATACAACCCAAAAGAACAGAAGTTTGAAGAGGGAAAGGACTTTTTGGATTTATCAGTCAATGGTGACGGAACTATAAGTTCAATGTCAAAATCTGGCTATTCTTACACTGAAGTAGTTAATACTGGGTATAAATGGGACGGACAAGATTTCAAGATGGTCTATTCTGACTATAATTTTGATTGCGATTCCATTAGATATGGAAAATATGAAGTATACGACTTTAACAGCCAAGAACAGGAAGTACTTTCTGTAAAGTATTACAAAACCACTGATATTAAGTTTGATGAAAGCGCAGTAGAAGTTTCAAAAGAAGAATACGAAAATATTAAAAATAAATTTAATTACTAAATAAAGATAAAAAATCATCATGCACAGTGCGTTTTATCGTTATATGCAGTGCGTTTTATCGTTATATGCAGTGCGTTTTATCGTTATATGCAGTGCGTTTTATCGTTATATGCAGTGTGTTTTATCGTGTAATGCCTAACCGCAACTTGGACTAAAACAGGAAAGCTAATAAGGTGTATAATAACGAAAGGACGTACGCCTTATGGGAAGAACAAGAAGGAAGTTCAGCTCGGAAGAAAAGCTGAAAATGATAATGGCAGTTATTCA
>JAILPY010000024.1 GCA_024699235.1 Treponema sp. | reverse complement strand
GATATCGGATTTGCCAGAAGCGGATTTATAAAAAATACCGGCATAGGCTTGTTGATTGCACTTTGTTCGTTTGCAATTTCATACAGTGTTGAGATAATTATCCTTAAGAGTCAGGGGCATGACATTGGATTTGGAATATTTACATCGGGTTTTTCTTTAACCGGGGAAGCTGCCGTTCAAAGCGGAATCGGATTTATATTGATGTGCATTTTCTTCAACATCATAAATGTGATTATGGAGGAAGGCACATTCCGAGGACTCTTTTATCAGATGACAGGTATTAATCATTCTTCAAAGTACGCACTGTTATTCCAAGCTTTTTTGTTTGGATTATGGCACATCGTAACTCCTCTTCACAACCTGATAGACGGTGATATTAACATAGCTTCCTTCATAGCACTTGGCATAGGATACATTATCCTGGCAGGTATGATGGGCATTAAGTGGGCTCTGCTCTATCGGATGACCGGAAGTCTGTACGCTGGAATGGCGGATCATTTCTTTAATAACTGTATTGCAACAAATCTGCTTCATGTGCTTACGGAAAGCGGAACTGATGAAATGATGATCGTTCGGGTAGCAATCGCACAGCTTCTTTCATTTACTGTGATTTTGATAATAGGACTCAAGCATGGAAAACAAAATAGCTTACAAAACTCTTAACGAATCAGACTACGACGAACTTTTTTCTTTGTGGAATCAGGTTGAAGATACAAAGCGGGCCTTAAATCCTGTGGACGACAGCCGCCAAGGAATCAGCCGTTATTTGAAGAGAAATCCCAACACCTGTTTTGCCGCAACCTGCGACGGAAAGATTATAGCCGCCATTTTGACCGGTTTGTAGGCCTTGAAGCTCTTTTATACTTATCATTTAATTTTGCTGCAATCTTTTCATCTGGTATTCCTAAATCAGAAAGAACCTTTTTCAGCAAACACTAGGTATACTCGGTAAAGGCGTTGTCTATGAGTGATTGAAGTTCCAAGGACAGTTTCTGGTGCATTTCTTTGGGCAAAAGGCTATTCACAGGAGCAGATAGCAAAGCTTTGAGCATAACCCAGAGAATATGGCAGGTATGAATCGAAAGTTGATAAAGCATATATTTTAAATTGAAGAGGAAATCTTAAGCTGCGTAAAAGCCAATATAAGTCCTTTATTTTTCATTCTTTATCAACCAGTCCAAGGCGTTGATTCTTTTGATACCCTCGTAATCGGCAGCAGGATCGTCATCAAGAGTCAATAAAACTTTTGGATAGTTATCCTTTATTGCTTTTAAAGGCCGTAGTTCCCTTTCCAATGTTGATTCCTCACGGACTGTTGCAGATACCTGAAAATAAGTATTGCCCTCTTCATTCATTGCAACAAAATCAACTTCTGCATCGTCATATTTTCCGACATAGACTTTGTAACGGCGGCGCAGAAGTTCGAGGTACACGATATTTTCAAGAATATGACCTGCATCCATAGATTTTTTTCCTAGCAAGGCAGATCGCAAGGCAATGTCAGCAACATAGTATTTTTCAAGAGATTTAAGATATTCCTTGCCCTTAATGTTGTACCGCTTAACTTTATAGGCAATAAAGGTTTCGCAAAGTGCTGATAAATAATTTTCTACCATACGGGAATCAATTTTGCGGCCATTGCTTGTCATAGTATCAGCGATCTTTTTACTGGAAACTTCAAGTCCAATGTTATCAAATATAAATTCCGTAACACTCTGGAGCATTGAAACATCAGCTATTCTTTTCCGAGAAACAATGTCCTTTATTAGAATTGTATTGAAGAGCCCGGAAAGATATTCTGGTACGCTTGATTTATCAAGGAAAAGAGTATAAGGAAAAGAACCGGTTTCCTGATACTTACGGTAGGCACTAGAAAGGTTTTCCTGCATTCCAAGTGCATCTGAAAATTCACGAAAGGAAAAGGGCTGCATCTGAATTTCCACATAGCGACCGGAAAGATACGTTGCAAGTTCCCCTGAAAGAATCTGAGAATTTGAACCAGTTATATAAATATCAAGCAAGGGGTTTATAAAAAAACTGTCTACAACTTCTTCAAAATGCTCTACCCTCTGAATTTCATCAAAAAAAAGATACATCCGCTTTTCTGGAATAATCCGCATCTTTACATAATTATAAAACACATCCTTATCAAGCAATTCCTTAAATTCATAATCTTCAAAGTTTATAAAAACAATCTGCTTCTGCTCAACACCTTCATTCAAAAGTATTTTCTGCCATTGAGCAAGCAATGTTGATTTTCCGCATCTTCTTATACCGGTAACAACCTTTATGAGCTGCTTGTCCTTAAAAGACCTGAGACGGTTTATAAAATCCTGACGTGTTATATTTAAGGGTTCTTCCATAATGATATTTTATTGCAAAAAGTCTAGAAAAACAAGAAGTTTTTGCAGTGAAGTGCGAAAAGTGTAGAAAGAAACTCAAGCAGCTGGGCGAGTCTGGAAAATTAGAAAAGAAAAGCAGAGGCATCAGGACTTTTTATGTGCCTAAGACCCAGCGGAGTATTGGCTTGAACTGATTTGCTTCAAGTGTCAAAATAAAGCCTTCTTTTACTTCTTTTATTTTTTGATTATCTCCCCAGAGTTCCCAAAGTCCGTTATCATAAATCATCTGGAAAGGTTTTACCGTATAGTCTTCTTCTTTGCTTTTTCCGAAGAAGATTCCTGCTAGCGTAATAAAAGCGTCAGGTAAAAATCACTTTATAATATGCAGGACTTATTTATTTTTAAAATCTTACTTACATAAATATCTTAATTCTGATAATATAACTTCATTATAAGCAGATTTGATTCTTCACATAACGAGCAGCGATGAGCGTAAGTCCAGTTTTGGAACAGCACTATAATATCGCCCACGCCCTTGCATTTTCGGAAATGGTAGATACATTGGCTTCTTATTGCAAAGACCATGGAGGAAACGTCTAATGTTTTTGTATCATGGTTCGAATGTAGAAATAACATTTCTTTTCAGTATTTTTTCGGCACTCAAAAAGCAATCCAGGTCTTGCGTGCCGTGTGCAAGTAATATGACCCGGGAATGGTTATCAAACGAAAATACCACTCCCGCAAAAACCCTTGTTACCATGATGTTTAAGTCCATGCCGGAAACCATGAGGTCAATCTATTTTTCTTAGGATAAAAATGCTTCTATTGCATTAAAAGAATACCCGGCAACAATTATTCCTACCGTACAGATTGCAATAAAGACAGCCAGCAGCTTAGGCTTAATTGCTTTCTTTAGCATAATCATAGAAGGAAAGCTAAGCGTAATAACTGCCATCATAAAGGAAAGTACCACTCCAAGCCTTGCTCCTTTGTTAAGAAGGGCCTCTACGATTGGTATGCATCCAAAAATGTCTGCATACATAGGAATGCCGGCTATGCTTGCAAGAATTACTCCAAAGGGATTTCCGCTGCCAAGAAACCTGACAATTATGTCCTCAGGAATCCAGTTATGAATAAATGCTCCAGCAGCCGCTCCAAGAAGAATATATGGAATTACCTTCTTAAAGGTTTCCAGCGCCTGATTCCATGCATATTCCAAGCGGTCTTTAACCGTAAGATCTTCCAGCTCAATGTCAATATGCTTTGCATTTTTTATAAAATCTTCCACCTGACTTTCAAGATGCATCTTTTCAATAAGGGTTCCGCCTGCAACTGCAATCACAAGCCCAAGAACCACATAAATGGCTGCAACTTTTGCTCCGAAGATACTTGCAAGCAGTACAAGGGATCCTAAATCTACCATAGGAGATGATATCAAAAATGAAAAAGTCACGCCAAGAGGAAGCCCGGCCCCTGTAAAGCCCATAAATAAGGGAATTGAAGAGCAAGAGCAAAAGGGAGTTACAGTTCCAAGAAGGGCGGCGGTGAAGTTTGCTCCTATGCCATGGAAGCTGCCGAGTATTTTCTTTGTTCTTTCCGGAGGGAAAAAGCTCTGAATGTAGCTTATGATAAATATCAGGGCGCAGAGGAGAATGGCAATCTTAATCACATCGTAAATAAAAAAGTGTATTGCAGATCCAATCTTTCCTGATATGTCAAGGCCTGCTAAATCCAATGCTCTTCCAATCAAAGCATTGAGCCATTTCATGCCCAGCAGCTGATCCTGAATAAAGTTCCAAGCCATAGTTGCTCCTTACTATATATTGATGCTTATCTATATGTAACCTTTAATAAAAGCCGTCTCCTATTAGCCGGCATTGTTTTGTTCTATAAAATTTTTTCTATCTCGCTGCTCTTTAAGACTTTTCCCATAGAGACAACTTTTTCATCGACAACAAGCGCAGGAGTAGACATAATGCCGTAGCTTCCTATTACAGCAAAATCAGTAATGTACTCAACATCTGCCTCAAGTCCTTTGTTCGCTATTGCTGCCTTTACATTCGCCAGCAAAGTTTCACATTTACAGCATCCGCCGCCCAAAACTTTAATATTCATCATAATGCTATTCTCCTTTCTTACAGCAACAATTGCTTTCACTGTTTTTTTCTTCCTTTTTACAGGCCAAAGAAGAAAGATAATCCTTATACTCTGAAAATTTTTTGCATTTAATAGAATAATGCTGCCACTTTCCTTCCTTATAGGAATTCACTAATCCGCAATCTCCTAATACCTTCATGTGATGTGAAAGCGTCGGCTGGGTAACCTGCAATTCCTCCAATAGTTCGCAGCCGCACTTTTCCCCATGCGTAAGCATTTCAAGAATCCTTAGTCTATTTACATCCGACAAGGCCTTGCATATATTTGCCACTTCATCTATATTCATAGTCCCTCCTTTTGACATAGACATTCATCTATATATGATAATGCATGATACATAGATGTTTGTCAATATGTTTTAAAAAATAAAGCGGAAAGCCAGTCTTTTTTCCCTTGCAAGTGACAGAACGCTAATCCCATGCTAAACTGTTCCCATGGGAATTCGTGTGTTCTATATTTGGTACTGCAAGGGAGATTGATTAAAATGGCAAAACGGCGTTCGGTTGATCCCATATATTCTATGTGCGTTCAGCCATCATTCATCATAGGAACAAGCAATGAGGACGGCTCGGCAAACTTTGCTCCCATCACATGGGCCAGCGCAACTCATGAAGAGGGGGACGGATATCTTTTTGTCATTAGCATGGCAGGATCCAAGACGACAAAGAAAAATGTGCTCAGGACAGGAATCTTCAGCGCAAACCTTGTAAGCGTGGATATGCTTCCGCTTATGGATTATTTTGGCTCAAGGCATGCAAAAGACGGGGCTAAGGATGCCATTTCGTACGAAGTAGTGCGCGGTGAAGCTTTAGACGTTCCGGTCTTAAACGAAAGCCGCTGGGTTTATGAATGCCAGGTTGTAAAATCGGTGGAGACAGGAGATTCAACAACCTTCTTCTGTAAAATCTGCAACATTCAGATGGACGAAAGGCTTGCGTGCAAGGACACCTTTGATGTGGACCTTACAGTCTTGGACCCGGTCATCTATTCTGGCAGATACCACAGCCTTGGAAAGATGCTTGGAAAGATTGGGGATTTTGTAAAGTAATCGGAATAAAAATAATGTAAAATCAACGCCCTCAACATGTTTAAGTCATATCTCTTAGAAAGAAATGTCTCTGAAAGCAAATTATTTACCTGAATTTTGAAGGTCGTAAAACTGAGCCGTATATCCTAAGCCTGTGGAAAGCTGTAAACCTTCATGGGCTCCTCTTTTCCCCTAATCTGTGCATTGTCTATGTAAAGCAGTTCTTCCTCGGAAAGCGCCGCTTTCTTTATTGATGCCTGAGACATTAGTAAGTCAGTCTTATAGGTTTTGCAGAGGGATT
>JAILPY010000208.1 GCA_024699235.1 Treponema sp. | reverse complement strand
TCCTAATGGAGCTACTTTTCGGATGTATACTTTACATCCTTTTGTAAATCCCATGTCCATAAGGCGTCGTTTTAGCGCACCTTCTCCTTTTAGGCTCTTTACTGTTACTTCAGAGCCTACTTTTGCTTCTCGCAATGTACCCATTATAATTTTCTCCTATAATTGCCACAAAAATAAATATGTTGTAGTAAAGCTAGAGGCACTCTTGTGCCAGAGTATATGTGCATGTAATTAATTATTTGGATTTTTAGACTAAAACCCTTAGACTAAAACTTTAGAAGCCATGCCTTTGTCTAAGGCTATTCTAGCTTCCTTTACCTTAACTATCAGACCTGTCGTAACTTTTTGAATTATAGTTACAGTCGCTCCTGATGTGAAGCCTAAGTCAACTAAATGCTGCTTTACATCTGGTGCTCCTCCAATGCTTTTAATAGTTACCTCGTCTCCAATTGATGCAAAAAGTAAAGGCATAATAAAGCTCCTGTATTAGCAAAGGGTTATAGATATTTTTTATAAGTAATATATATCTAATCTTGCAACTAATATAAACATAAACTAATTATTTAAATAAGTCAATAGTTAAGTTTAACTCTTGTTAGTTAAAGTTTAGATAAGAAAGGCCTGATTTTAGAATCAGGCCTAAAAGTATAGGTTTAAGATTTTATGCCCAGTGACCTACAGCATTTTCTATTTTATTTATTTCGTCCAGAATTTCACTTTTTTTCTTTGGCGTATAAAAAGTTGCCTTTGCCTGCAGCTTTCTTGCTGCGGGAATCAAAGACTGCAACTTTTCTAAAGGAAGAGTTTCTTTCTGGAATTCTATAAGTACGCTTCCTGTTTTTTCATTGTATTCAATGTTTTTTACAGTACATATTTTATGTACTACTTTTACAGCCGCATTACGGATGTCATCATCCTTTAGAATTTTATCGCGTATCCTTATTCTTTCTGTTTCTTCGTAATAGTTAATCTGCATTATAAATCTCCTTTCAGTAAAGACTGCGTTGCATTAATGCTGAAAAGTATTGTTGATGAATTATGAAGTATTGCTGCAAGAGAAGGGTTTATTAGGCCAAACAGACCCAAGACTATTAAAGAAGAATTTACTGCAATAATGCCTCGGTTATTACTGTCTATTTTATTCATCAGTCTTTTTCCCATAACCCTCATTTTATAAAGTCCATCAAGTCCATCATCAGAAGATAGTATGATGTCAGACGTTTCTCCTGTAATTGCCGCGCAGTCTCCCATAGCAATTCCAGTGTCAGCAGCTGCAAGTGCAGGTGCATCATTTATTCCGTCTCCAATCATTATGACTTTATGACCGTTTTTCTTCTGTTCATTTATATAGTTCACTTTATCTTCTGGCAATGCATGAGATATGTAGTGATCTACTTTTGTCAGTTCTGCAGCTGTTTTAGCAGCTCCTTCATCATCTCCTGTAATCATTGTGCAGTTCTTTATTCCGCTTTTATGAAGCTTCCTTATTATTTCTGCAGCATTGTCTCTTACAGGGTCAGAAATTGCAAAAATTCCCATCAGATGCTTTTCTTCTGCCAGATATAAAAGGGATTCTCCCTTTTCTAAGGCTTCTTTCTGAATGTCCTTGAGGTTTTCAGGTTCCTCAATGTGCTCGTCTTCAAATATAAAGTGCCGGCTTCCTATTAAAAGCCTTTTGCCGTTCAGAGATGTTGCAATTCCGTGTGCAACAATATATTCGACTTTAGCATGTTCTTCCGGATGCTGAAGGTTTCTGTCTTTTGCAGCATGAACGATTGCCGTTGCAACAGGATGTGCAAAATGCTCTTCCAGGCATGCTGCTATCCTTAAAAGTTCTTCTTCATTCTTATCGCAGAATGGCAGTATTCTTGAAAGCTTTGGCTTTGCCGCTGTAAGGGTTCCTGTTTTGTCAAGGACAACTGTATCTGCACGAGAAACGTCTTCCAGGTATTTGCCGCCTTTTACAAGAATTCCATGCTGGGCGCTTTCTTTCATTGCGCTTAAGACCGCAATAGGTGCTGCAAGTTTCATAGCGCAGGAATAGTCTACCATAAGCGTAGCCATAACTTTTGTAATGTTTCTTGTAAGCAGGAATGTAGCAAGAGAAAGCATAAAGTTATATTTTACAAGCTTATCAGCAAGGTGCTCAGAACGTATCTGAGATGAAACTTTTAGCTGCTGTGAATTTTCAATCATTGAAAGTATGTTCTGCACTTTTGTCTGAGAGCCGGTTGCCCTTACAACAATAAACAGCTCTCCTTCCTGAACTACAGTTCCTGCAAATACGCTGTTGCCTTTACGCTTTTCAACGGCAAGAGGTTCTCCTGTAATGGAAGCCTGATTGACAAGCGCTTCTCCGTCAATGATGTCTCCGTCTGCAGGAATTAATGCTCCAGTCCTTACTGCAACAACGTTTCCTGGCTTTAGCATGTATAAAGGAATTGATTTTTCAGTTTTTCCTTCAACAACCTGGACCATGTCTTTGTCAGAAAGCATTGTTATTGCTAAGTCTGAGTATGATTTTTTCTTTGTATATTCTTCTATTGTTTCACCAATGTTCAAAAGAAAATTTATATTGGATGCAGTCTTTACGTCGCCTGTTATCATAGCCATTGTAATGGCTGTTGCGTCAAGGACATCGGCTTTAAAAACCTGTCCGCTTCCAATGCATTTTAATCCCTTAATGATTCGGGGACTAAGATTAAATATCCTAAGAACAATCCTTAAAGGTAAGGGGAGGAATTGCTTTAAATAATGACCGGCTGTCATGACAGCCAGCGTTTCAATCAGGTTCTGCTGTTTTTGAGGCAGTTCCACTGAATTAAGCATTTCTTCGTCTTTCAGATATTTATCTGAAAGAGCCATGAAGAATGCTTTGATTTTCTTTTCGGAAAGAATGCCAGTGTCATAATAAATTAAGAATGAACCTGTCGTTAAATTTACTGTTACCTTAGTCATTCCTTCCTGTACGGAAAGCAAACTCTGCGCGAGAGTAGCCTGACGTGAGGTGATATTCTGTTTATCGTACCGTATTCGGATACGTCCCGGCAGGGAATGCTTTACGTAAAAATCCATGTGCTTTAACCTTAAGATTATGCCTTTGCTTTTTTCTGCTTTGATTCTGCAGAAACATCTTCTGCATCTTCTTTTACAGATTCTACAAACTCTGAAGCATCATCCTTAAGCTGCAATCCTGCTGCAACTACTTTTGCACATCCCTTGCGGAATGTCTGAGTCTGTGCAAATGCTACTAAAGCACCACCAATAAGACCACCAATCAATAACTGTTTACAATCAATCGACATATTCTAGCTCCTTTATATTGATTTGATGTAGTAATCATACAGCATGAATTTAAAAAACACAATACAAAATTATACCGTTAAAACCAAGATTGTTACTCATAAAAAAAATATATTTTATGCTAACGGAATTTATGTAAATATAAAAACCGGTCTTCAAAGCAAACTCTTTTAAAGACCGGCCAACTCTATTTACTACATAGGCTCGAGGTAAACCTAGTTAGCATATAAAAAAATCTGACAGATTTTTTTATATGCCAGCTAACGAACTTAAAGCCGTACAGGCTTTAAGTTCGCAGTATGCATTAATTAACGAAGTTTCTTGTATCCGTATACAGCAGCATCTCCAAGTTCTTCTTCTATGCGGATAAGCTGGTTATACTTTGCCATACGGTCTGTGCGGCTCATAGAGCCAGTCTTAATCTGACCAGAATTTGTAGCAACTGCAATGTCTGCAATAGTTGTATCTTCTGTTTCTCCTGAACGATGGCTTGTTACTGTTGTGTAGCCATGACGGTGAGCCATTTCAATAGCTTCGAGAGTTTCTGTTAAAGATCCAATCTGATTTACCTTGATGAGGATAGAGTTTCCAGCTCCCAGCTTGATTCCCTTTTCAAGGAACTTTACGTTTGTTACAAAAAGGTCATCGCCAACGAGCTGACAGCGGTCACCGATTTTTGCTGTAAGCTTTTTCCATCCTTCCCAGTCATTTTCATCAAGACCGTCTTCAATAGAATCAATTGGATATTTTGTAATAAGTTCTTCAAGGTATGCAATCTGTTCGTCATCAGAAAGTTCCTTACCGTTTGGATCTTTCTGAGCGCCGTTAGAAAGCTGCTTGTAGTTGTAATAGAACTTTCCGTCTTTTTCTACAGAGAATTCTGATGCTGCACAGTCCATTGCAATCTTTACGTCATCCCCTGGCTTATAACCTGCATCTTTAATTGCCTGAACGATTGAATCAAGTGCATCGTTAATGCCGTTGAACTTTGGTGCAAAGCCGCCTTCATCACCTACAGCTGTTGAAAGGCCTCTTCCCTTTAAGAGTTTTGCAAGAGCGTGGAAAACTTCTGCACCCATACGGATTGCTTCTTTTTCTGTCTTTGCTCCTACTGGACGGATCATGAATTCCTGGAATGCTATAGGAGCATCAGAGTGAGCGCCTCCGTTGATGATGTTCATCATAGGTACAGGAAGAACGTGTGCATTTGCTCCGCCGATGTAACGGTAAAGAGGAATGTCAAGGGCTTTTGCAGCAGCCTGTGCTGTAGCAAGAGAAACTCCAAGAATTGCATTTGCACCCAATTTGCTCTTTGTTGGAGTTCCGTCAAGTGCCAGCATTTTCATATCAATAGCGCGCTGTTCAAATACGTTGTCGCCTTTAAGGGCTGGAGCTATTACCTTATTTACGTTTTCTACGGCTTTAAGGACTCCCTTTCCGCCGTATCTCTTTTTATCGCCGTCACGGAGTTCAAGTGCTTCATTTTCTCCTGTTGAAGCTCCTGATGGCACTGCAGCGCGTCCCATTACTCCATTTTCAAGGATTACATCTACTTCTACAGTAGGATTTCCGCGAGAGTCAATAATTTCTCTTCCGATAACATTTGCAATATTACATGCTTTCATAAAATGCCCCCTATATTAATCAACTCTATATTTATTCAGCATAACTTCCACTTCGTATGGAATTTCTGAAAATTTGTCGAAAAAAACATCATAGTCAAGAGTTCCGTTTTCTATTTTCTGTTCAATGACATCTTCCATGTCATCTCCGATTGCATAATCAGCAGCTTTTTTATACATGCTGTGCTTTTTGCTGAACAGTGCCAATCCTGCTTCCTTTATGTCTTCTGGAAGAGAATCTGCATTAAAGCCTGCAATGTAGGAAACGGTTATTTTCTTGCCGTTTAGCGATTCATTCTTAAAGATGACAGTGTTTTTCACGGAATCAAAATCATATTCACTTTTATCTATGAGACGTTCTGCATTATCAGATGATGCTGTCAGGCTGATAATTTCTGTCACAGGAAAGACGTCAAGGACAAGTTTTTTATTTGAAACCTTCTTTGTTTCTGAATATTCAGAAAATTCCAAGTCCCTTCCTATAAAGTAAATTATGTCTTGAAATGCATCATTCAATAATCTCATGTCTATGTCACGGTCTGCTTTATTTAAATTCAAGAAGTTCGCAACATAATCATAACGCAGCAGAGTGTCTCTGCTTGATGTAAAACATTTTCCTGATTCCATGAAAAGCTCTCTTTTTATCTTTTATTTAGAATAGAATTCAACAACCATCTGGTCATTAATTTCTACAGGAATCTCATTTCTTTGTGGAATAGAAATAAGTTTTCCAGAAAAATCGTCTTCATTCTTTTGCAGATAAGGAATAGGCTTTGAATTTGTACTAAAGAAACATTTCTTAAACTGCTCATTCTTCCTTGATTTTTCTCTAAGGCTTATTAACTGATTAACCTTTATATGATGAGATGGAATTGTTATTTTCTTTCCGTCTACGGTAAGGTGACCGTGGGTTACCATCTGGCGTGCCATACGGATTGAGTTTGCAAAACCCAGCCTATAAACAAGATTGTCCAGCCTACATTCAAGAGTTGTGATAAGGGCTTCACCAGTCTTGCCTTCTGCTTTAGATGCCATGTCAAAATAGCGCTGAAGCTGGCGTTCCATGATGCCGTAATACGCCTTTATCTTTTGTTTTTCAATAAGCTGCTTTCCATATTCAGAAACTTTGTGGGTTTTCTTGAAAGCAGGGGAGTCAAGTCTCTTTAAAGCCTTCGGATGTCCGCAGGCGTTGACTCCAAGTCTTCTACATTCTTTAAAACGAGGACCTCTTCTTGTAGCCATTGCTATATCTCCTAAGTAATAATAGTTAGATATTACTAACAGAAGTGATAATAGCATACTTGAAAATTATTGACAAGCATTTTTAATAAAGAACTTGGATAAAAATCTTTCGGTGAATGTGTTTTGTTTTCAATTTAAAAATAAGCACATTTAAAAAATATATAAAAAGAGCGCATAGGGCATAGAAGACTGCGTAAATTGAAATTGTTGAAAATGCGGCTGAAGTAAGGTGAATGTATGCCAGGAGGATTATAAAAGGAAGGATTAGCGTTAGTGCCGTCATCCTTATGCGCCCAGCCTTTGAGAGATTGTAGTCTAGAACGATATTTTTTTTATCATTAGAAAAATATCCTGTTATGACAGGATCTATAAGAAGCTTAAATTTAAGCGGAAAATGCAGGATGTATTGCATTGTAAACATGTTTACTAGAAATGTCCCCGAAAACTTATCTTTTTCTGTCAGAACCCTTATGCGAGAAATTACATCAGGCGGCATAAGAGGAGCTATTGAAATGTTTTCATGATCTGAGGGAAAAAACTGCATTAAATGAATTATATAGCGGAATTCTTATACTTACAAGCATTACTGCCTTTTTTGTAAGAAAAAAAGGAATCAGCCTTTTGATTGCCTTATGCATTCTGCATAAAGCAAATCTATCCTTCCTTTGATAATGTCGCTCTTTGTGATATTCCATCCGTTTTCCTTCAGAAAAGCTTTATACTCATCGGCAGTCCATTCATGATTAAATTTTATGCCGGCAAGAGAAAGGATTTTTTGCCATAAATTTTTCTTCCTGCTTTCCCTTTCTATAAAGTTTGGTGCAATTAAAATGCCGTCCTCTTTTAGGACTCTGGATATTTCTGCCAATGCTTTATGCGGATTCGGCATTACGTGAAGGGCGTTTGCAATAATGACAACATCGAATGAATCGTCTGCAAATATAAGTTTTTCGGCATTTGCAACTTTAAAAGTGACGTTTTCAGGAACATAACCTTTTTTTGCAGTTTCAATCATATTTGGAGCAAAATCTGTAGCGACAACTATTTTTGCAGATTGGGCAATGTGTTTTGCAATCATTCCAGGGCCTGTGGCAAGTTCAAGTACTGTTTTATCTTTTGAAACTGAAGAAATGTTTTCGTAAAGATAATTGTAAATGTTTTCTTGAGATTTCATTGCCAGTTCGTAGACTGGAGCAAAGATGTCCCATACAGATTTTTTCATTTCATGTTCTCCTTATACGCTCCATTTAGATTCTTGTGTCTGCAGGTCGTGCATTCGTGCAAAAAGTGAGCCTTCTTTATTTTTTAAGGCTTTAGGCGATCCTTCTTCTGCAACTTTGCCATCTTTTAATACTACGATTTTATCGGCAGCCTCTACTGTACGCATTCGGTGTGCAATTACAAGTACGGTCTTTCCTGCCAAAAGGCGAGAAAGTGCGCTCTGAACTTTTGTTTCATTTTCAACGTCAAGAGATGCTGTTGCTTCATCCAAAAGAAGGATAGGAGCATTCTTGAGAAGTGCACGGGCAATAGAAATTCTCTGCCGTTCGCCTCCAGAAAGCTTTGCGCCGTTTTCTCCGATTCTTGTCATATATCCGTCAGGAAGCTTTTGAACAAATTCATCGCAGTTAGCAGCCTTTGCCGCTGCAATAACTTCTTCGTCCGTAGCGCCGTGCTTTCCCAGCCTTATGTTTTCCATTACAGTGTCATCAAAAAGCACTACATCTTGGAATACCATTGAATAGTCAGTCAGGAGAGTTTCTGGGTCTACTGCAGAAATGTCAGTTCCTCCTACTGTAATTTTTCCGCCGGTTATGTCCCATAGCCTGGCTGCAAGCTTTGCGCATGTGCTTTTTCCGCTTCCGCTCGGACCTACAAGAGCGGTAATTTCACCTTCTTTTGCAGTAAAGCTGACTCCGTCAAGAACTTTTGCATTATCGTAAGCAAATGAAACATTTTCGAATGTAATGTCATGTCCTTTTGGATTAAATTCGTTTGTTCCTGTTGCAATGTCCCTGTCGTGAATTTCCATAAGGCGTTCTGCAGATACTTCTGATAAAAATACTTCTGCAATCAATGCAAGGCTCTGGTCGAATGGAGCATACACTCTGGTAATTACAAGAAGAAACATGAAAAGAGTCATAAAAGTTATGTCTCCTGAAAGAATAAGGCTTGCTCCCGTAAGAATTGTCGTAGCAACTCCAAGCCTCATTATTACGCTTGCTGCATTTACAAAAATTCCGGTGGAAAGTTCTCCATGTATCAAAGACTTTTCATGAAAATCAATTTTTTTATACAGTTCAGAAAGATATCTTTCTTCCTGATTTGTAGCATGAATTTCCCTTATATTTTCAATAGTTTCCTGCATTCCGTCAGAAGAAATAAGTGCAGCGGCCTTTGATGCTGCTGCATTTTTCTCTGCAATTTTTCTGCTTCCGAACAAAAGTGTAAATGCTACCGGTACCCCCCACAAGCATGCAAGCATAAGTCTCCAGTCGTATATTCCAAGCATTACTGCTATTATTGCTGTAGAAATATATGAGCCGTGAAGGTATCCTAATACATGAGACCAGACATGTTCCATCCTGTTTACATCACTCAAGATAGTTTCTGTCAAGTCTGCTAAATCGCGTTTTCCAAAAAAACTGAGGGGAAGCTTTCGAAGGCGTTCTGCAATGCTGATTCTCATGTCCTTTATTTCACCATAGACAAGGCCATAGGTTGCACGGTATTGCTGCAAATGGGTTATGATTGAAAGCAGTACAAAAACTGCAACTGCTGTCAGGAAAAATACAGCTTTTGGCAGTGTGGCGCCATCTGTATGCGTCAGCATAAGACGTTCCATAAGCAGATAAAGAATTCCCATGCCTCCCATGACTACAAGATTTACTATTACAGTCCAGAACGTTCCTTTTTTAGTATTTGAAATGCCTTTGTCAGAAAGAGCGTATTTTCTTTTAAAATTTTCTCCAAACATTATTCTTTACCTCCTTTTCCAATCTTCCATTCTGCCGCAGTGTTATAGTCTGCCCACATTTTTGCGTATAGGCCGCCAGCATTTTTGAGTGTTTCGTGAGTGCCTTCTTCAGTGACTTTTCCGTCTGAAAGGACTATGATTTTATTTGCTCCGACTACGGTTGAAAGGCGGTGAGCTATCATGATGACAGTTTTTCCTTTTGTAAGCTTTTTTAGGGCCTCGTGGATTAACTTTTCATTTTCTGGATCAGCAAATGCTGTTGCTTCATCAAGGACTACTATCGGCGCATCTTTTAAAATTGCCCGTGCAAGGGCTATCCTCTGCTGTTCTCCTCCTGAAAGGTAGGTTCCTTTGCTTCCTATCTGTGTGTCTATTCCTTCTGGAAGTTTTTCTATAATGTCCAGGCACTGAGCCTCTTTTAAGGCCTGCATGACTTCTTCTTTTGTTGCTGAAGGCTTTGCTGCACGAACGTTTTCTATTATAGAGGTTTTAAACAGGCGGGAATTCTGGAATACAAAAGATATTTTTTCCATCAATACCTTCTGTGAAATCTCTTTTACGTTTACTCCTCCAATTTTTATTTCTCCGCTTGTAACGTCCCAAAAGCGAGGGATAAGGCTTGCTGCTGTTGTCTTTCCTCCGCCAGAAGGTCCTACAAGTGCTACAGTCTGTCCTTTTTCTACTTTAAATGAAACGTCTGAAAGGGCAGGGCGCTCTGTTCCTTCATACTTAAAAATTACATTTTTGAACTCTATGTCATTTCCGTCAGGTTCTTTAGGATTATCGCACTGTGACAGAATAGGGGCATTCATGACAGTGTCAATCCTTTTTAATGCAGTGTTAGCGAGCATCATTCCGCTTGAAGCAAACATGATTTTAGCCAGTGCTGTTGATATGATTGCACTGAATACTGCATAGAATGCAAAATCTGTTATAAAAGAAGCAAAGCTTCCGCCTGCAAGTGCGGAGGGAGCCAGCAGTAGAACAACTGGAACTAGAAAGATAAAGGCCCCTTCTGTTACAGTTAAGTTTACAGACTGAGGCATGCGGCACACTCCATCAGTATACTGCTCTGCCTTTTTGCTGTAGTTTTCGATTGCTTCCTTAAAAACCTTAAAAGAATATACTGTCTGCTGGAATACTTTTACTACAGGAATTCCGCGTACGTATTCTGTTCCCGCTTTTGCCATGAAATCTAGCGAACTTTGATAATCCATCATAAGCTTGGCGTTTTTACCGCCCATCATTACAAAAAGCATGGCAATTGATATGACTGCTGCCAGCAGGCATGCAGAGCCCATTCTCCAGTCAAACATAAACATTAGTATTAACATTGAAATGAACATTGTTATTGTGCCCACTATGTCTGCAAGGTTATGGGCAAGAAGCGTCTCTGTTTCGCTTGCGGCTCCGTCCAGACGGTTCCTTAGAAGTCCAGATCCGTTTGAGTCAAAGAATCCAAGGGAAGTCTTCATAAGGTGAGCCATTCCCTGCTTTCTTATGTTCGAAGCTGTCTTGAATGCAGCGAGATGCGTGCACATGAGTGCTGCAAAGTAAATTAATATTCCTCCAGTAGCAAAAAAGAATGCTGCCCATCCGTATCTTGCAATGCTCTGTGCTTTTGTAAAATTCGGTGCTGCTGCAATTAGGTCCCGCATTACAAGCCAGATGCAAATGTATGGAACCATACTGCAAACTTGCGATACGCCGGAAAGAAACAGTCCTATAAAAGTAAGAGGTTTGTACTTGCCTGCAAATTTAAGAAGTCTGGCAAGAGGCGATTTTTGTTTTTGTGCCATATTTTCTCCTTATTTAAATCAAAATTTAAAGAATCGAGAGATTCCTTATGCTTATGGTATTAGAAATCATTGTGATGCTTTCCATTATCTATAGCTAACTTTTTTTAGTTAGTGTATATAACACTGTTATGTTTGTCAAGTCAATTTGGATTATGAAATATTTAAAAAAAAATCAAAAATTCTATTGACACTTTTTTATGGTTAGCGTATAGTAACTTTGTAAGCTAGTTAGATAAAACTAACTTTGATTACACTGAGATTGAATATAAAGCAAAGGTATGTGGGTATTCTCCTTACACAGCCACAAAAAATATTAGCATACCTTTGCTTTTTTTTATTTGGCAGGATTATATGAGTTTTGAACAAATGATTGTATATTTTGGTGCTCCTGCTCTGTGTGGCTTAAAAAGTGCAAATCTGTTATCAGTAAAATCGAATCAGTTTTCAGCAGAAAAAATACTGGAATGGAATTGTCGGCTTTCATCCCTCGGAAAAAAAATAATCCCTGTAATTCGATCTTCTTCAAACGTACTTCTGTTTATTTATGATGAAAGGCTTCTTTATAAGGCTTTATGCGGCAAAGAGCAGATCCTTTACTTGATGGGAAAAAAATATCCTATTGCTAAAGGGCTGGACGCATTGGTGCAGGAACTGCTGGCCCGCATGTCTGGTCAGATGTCTTTTCCTCATGAGGTCGGGTTATTTTTAGGCTATCCCTTGGAAGATGTCGTTTCATTTGAAAAGGATGGGGGGCGTTCCAGCAAGTATTCTGGAATGTGGCAGGTGTACGGTAATGTTGAAGATGCCAGGCGTAAGATGATGCTGTACAGGCAGTGTTCATTGACATGCAGCCGTTATTTTAATATGGGAATTGAATTTTCGTATATCAGTAAAAATTATAAAGCTATTTCTAATGGAGGAAATATTGTATGAAAAAGGCTGTTGTTTATGCAAGTACTACAGGAAACACTGAGGCTATGGCAAATGCCGTTGCAGAAGGCGTAAAGGCTTCTGGTGCAGAACTTCTTTTTGCAAAAGCTGATGAAGCTGATGCAGCAGATGTTCTTGCATGTGACGTTCTTATTCTTGGCAGTCCTGCAATGGGAGATGAAGTTCTCGAAGATTCTGTAGAAGATTTCTTTGCAAAGATTGAAGGCGGATTAAGCGGCAAAAAAGTTGCTGTATTCGGTTCTTATGACTGGGGTGACGGTCAGTGGCTTCGCGATTGGGCAGACAGAATTTCTAGTTCTGGAGCAACAGTTGTAAATGGAGAAGGCCTGAAAGGTCATCTTGAGCCTGATGCTGATACTCTTGCAGAATGCAAGAAGCTTGGAGAAACTGCTTAATATATAAAAATTAAGCAGAATTAACTTAGGGTGCGTTTTGCCTATGGATGGAAAGATTATGCTTTATAAGGCTTACTCTTTTTGTCTGTAGGCTTTTTATTTTCCTGAAGGCTTATTTAATTTAAAATGAGGGCTTGCTGACAGTCTTATTAGCATTAGCATTCCTCTAAAGCTTAGTTCTGCACACATAGCAATCCATACTCCTGTAAGTCCCAGCCTTGAAGAAAGAATCTTTCCAAGTGTCAGGCGGACTCCCCAGATGCTTACTAAAGTCATAATGCCTGGAACGAGGGTGTCTCCAATGCCCCTTAATGCTCCTGATGCAACTATAGATGCACCGAATAAAGGTTCTGCAAGCATTTCTATGCGCAATACTTTTATTCCTAGTTCCTGTACCCTGTTGTCAGGCGTTAAAAAGTGGAAAACTGCTGGGCATGCTGCGTACATGATTATTGCAGACATGGCCATTACAACCATTCCGCATGTAACTGTCAGCCATGCAAAACGCTTTGATTCCCTTTCTTTTCCGGCGCCTATGCTTTGGCCTACTAATGTCGTTGCAGCGCTCTGAATGCCGTATCCTGGCATGTAGCATAATGATTCGGCAGTAACTCCAAATGAATCTGCTGCAAGAGAGACTGTTCCCAAAGGGGCTACAATGCTTGTCATTGCTATCTGGGCTCCGCACAGGGCAATCTGCTCAAATGTCATTGGCAGCGATATTTTTCGGACTGTATTCATGCATTTTTTTGTAAGCTTCCAGGAACCCATCCCTGTTAATTTTAAATGCGGCGAATACCGTAAAGCAGCAAGCATCATGCAGATGCATATAACTATTTGTGATAAAGCAGTTCCTATGGCTGCTCCCTTTACTTCAAGCCCAAATCCTGGCAATAAAATATTATACGATCCGGCTTGAATGTAGCGTGAAGGAAAAATAAATATAGCATTGAATAAAACGTCTAGAATGCATTTTGAAGCATTAAGTATGCTTGGAACTTTCATATTGCCGCTGCATTCAAGCATGGCTCCCGTTACTGAACATAGCATTACGGCTGGCTGGGACAATGCAAAAATTCTAAAGTAATCAGAAGCATTTTGCTGTATAGCTTTGCTTGCTCCTAACCAGACAGGAAGCCATGGACTTATTATAAGGGCAATGCTTCCAGTAATTACTGAAAAAATAAGCATAAAAATAAGGGCTTCCCTTACCGTCTGCTTTGTCCTGTATATGTCGCCAGCACCTACTGCCTGTGCAACCTGTACTGAAAAGCCTGTTCCAACTGAATATCCAATGCCGTAGATAAGCCACATCGAAGTTGATACTATGCCTATTGAAGCTGATGCTTCCGCTCCTAGGTTACCGACCATTGCGGCATCAATATACTGCATTAATATAGAAGAAAGCTGTGCAAGAATTGCAGGAATGCTAAGTTTCCAGACAAAGGAAAGCTGTTGTGAAAGCGTAATTTGTTTTTTGCTTTGAAGCAGGTCAGAAAGTGTATTTTTCATAGTATGAAAGAATTACAGGATTATAGCAGATAAAATAAAATCTTGCCATATTTATTGCTGGACGTTATATTATTTATATTGAGGAAGATGATATGAAACCGTATATTCACAAAATTAATTATTATGAAACAGATAAAATGAGCATAACCCATCATTCAAATTACATACGCTTTATGGAAGAAGCGCGCCTTGACTTTATGGACCAGCTTGGATGGGGATATGACAAGATGGAAGAAATAGGAATAATTTCACCAGTAGTAAGCGTTACTTGTAATTATAAAAAAACGACAACTTTTCCAAATGTACTTTCTATAAGCGTAAGCGTTGCAAAATGTTCTGCTGTAAAATTAACTCTCTGCTATACAATGAAATGCGGAGACGATACAGTATGTACTGCTGAAAGTTCCCACTGCTTTTTGGACCCTGAAGGAAAGCCTGTAATTTTAGAAAAGCAGTTCCCTGAATTCTATGCAAAACTCAAGGAAATTGAAGCTGTAAAAAAATAAAATTAACCTAATACTACATCAAGTACCATCATTAGTGCAAATCCTATTGCAAAGCCTATGGTACATATATTTGTCTTTTCATCGCTGGTTGCTTCCGGTAAAAGTTCTTCGACTACTACATATACCATTGCACCAGCTGCAAATGACAGAATGTAAGGAAGAAATGTCAGTATTGTGCTTGTTAATATAAGGGTTATAAGTCCTGCTACAGGTTCTACAATGCCAGAAAGAATTCCATAAGAAAATGACTTTATCTTAGAGTTGCCTTCTGTCCTGAGCGGCATTGAAATGATTGCGCCTTCTGGAAAATTTTGAATTGCAATTCCTACGGCAAGGGCAATGGCAGAACCTAGCGTTACTAGCGAATTCTGGCTTATCATTCCCGCAAGTACAACTCCTACAGCCATTCCTTCAGGTATGTTATGAAGGGTGACTGCAAAAACAAGCATGGCAGTCCGCGATAATTTTGTGTGAGGGCCTTCTGGCTTTTTTGCAAGGGCATGAAGGTGCGGTATTACATTGTCTAAAAGTAAAAGAAATGCTACTCCTAAAAGGAATCCTATTAAGGCAGGAAGAAATGAAATGCGGCCTAAAGATGAAGCCATTTCCATGCTTGGAATGAGCAATGACCACACTGATGCTGCAATCATTATGCCTGCAGCAAATCCCATAAGAAACCTGTTCAAGCTGTCATTCATTTCCCTGTTCATGAAAAAAACGCATGCAGCACCAAGCGATGTACCTATAAAAGGTATGAGCAGTCCTATTGCTATTGATACCATATTAAATAAATTTTACATATTTATAGCATGAGTGTCAATTATAAGAACCATTCTGTGAGAAAATATGCGTCATTATTATTTTTGTAGATTAAACCGTATGGAAGAATAAAAATATTATTCCGGCAGAAAAAAATTTCTTTAAGAGAGAAAAAATTTCTTTAGGAGAGAAAAAAAA
>JAILPY010000206.1 GCA_024699235.1 Treponema sp. | reverse complement strand
GGGCCATTTTATTTATATGCAAATACTAAATGAAATGCTTATTTTTCATAAACAGACTTTAAAAGTTCAACAGTCTTTTCTGCGGTTTGCTGCCATGAAAATTTCTTTGCAAAAGCAATGCCGCCTTCACTCAGCCTAGTTCTCAGTTCTGTATCTGTAACAATACGTTCAATTGCAGAAGCAAAGTCTTCTATATTATCACTGTCAAAATACAATGCATTATCTCCTGCAATTTCCCTTAAAGCGCCAGATGAAGAACATGCAACAGGCAATCCACAGGCCATGGACTCCATTACAGACAACCCTACTCCTTCTGTAACTGACGGAAAAATGCATGCATCTGCATTATGATAGAGTTCTGGAAAATAATTATGAGGAAAATATCCAGTAATAAAAATATCACTTGAAGCACTTGACGCTCCGGCTTCCTTATGTACGACAGAACCATAAGACCCTTCACTGCCTGCAAGGACCAGCCTGTGAGGAAGATGTGTTCTCTGCTTAAAAAGAGTAAATGCACGTATAAGTTCAATATGTTTCTTTTTATCGTCAGCAAGCCTGCTGGCATAAATTAGGTAAGGCTTTTTTATTGCAAACGGCTTTATGTCAACAGTCCGGCTATCAGTTTCTATAGAATTTCCTGGGTAAAAGCGACTATGGTCAATGCCATTATGAATTACCTGAATGTTGCTGCATGTTATGCCTGAAGCTTCCAAGTCTTTTCGTATATATTCACTTACAGCTATAATGCAGTCAACTTTACAAAGGCCTTTCCTAATTCTTCTTCTATACCAGCTGTCATCAATATTTTTAAATAAATTGCTGACAATGTCATTAATGACAGCAACGCTTTTTATTTTAAAATTTACGGGCAAAATTCTAGAACCGGCAGGATATAGAATAATATCATAATTCATTTTCTTTCCAAATGAATTTACCTTAAATGCGTGCCATAGACGCTCAAGAGCAAGGCTGTCAGGAACTTTTACACTAGAAAAATTAAAGCTCTTATCTCCATTATATGTGTACCTGTCAATTTCAGGACCAAATAATTCAAACTCAATGCCTTTATCAATAGGGAGTGAAGGCACTAAGGACATAAGATAAGCTCCTAATCCAGAACGGCCATTATCGCAGCCAAAAGTATCTATTCCAACTTTCATGGTATTAGAAGTATATCATAAAATACTGGAAATGTGCTATAGTATGTTCATGACAACAAATTTTACACAGTTAGGCATTGAACAGTCTCTTCAGGACAGACTTTCCGCCATAAACATTACAGAACCGACAGCAGTACAAGAAAAGGTCATTCCCTTGATTTCAGAAGGCCAACACTTGCTGTTTCAAAGTGAAACCGGAACAGGAAAGACATTTGCCTATCTTTTGCCTTTGATACAGAAATTCTCAAATAAAGAAAATAAAGACAGGCATATAAACTTTCTGATAGTTTCACCTACTCTGGAACTTGCATCGCAAATTAGAAATCAAATAAAAATGATAAGCGACTTAAAATGTACGTTACTGATTGGAGGCGCTCCACTTAGCCGGCAGATAGAAGCCCTAAAGGAAAAGCCTGCCATTGTCATAGGCGGATCCGCAAGAATTTTAGAATTAATTCACCTGAAAAAACTCAAGACAGATGGAATTGAAGCACTGGTCCTTGATGAAGCAGACAGGCTTTTAAGCCCCGAACTTAGAGATGCAACGGAAGGCCTTATTGAAAGACTTCCCAAAAACATTCAGCTCATAGGAAACTCAGCAACTGTAAGCAGCTATACAAAAAAGATTCTGTTAAAATCCCGTGAAAAAGATGACATACAGCTTGTAGAACTGCCGGCAGAAGACATTCTTAGAAAAAGGATTACGCACTGGGCTATTTATGCAGAGCGCAGGGACAAGATAGATACCCTAAGGGCATTCATTAATGCTGAAAAGCCTGAAAAGCTTATCGTTTTTACAAGTAAGTCAGATCAGATAAATAATATAGTTTCAAAACTCCAATGGAAAAAAATAAACTGTGCAGGCCTGAGTGCAAAGGTAGACAAGAAAAGCAGAAAGTCTGCCTTTGACCAGTTCAAATCCGGTAAAGTTTCAGTCCTTGTAACAACTGACCTAGCATCAAGAGGACTGGACATACAGGGAATAACTCATGTAGTGCAAATGGATTTACCGGAATCTGAAGACTTCTTCATTCACAGAGCTGGTCGTACAGGGCGTGCTGGTAAAACAGGCATAAACTGCGTCATAGGCGACGAACGTGAAATGAACAGATATGCAGCGCTCGAAAAGAAACTGAAGCTGACAGTATATCCTAAAGTCCTGTACGGTGGAAAAATTACAGCGCCGGAATAAGGAGTTCTGCAACTTTTACAAATACAGGTATTGTTATTACACAGCCCATAGAAGTTGCAGTAACCATAAGCCCTGCATACGATGCATCCCTGCCAAATATGCAGGCAAAAGATGAAACGCTCATGCCTATAGGACACAGACTTGCAATAAGGACGACAAAAAGCATCTCCCTCATGTCAGGAACAGAATAAAAGACTTTCCATACAAGGAACACAAGCGCAACCGTTACAACGGAACAGACAACCAGCCTCATAACAGAAACCTTTATTACACCTGATGCATAAGAAGATCCGCTTTCATTTTTATAGCTGGCGAACAGCATTCCAAGGAGTATCATAGAAAGAGCCGTATTCAGGTCGCTTATATAACCTAAAGGCGCTGCTATAACTTCAGGAAGCTTAAAGGGAAGGCAGAAAAGGACAATTCCTGCAGTTACGGCAATTACGTTAGGATTCGTAACTATCTTTTTCAGGCTAAAGCGATGCGACATCCTGTATTCTCCGAAAGTCCAAAGATAAATGTTAAATACTGCAAGATATCCCATAAGGTAGAATACCCCGCTCTGGCCAAATACGCCTCTTATAAGAGGTATTCCAATAAAGCCGCTGTTTGTAAATATTATCCCTAACCGTTCCACATCATCACGCAGAAAAACCATGACTACGGCAGTAAATAATAGATGAACAATAAAGCTTATTGCTATTACAAATCCTAACTGCTGAAGTTTTTCCATGCTAAAGGAAAAATTAAAGGCATTAAAAATAAGGCATGGATTTACAAAATAAAGCAAAAGACGGCTTACAAACTGAGACTCTTTGTCTCCAAATTTGTTTCTCTTAGAAAAGAGGAATGCAAGTACACAGATAATGAGCATTATCAGCAACTGCTTTGCAACTGTTATACACATAATGCTACAGATTATACTGATTTTATGTATGTTGTGAAACTGATTTAAAATATTTATTAATTAAAAAAAATTCTATTTTCGGGAATGATGAATTCTTTTCTGCTCATACATACGAGCATCCGCTTCATGTATGGCTTCTGTAAGATTTTGATCTACACTATTAAGGGTTACCATTCCCAGCGATATGCTAAGCGGAACAGACTCTATGGAACTTGACTTAAAAGATTCACTTATTTTTTCAATAAGGACACTGCAATCTTTTTCTTTACAGGCAGGAAGCGTAATAAGGAATTCATCTCCTCCCATACGATACATGCATGCACCATTTGGAAGGAGATCGCTTATAAGCTTTGTTCCCGTCTTAAGATATGTATCGCCTGCCGCATGTCCATAATTATCGTTAAGAAGCTTAAGATTGTCAAAATCTGCTGATATAATAGAAAGAGGAATGCTTTCACTGGTAATTGGCTGTGAAAGCCACAAAGCAAGGCTTGCCCTGTTTTTTAATCCTGTAAGAGTATCAGTACTGCTAAGATATTCAAGTTTTTGTCTAAGGACAGTTTCTTGCGTTATGTCTGTGACAACACCTACAATTCCTATCACAGAACCTCCAGATCCATGGACTGCCCTCTTCTGGATCTTATAGTAATATAAATTTTCCCCGAACTGCATCTGGCTGACATACTCCAGTTCCCCACCGGACTTAAGCAATTCGCAGTCTTCCTTATAGTATTGCTCCCCCAGTTCTTTCTGAACCTGAACTTCAAGGTCTGTTTTTCCAATGATAGTAAAGTCGCCGCGCCCTGCTGTATTCAGCATAGAGCATAAATGGCTTACATAAAGATACCTGCACTGGTCATCTTTAAAAAACACATTACCGGGAATTGCATTAATAATAGCCTTAAGGTTGTCAGCATTCATATCCATAGCAAAATTTTAACATCTAGAGTCGATAAATACAAGGATAATAAATAAGAATTTCCATATATTATATTGAAATCGACTATAATCTAAAGACCTTTTTCTGAACAAGAGAATTAAGCTGCCTGTATATAAGTGCAAGAATTACAGAAGAGACTATAACTGCTACTACATAAAGGGCAAGATTCCAATTTGCAGTTCTGTAAACAGGAATCATGGTTCCTCCAGGCACCTTATTGTATATAAGGAACCGGAAAGACGTTATCGCTATAAGATTCATCATATAAGTTTCCAAAGAAATATTTCCTAAAAAGCTTGTAACAGGGTTTGAGGCATGATATTTAAGCATGACTGCATATATAAGAATGACAAAAATCATTGACTGGGGGACCTGCATTATATAAGTCATCAGCTTGTTTACAATGCCAGGGCCTTTTCCGCTGAATTCCGTCCAATACCCGAAGTGCTCCTGACCGAACATGGAAAGCTTTGAAAGCAGCACTGTCAGAACAACAAGAATAAAAAGCTTAGGCCAGTAATTTTTCTTAAGCCATGACACAATGCCATCTTCAAAACTGGCAAACAAAAGACCTATAAAGAAAGCAGGCGTTGAATTTACCCACCACTCACCAGAGAACCAGAATATTTTAAATGCCATCCACCACTTGGACTTTGCCCATCCAGATCCGGAAAGCCACCAATTATTATCCCCTGCCCACCATGCAAAATGGCCGCTTACACAGAAAAACAGTCCTTGAAAAAGGATTATCAAGGCAATTGCAGCAAAGCAGACTTTTCTGGACTTTACGTTCTTAAACAATAAATAAAAGACTGTATAAAGGATTCCTGCAACAATTGGATACCAGGCATAGTCATTCATGAGGGTAAGCCCCGTAAAATTGGCAATCCATTGTGCAACAGGCATTTTAGTTCTTATAATTAAATGGAAAGCAGCATAAATAAGGACACTTACATAAAATGGAATTACAAGGATTTTTATTACCCTCTTTTTCATAAATCCTTTAAGGTAGTCTCTTTTTGCATTGAGACTTTTTATTAAGCCGAATCCAGACCAGAAAAAAAACAATGCAACAAAAAGATATCCTATATTTACAAACAGACTTATAACTCCAGGCCTGCCATTTCCTCCGGCCTGCTGAAATGTCTGTTCCTGAGAAATATGGTGGAGCATTACTCCTAATGCCGCCATACCCCTTAAAGACTTTGACACAGAAAGTGACGATGAATCTTCATGAAACTGGGTGCTTCTGAAGCCGGCAAATTTGCCGCCCCAGATAAAAAGCAAAATAAAAAGTGCATATACAATATAAGACAAATACATTTTATTCCTTCAATTTTATTTTTGTAGATTAAAGTATAGCACACGTTATGCATTTAGGAAAATTTTCTTTGCTTATATGTTCCCTTGAAAAAATGCCTCTATATATGATAACATTATAGCACTATGAGTGTAAGGAACATATTGATAGTTGGTGTAGGCGGACAGGGAGCACTCCTTGCCTCTAAGACTCTGGGTCAGGTCCTGCTCGATGCAGGATACGATGTAAAAGTCAGTGAAGTTCATGGAATGAGCCAGAGGGGCGGTTCTGTAGTAACTTATGTACGCTACGGAGAAAAAGTATATTCTCCAATTGTAGATAAAGGCGAGGCTGACTTTATAGTTTCATTTGAACTGCTTGAAGCAGCACGCTATGCGGATTATTTGAAGAAAGACGGTAAAATTGTCGTAAATACACAAAAAATAGATCCTATGCCTGTAATTACAGGCGCTGCAGAATATCCAGAAAATCTTGAGCAGCTTATGAAAGATAAAGGCATAAATGTTGATGCCCTTGACTGCCTTACGCTCGCAGAGCAGGCTGGAACGTCAAAGGCTGTAAATATAGTACTTATGGGACGTCTTTCTAGATATATGGATTTTGAAGAAGATAAATGGCTTAGTGCAATTGAAAAGCTTGTAAAGCCTCAATTCCTTGAAGTAAACAAAAAGGCCTTTAGATTGGGAAGAGGAGAATAAAATGTCATTAAAATATTTTCAGAAAGAAAAAGAGTGCATGCCTCTTGATGAATTAAGGGAGCTTCAGGGAAAGAGGCTTGCAGAAAATTTCAAGCATGTATATGAAAACGTAGAGTATTACAGAAAAAGATGCCAGGAAGCTGGAGTTACCCCAGATGACATAAAAGGCTTGGAAGACTTAGATAAAATACCGTTTACATGTAAAGATGACCTTCGCCAGACATATCCTTACGGTCTTTTTGCAGTTCCTCAGAGTCAGGTTGTCCGCATCCATGCATCTTCAGGAACAACTGGCAAGCAGATTGTAGTTGGATATACAAAAGAAGACTTAGATATTTGGGACGAATGTACCGCTCGCCAGCTTGTTGCAATTGGAGCAGATGAAAACGATATAGTCCAGGTTGCTTACGGTTACGGTCTTTTTACAGGTGGATTTGGAGTACATGGAGGCGCTACAAAATTAGGTGCGCAGGTAATTCCAATTTCTTCCGGCAATACAAAAAGACAGATTACATTTATGCAGGACTTAAAGTCTACAGTCCTTGCATGTACGCCTTCATACGCTGCATATCTAGGAGAAACGCTCAAGGACATGGGCCTTACGCCAAAAGACATCTGCCTTAAGGCCGGCATTTTCGGTGCAGAGCCTTGGACAGAAGAAATGAGGCGAGACATAGAAAAATCCCTAGGCATAAAGGCTTATGACATATACGGCCTTACAGAAGTCATGGGACCTGGAGTTGCCTACGAGTGCTCTGAACAGAAAGGAATGCATGTAAACGAAGATCATTTCATAGTAGAAACTATAGATCCAGAAACAGGAAAAAGACTTCCTGACGGAGAAAAGGGAGAACTTGTATTTACAGCCATAACAAAAAAAGCATTTCCCCTAATGCGCTTCCGCACGAAAGACATTGGAGTCCTTAACAGAGGTCAATGCGCATGTGGAAGAACATTCGTAAGAATGTCAAAGCCAATGGGCCGTACAGATGACATGCTCATCATCCGTGGCGTAAATGTATTCCCAAGCCAGATTGAAGGAGTCCTCCTGCAGAACGGATATCCGCCAAACTATCAGATTATTGTAGGCCGTGAAAATAATACGGACACATTTGAAATTAAGGTAGAAATGGTTCCAGAAAAGTTCAGCGATGTTATTGCCGAAATAAACAAGCAAGAAAGAGATCTGTCAAATGCTTTGCTTACAGTGCTTCAGATAAAGGCAAAGGTTACTCTGGTAGCTCCTAAGAGCATAGAGCGCTCAGAAGGAAAGGCTAAGCGCATAATTGACACGAGAAAGCTGCATGACTAGAAAGTTAAGCAAGGAGGAAACAATATGACTATAAAACAAATATCGATTTTTATTGAAAACAGAAAAAATGCCCTTTCTGAGCTTACTAAAGTACTGGCTGAACATAAAATCAGCATGCGTACAATTTCAATTGCAGACACAAGTGACTTTGGCATTGCAAGAATTATTGTAGACAATCCTGACCAAGTGCAGGCTGCCCTTGAGCGTTCTGCATACATTGTAAAGGCAACACCTGTAATAGCACTGGAAATACCTGACGAAGCAGGAAGCCTCAACAAAATATTGAAACTTCTTGCAGATAACAACCGTAATGTTGAATATATGTACGGATTTACCGGCCATAAATCTGGCAATGCATACATGATTATCAGGTGTACGGACATTGCAGAAACCGAAAAAGTCCTTGAAAAGGCTGGAATACATATGGCAAGCCAGGAAGAACTTAAGGAGATTTAACATACTATGAGTTGTACAGCAGAAGATTTGGAAAAGGCCCGTGAGTTTTTCGGCAGCGATACCTATGCCTCTAAGACTACCGGCATACAGATTGATGAAATAGGAGACCATTATGCAAAATGCTCTCTTAAAATTACAGATGCCCACAAAAATGCCTACGGCGGCGTAATGGGAGGAGCAATATTTACTCTTGCAGACTATACATTTGCCGTTGCATCCAATTATAACACTGTACACACAGTATCTGTTTCAAGTCAGATAAATTTTACAGGCATGGCAAAAGGCAACACTCTGATTGCCGAATCCACACTAATAAAAGATGGACGCACGACATGCCTGTACAGCATAGATATAAGTGACGAGTTAGGAACAAAAGTTTCTTTCGTCACTGTAACAGGCATGAAGATGATTCAAGAAAAAAATAAAGGCTAACAGTCTGCTTTTTAGGATTTGACAAAATAATTTCTTGTATGAATTTAAATATAATAATAAAATGATATTATAGTACTTATTCATATAAAGAGGTAATGCCTATGAATAATAACACTTCGAAAACTTCGTTCAAACTGTTAATGCTTTTTATTTCCTGCATGCTTTTTTCTTGTGCAGGAGCTGGAAGCAGCAGTAGCAGTACAGATACGACTTTAAGTTTTTCATTTCAGAATCCTGAAGGACGCTTTCTTGGATGAGGTGCAGGTTCATACAGTTCTGCTTCGACTCTTTCTATTATAATAGGCGGTGACTATTCATTTAGCGATACTTTTCATTTTGGAGAAGACGGTACAGCAACTGTAACAATAGATGACGTTCCTATAGGAGCTGAAATTTATGCAGTCGTAGCGGCTGCTGATGGAGGCGGAACTTATGTCGGTTCATGTACAAACTATACTGTAAAGACTTCTGACAATACAGTACATATTTCATTAACATCAGCAACAATATCCTGTCCACAGGGAACAGAAGTAATGGCATGTCCTGCATCAACTCCATTTAATTTCATACTGTCAGTTGAACTTCCAGAAGGATTCTGCAAATGGACTATTAGAGATCTTGAAGCAGATACAAGCACTGCATATGACGGCAAATCTTCGCAATTTTCATGCACTGCAGGAACCTTGTATGGACCTCTTGCTCCAGATTCTCTACCAGGAACACCTCAAACTTTTGACGGAATAATTTCTTGCAGGTGGACAGTCGGAGATTTTTCGAGCGAAACAGCTTTAACTAACGTCCACGTTACAACAGGAAGCTGACATAAATGCAAGATATATAAATTCTATGCAGCTGCAGGAGAAGGCGTTCCATTTGGATTGTCATTACCATTATTATTCATGTCAATAATCCATAAAAGACGCTTAATTGTCTGAGGCAGAATTTCATGAATCAGCAAGGTTTCTCCGTCTGACAAACTCCTAGCCTCTTCAGTCAAATCGCTCATAAGAGGGGGCACTGCTCCTAAAACACTTTCTGTTTCAGATTCTGAATACGGCCTTTTATTAAGAGGAGGGACATGAGAAGAAAGCATTTCGTCAGGATAGAATTTACAAGGACGCCAGACCTTTTCTCCCTTTTGAGAGCGAAAGCTAGAAGCTCCAAAAAGGCGGCATATAAAAGCACGGCCATTGTATATGGAGCAATGATAAGGGGAATTCTCATTAAAGAAAAGGCATGTTCCGTCATCATGCATAAAAGGAAATTTTCCGTCAGCAACTTTCATGGCTGTAATGTAATCATTTTCCAAAAGCCATGCTGCCATATAAAGAGCTTCACCTTCAAAAATATCAGGCTCAAAGCCTTTGCAGCATAAACCGCAACCGGAAGGACATGTAAAAGCCGTAGTTTTATACCATTCACACTGCTCTATTGAAATTCTTTCGTAAGATTCTTCCACTTTAACAAGAATATCATACACAGATGTATTCTCAAGTTTTTTTAAAACACCGGCAATCTGACTCATATTTTATACCTGGAGAAACAGAATATCTTATAGAAAAAACTTAGTCAATAAGGAAGGTTGTATTGGATATTATAATAAGGGCAGAGTGATTAGTACTAATTCAAGTGCAAGGCTTTGCATTGAAAATGCATAGGCCTGCACTTGAAAAGCCTTTTACTTCTTGTTTTTCTTGAACTTAAATGAAGGCAAGTTTAATGAATCCTTAACATTGAATTGACCGGCACGGTCTGCTTTTTTAACAGCAGAAAGGACTTCCTTTGCCTTAGGCTCAATAACTTTATAGTCTTTTTCGTTCATCATGTTTATTATTTGAGCCTTCTCCTCCTTTTTAACTTTTGGACTATTACAAAAATCCCAATACTGGCTATACTGAAGAATTCTTTCAGTCTTTTCGAATCTGCTTGGACCTGAAATTCCATACTTCTTTAGGATTTCATCTCTCTTCTGGATTTCTTCTTTTGTTGGCTCACGTTCCATACTTTTGTCGTTGTATTCCAAATCATCGATTTCTTTCCGGATCGAAGAGCAGTTCTCAATGTAACTAGAAACATCAGAACTTGTGATTCCTAAAGACTTGTCTGCTGCAAAAATAAATGAAGCTGCAAATAAACAAAGTGCAGACACTACAATTCTCTTTAATATTTTATTCATAGACACCTCCTATTTTGGTCTGTGAACTAAAGAACTTAAACAAAATTAAAGTTCATACATGTCTATAAGTATAACCGCCACATTAGTCAAAAGCAACAAAAACTTTCATTTTATCCTAAAATAAAATCATTACAGGGCATCAAATTTACAGAGCTGAGAACAGACTCCGCAGCCAACGCAAAGAGTTGCGTCTATGTGAGCCTTGCCATCCTTCATAGCAATTGCTGGGCAGCCAATCTTCATGCACATTTTGCATGAACGGCATTTATCAACATTTACTTTAAGGGCAGGCTTCGGCTTTACGCTCTTTAAAAGTACGCAAGGCCTTCTGCTTATGATAAGGCTTGGACCTTCAAAAGCAAGCTCTTCTCTTACGGCCTTTTCGCATTCTTCTATATTATATGGGTCAACAACGCAAACATGCTCTATGCCCATAGCCTTTGCAAGAGCCTCAAGGTCAATGCGTCCTGCAGGATCTCCGTACAGATTCTTGCCTGTAGTTGGATTCTGCTGGTGTCCTGTCATTCCTGTAATAGAGTTATCAAGAACGATTACTGTAGAAGAGGACTGATTGTATGCAATTGTAGCAAGACCTGTCATTCCAGAATGTACGAACGTTGAATCTCCTATTACAGCAACAGATTTCTTTTCGTTTTCTGCGCCTCCTGCCTTGTTCCAGCCGTGAAGTCCCGAAAACGATGCACCCATACAGAGTGTAACATCCATTGCAGAAAGAGGAGCTACAGAACCAAGGGTATAGCAGCCTATATCGCCCCATACAGTAACCTTCAGCTTGTGAAGTGCATAGAACATTCCTCGATGAGGACATCCAGCACACATAATTGGCGGACGGACAGGTATATTCACGCCAAGCTGAATGCTTTCGGGAACAGCCTTTCCAAATGCTGACGCTATCTTATTCTGGCTTAATTCACCGCACATGCCGAACATATCTTTTCCATGAATTTCAATGCCAAGGTCTAATGTACGGCAGAAGTTTTCTATTATTGGATCTAATTCTTCTATTATAATAAGCTTTTTTACACCAGCTGCAAATTCCTTTATGAGTTTTGCAGGAAGAGGATTTACCATGCCAAGCTTCAATATAGAAGCAGAATTCCCTAAGACTTCCTTTGCATACTGATAGGATGTTGATGATGTTATTATACCGATTTCTGATTTTCCATCATGGAGGAATGAAGGGTCAGCATTTTCAATGCGGTTAATCCCGCTTGTCAAAGACCACTCTTCTATATCTTTAAGGCGCTGCTCTACAAAAGGATGCCGACGAATGGCATTTGCAGGGGCCATTACATACTTTGATATGTTCTTTTCATAAGATTTACGCGGAATGTCCTTGCGGTCTGAAGTTTCAACGACGCTCTGACTGTGAGCAATGCGAGTGCACATCTTATAAAGTACAGGAGTGTCGTACTTTTCACTAATCTGATACGCCATGTCCATAAAAATGCGGGCTTCTTCTGAATCGCTAGGCTCTAGCATAGGAATTTTTGAAGCAATTGCATGATGACGGCTGTCCTGCTCATTCTGACTGGAATGCATTCCTGGATCGTCAGCGACTCCAACGACAAGTCCTGCATTGACGCCTGTATAGCTCATAGTAAAAAGAGGGTCTGCTGCAACATTAAGGCCTACGTGCTTCATTCCGCAGAAAGCCCTTTTTCCTGCAAGGCTCGCTCCAAAGGCTGTCTCTAAGGCAACCTTTTCATTAGGTGCCCATTCACAATATATTTCTTTATATTTTGCTGCTTCTTCGGTGATTTCAGTGCTGGGAGTTCCTGGATAACTGGAAACAACCGCACAACCACTTTCATATAATCCGCGAGCAGCAGCCGCGTTTCCTAACATCAGTTGTTTCATTTTTAAACTGTAGCAAAAGGCATGAATGGTGTCAAGATTATTGATTTTTATGCTTAAATCTGCAGAAAAAGCACGGCAACAGTTTAAATGCGGCTGAATATACCCCATTGTTTAACGCAACCATTATCGTTATAATAGATGGACTTTAATATCAGAGGATTGTCAGTGTTTTTAAAAAGTCTTGAAATATTCGGTTTTAAATCATTCGCAGACAGAACGCATATTAATTTTGCAGATGGAATTACGGCCCTTCTTGGACCTAACGGTTGTGGAAAAAGCAATGTTGTCGATGCAATAAAATGGGTACTGGCAGAAAACAAATCAAAAAACCTCCGAGCATCATCCATGGAAGATGTAATCTTTAATGGAACAGAATCACGCCCTGCTCTTTCAATGGCAGAAGTTACGCTAACAATAGCAAATGACAATGGACTTCTTCCTTTGGATGATACAGAAATTTCAATAAAAAGACGACTTTACCGTTCTGGAGAAAATGAATATTTCTTGAACGGATCGCAAGTTGGTGCAACAAATATACGCAAACTGTTTATGGATACAGGCATCGGAAAGTCTGCTTATTCTGTCATGGAACAGGGAAAGATTGACCAGATACTTTCCTCAAAGCCTGAAGACAGGCGATATCTTTTTGAAGAGGCTGCAGGCATAAGCAGAAGCAAAGCTGATGTTGCAGAAGCCGAACGAGAATTGGAAAAAACACGTGCAAACCTTGCACAGATAGACATTGCCCTCGCTGAAACAAAACGTAATTACGAAACATTAAAGACACAGTCTGACAAAACTTCAAAATACAGAAAGCTGAATGAAGAAAAATTTGAATACGAACTTGACATTCAGTTGCTGCGCCTAAAAAACTTTTCTCAAGACAAAGCCCGTCATCAGCATGATATAGAAGAAGCAGAGCAAAAAAGAGATGAAGCAGCACGTCAGATTGAGGAAATTTATAATAACCTTAATGAGAACACTGATAAAATAAAAGAACTTCAGGAAACCATAAATAAAAAGCAGATGGAAGTTATAAAAATAAGTTCTGACCAAACTGCTCAAAAAAACAGGCTTACAGACCTTCGCATGCAGCAAAGCGGCATGAAAGAAAAAATAGGACAGCTGGAAAACAGGATTAAAAACGTTCAGGAACGCATAGATGAATACAACGAAGACATTGACAGCCTGAATTCAGAACTATATGACAAAAATAAAAAGCTTGAAGACATTACAAAGAATATTGACGGTTTCGTTGAAAACATAAAGCAGTCTTCTCTGCAAATTGAAGAAAATCAAAGGCAGTCCTTAGAAAACACAAAGAAAATCCACGATCTGGATGACAAAAGAGCAGCACTTCAAAAACAGCTGACCGCACTCACAGAAGATATCGTTACAGAACTTGATGCAAAACTCAAGAATGCTGGCTATTCATCTTCTGCAAACAAAAAGGCAAAAGAAGACCTTAATACAGTACTTGAAAAAATTAAGATTTATGCAACAGGCCGTGCAAATATATTTAATGACTTTGCATCTCTTCCATCTCATTCAGAAAAAGATGCCGCCCAGTTCAGTAAAGATGCAGTTGCAGCCTTTACAGAAATAGGGGCAATGCTTTCTGAACTCTCAGAGCTTTTAACTGCGTATACAAAAACAACGCCTCAGTTTATTGATGACTTTCTTTCCCCAGAAGGTATAATTACAAAGAAACGAAACATAGACAGTTCTATAGAAGAAAACCTTACAACAATCCATAACATATCTGAACAGAATGAAGAATTAACAAAACTTAATGAAGCCCTGAACGATAAGATTGACGATTATAAGGATACCCTTAACAAACTTAGGATAACTCAAGCTCAGATGACTCAGCAGATAACATCATGCGAGCAGCAGATATCTACGCACAGAAAAATGCTTGCCTCAGAAGAATCTGCCCTCAAAGAGCATCAGGATGAACTTTTCAATGAAACAAAACGAAAAGATGAAATGGATGAGCAGATTGAGGAAACAGAAGAGCTTATTGCAGAGCTTGAAGAAAAGGGAGTTGCACTTACAAAAGAACTTAATAAGCTTGACGCCCAAATCGAAGAGTGCAACAGCAAAGTTTCAGGCAAAGAAAACGCCTTAAAGAAAAAGCAGGAAGAAAAAAATAAATATCAGGCCCGCCTTGAAAACCTTTCTATTTCAATTGCACAGAATGATACTGAAATAAGAAATGTAAAGCAGAACTTTCAGGATAATTATTCACGCGACCTTATGGAATTCGAAGAGCGCATGTATACGATTACGGCATCCCCTTCAGAATTGCGTGAAAAACTGGCTGCAACAAGGCAGAAAATTTCAGACTTGGGTCAGGTTAACCTGATGGCAATAGAAATGTTCGCTGAAGAAAAGGAACGCTATGAGCGCCAGCAGGAAAGTTACGATGACACAAAGAAGTCTCTTGAAAACCTTATACGCGTAAGTGAAGAAATAAGGACAAAATCTTCAGAACTATTCCTTAATACATACAACAAAATACGCCGTAACTTCCACAATATGTTCAGAAGACTGTTTAACGGAGGCGGACGTGCAGAGCTTCGCCTGGTAGATCCTGCAAACGTCCTTACTACAGGCATTGAAATCTTTGCGCAGCCGCCAGGAAAAAAGCTTGTAAACATCTCATTGCTTTCCGGCGGTGAAAAGACAATGACAGCTATGGCACTTTTGTTTGCAACATATCAGGTACGTTCAAGCCCATTCTGTCTTTTGGATGAAATTGACGCCGCCCTTGACGACAAGAACGTTTCAAGCCTAGTAAATGCACTTAGGGCTTTTGCAAATGTCAGCCAATACATAGTAATTACGCATAACAGGAAGACTGTTATGGGAGCGTCAAGCATGATTGGCGTAACCATGCAGGAAAGCGGAATAACCAGCGTTGTGCAGCTAAAGCTTGATGAAGACACTATAAATGGAAATGCAACATTTGATGATGCAGACACATTTGAAGAAGAAGACGTTCCAGAAGAAGAAGGCATCGTAATTCCGCCTCGGCCACCTAGACGCGAACACAATCCTGATGGTACTCTAAAGGTATCAGAAGAACCTTTAGAAGTACAGGAACCAGCAGAAGAGACTTCAGAAGGCTTCTCAGAAGAAGACTCTTCTGAAGATTCTCCAAAAGTTGAAGAACAAAGTGCCGAAAATATAAGAGAGACGGAAGATATTAATGGAAATAATTGATAATATAAAGGCTAATGCGTCAGACTTCATTCAAAAAAACAGCAAGCTTACAGTTGCTATTATCTGCATTTTAGTTTTTCTTTCACTATCCGCAATTTTTATCCTTATAGGAACTACAGGTAATAATAAAACTGTAAAAAAAATAAACTTGCCGGAAGAAGTTTTCTCAAAAAAAGAGGAATTTCTTCCTCCAGCCGATATAAAAATGACAGAAGATTATTATTTTTCTCGCATCACAGAAGATACATGGAGTGACGAAGAACTGAACAGGTGGTTTTCTATGCCTGACGACACTAACATGAAAGCTCTGGAAGATGCAAATGATACGCTAATAAATAAGATAACGGAGGCTGCTCCATGAAAAAGGCTGCATTTATGCTGGCATTTTGTGCACTTGTACTTACAGCACAAGCTGTTTCTCAGGAATCAATAGAAACAACAGAATCAATTACCCCTGCAAGCGCAATTCCTTCACGCTCCATAACATTACAAAAAAATCAGTATCTTGACGTTGTCTACCCAGGAACTGGATGGATTTATCTTGGAGAAATAGATGCAACATCCCTTCTGAAATATTCAGGCAGAAAAATGAGTGAAGAAACAACATCCTTTACTTTAAGGGGAAGAGAAGAAGGTTCTGCAATCCTGCACTTCTTTAAAAATGACGCACTGACTGGAGACTTCATAGATGATTATCTTGCTGTAACAATACAAGGTTCCAGCAGGACATCAGATCATATAAAAGCGCCTTCGTATGCTGAAATAGTTCCTCCAAGGCCTTCCTTTACGAAATCTGCAATCATCGCAGAAGCCGAAGAAAAAGCTAATGAAGAGGAAATTCCGAACAAACTTCCTTCTGATAATAGGGACATTGAAGAAGCAGCGCAGGCTTTACCTGTCGCAAAAGAACAGAAGCCAGAATCAGAAAATCATTCTGCAGCAGCAGTCCCAAATGCAAAAGGAACTACTGTCATTCAGAATACATCAGATATAGAACAGTCATCTAATGTAACATCTTCAAATAAATCACAAGCAGAAATAACTTTAGCAGATAATGCTGCAGCTTCAGAACAGAATGTCACAGAAAAAAAATCATCTGAAGCAGAAAGCACGGAAAGTCTCTCTGCATCAGAAATTCTTTCAAAGGCACAAAAAGCATTCGATGACAAGCAATATGAACAGTGCCTTTCCTATTTAGACTCTTTCTTTGAAAAAACAGAAGAAAATATAGATGAAGGCATGTACCTTCAAGGAAGAACACTGGAATCACCTTCTTCTCTAAGAGACATAAAAAAATCACTTTCCATCTACAAGACAATCGTCCGTCAGTATCCGGAAAGCTCTGTATGGGAAAAGGCTAATGAACGCATAACATATATTGAGCGTTTTTACTTCGATATACGATAAACCACTGTTATAATCTGTTGAAGCAAAACATTATTTTCTATATACTATGCTCACATAATCATTATAAAACACCAGAGGTTATATATGTTAGACTATAGATTTATCAAAGAAAATCTTGCAGCTGTAAAAGAGAACATTAAAAACAGAAACATGACTGCAGATGCAGATATAGTAGTTAAGCTTTTTGACGAGCATACATCTCTTACAACTCAGCTTCAGAGCCTTCAGAAGAAAAGAAATGAAAATGCAGCCTCAATGAAGCAGAAACTTGACGATGAAACACGAAAAAAATATGTAGAAGAAGGCAAAGCCTTAAAAAATGACATTGCAGAAATGGAAAAAAAGCTTGCTGAAGTTGACGTAAAGATGGATGAAGCTGCAAGACAGATTCCTAATATGGCAAATCCAGCAGTACCAGTAGGTAAGCTTGATACAGAAAATCTTGAAGTAAAGAAAGTAGGAACGCCTCGTAAATTTGAATTCAAGCCAAAGGATCACGTACAGTTAGGAGAATCTCTTGATATAATAGATTTCGACAGAGGAACAAAAGTTTCAGGTCCTAAATTTTACTATCTTAAAAACGAAGCAGTGTTCCTTGAGCAGGCTCTTATTATGTATGCATTGAATACATTGCGCAAGCATGGATTTACAACATTCATAACTCCTGACGTTGCAAGGCAGGAAATCCTTCAGGGAATCGGATTCAATCCGCGTGGAAACGAAAGCAACGTATACTGCATTGAAGAAGAAGGAACATGCCTTGTTGCTACAGCAGAAATTACTCTAGGAGGATATCATTCTGGAGAAATTCTTGACAAATCAAAGCTTCCCCTCTTTTATTGCGGCCTTTCACACTGTTTCCGCCGCGAAGCAGGTGCTGCAGGACATTTTAGCAAAGGACTTTATAGAGTACATCAATTCGATAAAGTTGAAATGTTTGTCTACAGCCTTCCTGAACAAAGCGATGAAATCCATGAAAAGCTCCGTCTTATTGAAGAAGAAATATTTACAGGACTGGGCCTTCCATTCAGAGTAGTAGACACATGTACAGGAGACCTTGGAGCGCCTGCATACAGAAAGTGGGATCTTGAAGCATGGATGCCAGGACGTGCAGATGAATCTCATCCAGACGGAGATTACGGCGAAGTTACTTCAACTTCAAACTGTACTGACTATCAGGCACGCCGCCTTAATGTAAAATACAGAGACGATGACGGAAAGAATAAGTATGTACACATGCTTAATGGAACAGCAATTGCTGTTGGAAGAGCTATGCTTGCTATTTTGGAAAACTACCAGAATGCAGACGGTTCTGTAACAATTCCAGAAGTACTTGTTCCATTCTGTGGGTTTGATAAAATCGCACCTAAAAATAACTAAGCGGAGTTAATATGAAAAAACAGACTAACTATGCCCGATCAATATTTCTTGTACTGCTTTTAGTCAGTCTGTTTGCATTTGCTGCAATACTAAAACTGACAGTATCTTTCTGCATTCCGCTTACAGTTGCAACAATGCTTTCCTTTGTCTTTTATCCTATATGCAACAAGCTTAAGAAGTTTCATATTCCATGGGCAATAAGCATATTTATCTGTATAGTAGTGGTACTCATACTTTTTTATTTTATAGGCACATTGCTTATAAGTTCTACAAAGACAATTTTAAGTACATATCCAAAGTATGAAGACCGTTTTACAGCTATATATAAAATTTTTGCACAGACATTCAAAATTTCATTTAATGAAGACCTGTCTCTTTTTAATAATTTATGGAATTCCTTGAATGTACGTACAATGGTACAGGATTTTGCCATTACATTCAGCAGCAGCCTGGTATCATTTTCTAAGACAATATTTGTAATAATGCTTTTTCTTGTATTCCTCCTGTTTGAATTTGAATCATTAAAAACAAAGATGACCCTAGCCTTTTCAGACGAATATACAAACCAAAAAATAATGAATATTGCAAGGAATACTGTTACAGAAGTCACTCACTTTCTTTCTATAAAATTTATGGTTTCACTTTTAACGGGGCTGCTTGTATTTTTAGGAACCTTCGCCATAGACATGGATTTCCCTATAATATGGGGTTTTCTGGCATTCATACTAAACTTTATCCCTACTTTCGGTTCTGCCATATCATGTTCATTTACAATATTGTTTGCAATACTTCAGTTCTATCCAAGCTGGGGACATGTCATTTTTGTTGCAGCGCTTGTACTAAGCGTAAACCTAATACTAGGAAATATTGTTGAACCACGCTGGGAAGGTACTGACTTAGGAATATCACCATTCGTAATCCTTGTCAGCCTGTCTTTTTGGGGCTGGATGTGGGGATTCGTAGGAATGGTTCTTGCAGTTCCTCTGATGGTAATAATAAAAATTGTATGTGAAAACATAGACATCCTAAAACCTGTCGCTGTTATAATAGGAACAAAAAAAGCAAAGGTTTCAGAACAAGACCAATAAATTACACAGACTGCTTTTCCTGTAAAAAACGCAAGTCTTCACGTTTCATACCATTGAACTGACACAAGAAGCATTGTATGTCACCTTCGGCATTTGCATAAGTTTCTGCTACGGTCATTTCTACATGAACAGTCCTTTTTAGTATTGGACTTTCACCAATAGGGAACTGCAAGGAAAGCAAATATTCGTTTCCGACTTTTAATGAATCAATTTGATTCATGCATCCAAATACAACCTTAGAACTGTCTATATAAATAATATCAAGAGGTTCTGCAGTTCCTTCTACTGCAACAGTAAGAAGGCGTTGGCATAAATACCTGCTTACGCTTATTAAAAATGAAATATCATCGTTTTCATGAATTTCCATTCGATATGCAAAACGTTCAAACAGTTCTTGAGCCGTTGACTGTAATGCCGCTTCTACAGAATTCCACTTTGGAGCAGCAAACAAAACATATTCTCGTTTAGGAAAAGCCTCCAAGGAAATGTTTTTATTTCCACGCGCTTTATAGGAAATAACAGCTTTCATAGAAGTTTTTTTTACATTTTTTCTAGAAGGAACGCGCAAAAGCTGTTTGGGGACATCTATGAAATATCCGTAAGGATTTTCTACAAGCCTATTTATGAAATATAAGCCGACATGATTATAATAGAAAGAAACTTTTACAGATTTTCCAACAAAAGGCGTGAGGTTCTTTACAGTATTACTCATCCTTAAAGTTTCCTCCCCAGCAACGTAAACGTCAGAAGCATTAATTACTATTGGAAAAACCTGTGCTGAATCTTTTTCATGAACAGTAACTGTAATGGGTATTGCATTTTCTTTCATATAATCAAGAACAATGCTTCTCTCAATCGTATTTAAGCCATCTTCTAAATTCATTTTATAGATTTCCTTGCCTTATATTCTATCTGATGGATTTTCCAATTTTGTCCAGCCTTTACAATATATAAATTTACGTCAATATAAGTTTCATCATCTAAGTAAAAACGGACCGGGCACTGACATTCCTTTTCATTTATAAAAGGCTTTCCAAGTACATAATCTTCAATATTTTCAAGAGAAACCCCTTCTTTTTCAAGATTGTACCTAAAAAGAACCATAGCATGCATATATCCTGACATAATATAACTGTCTGCAGAAGTCCTCTGTATAATGGCAGTACAGAAATTTTCAATGACAGATTTCTGAGATTCTTCATAAGCCGAAGTATCTAGAACCGTAAAATCCGGCAAGCTAGGATAATGAGCATGCTCTTGGTCAGATTTACCAGCGGTTTCCTGATTAAGTATAACAAGTACAGGATCTGATCCAACATCCTGCTCAAGCAAAACATACTCTTCAGGCTTTTCGGGCAGTTCATCCGCCCAAGACAATCTGCTTTCAAGGATAACAGCTTCATCTCTGAGAGTGCTTAGTTTCTTTGCTGGAGAATTTTTTTTAGAGCACGAAGCATATACAAAAAAACACAGAATGTATAATACATTCAGAAACTTTTTTGACATTACCATTTTAACTAATTATACAAAAGCTCCCTATAAAAGTCCATAATTCTATTGTAAAAAACAGTATGAAAGGATATTATAAACTATCTATTTCTACAAAACAAAGAGGTTTTTTATTATGGCGCTTACTTTGGCAGAAAAAATTATACAGAAACATATTATTCCAGGCAGCTGTACATTTACAGCCGGAACTCCAATAGACAGAGGCCAGGACATTGCAATTAAAATCGACCAGACTCTTACTCAAGATGCAACAGGAACAATGGCTTACCTTCAGTTTGAAACAATTGGGGTACCTCGCGTAAAAACAGAAGTAAGCGTAAGTTATGTTGACCACAATACACTTCAGACAGACTTTAAAAATCATGACGACCACAGATACCTTCAGTCTGTAGCTGCAAAATACGGACTGTATTTTTCACGTCCGGGAAATGGAGTCTGCCATCAGGTACATATAGAGCATTTCGGAAAGCCTGGAAAAACTCTCTTAGGATCTGACAGCCACACTCCTACAGGAGGTGGAATCGGCATGATAGCTATAGGAGCAGGCGGCATAGATGTTGCCGTTGCTATGGGAGGAGGAGCCTTTCACCTTGCAATGCCTAAAATCTTTGGCGTAAAGCTTACCGGCACACTCAGAAAAGGAATAAGTGCAAAGGACATTATTCTTGAAGTCCTTAGGCGTGAAACTGTAAAAGGTGGAGTCGGAGCCATTTACGAATATTTTGGAGAAGGAGTTGCAAGCCTGACAGTACCACAGAGAGCTACAGTAACAAATATGGGCGCTGAGCTTGGAGCCACATGTTCAATATTCCCTAGTGATGAAACAACAAAGAACTTCCTTGAAAGCATGGGCCGCCCACAGGACTGGACAGAACAGAAAGCTGACGAAGGAGCTGCTTACGATAAAGTAATTGAAATCAATCTTTCTGAACTGGGAGCAATGGCAGCATGTCCAAATTCTCCAGATGCAGTAAAGCCTATAAAAGAATTAAGTTCAATAAAAGTAACACAAGTTGCAATCGGAAGCTGTACAAATTCATCACTTGATGACCTGCAGGCTGTTGCAGCAATCGTAAAGGGAAAGCATATTGCACCCGGAGTAGAAGCCGGCATCGCACCAGGAAGCCGCACTACCCTGCTTATGGCAGACAAGGCAGGCATTTTGGGAGATCTTATCAGGGCTGGGTTCCGCATTCTTGAAAGTGCATGCGGACCTTGCATAGGCATGGGATTTGCTCCAAACTCAGAAGGAGTTTCTCTGCGTACATTCAACAGAAACTTTAAGGGGCGTTCGGGTACTGCAGATGCAGGAATTTACCTTGTAAGCCCAGAAACAGCAGCAGCAAGTGCAATTACAGGATTTATAACAGATCCAACTACAATAGAATATTCAGATCCTGCATTTACTGAAAACGGACGCATTTCACTCCTTGAAGGCAAAGATTCCCGCCTTACAATAGAAGAAATAAAAGCCGATGCCAGAGATGAAGGAATGCTCATTCCTCCTCTCAACGAAAAAGATGCATCAAATGTAGAAATCATAAGAGGACCAAACATAAAACCATGCCCTCCATGCAAAGAATGTGCAGACACCCTAAAGCTTCCTGTACTGCTAAAGGCCGGAAACAATGTTTCTACAGACGACATTATGCCTGCAGGAACAAAAGTACTCCCATTCAGAAGCAATATTCCTGAAATCAGTAAATTTACCTATGAACGCATAGATGCAGATTTCTATAAAAAGGCTGAAGCTATAAAATTCTCAGGATGTTTCGTCGTTGGAGCAGAAAACTTCGGACAGGGCTCAAGCCGTGAACATGCAGCACTTGGACCAATGTATCTTGGAGTACGTGCAGTAATTACAAAGAGCTTTGCAAGAATCCACAAGGCAAACCTTATAAATTACGGCATTCTTCCAATCACATTCAAGAATCCTGACGACTACGATAAAATTGAGGCAGGCGACACCCTTGAAATCAAAGACATTTTTGACAGCCTCAAAAATGACAGGAACTTTAAGATAATGCTCCATAAAAAAGGAGAAACAGTCACTATCGAAGGTATAAATGACCTTGCAGAACGCTCTCGAAACATTCTGCTTGCAGGAGGATTGGCACGGTATACAAAGAATGGCGGTCAATAATTTATTTTATAAAAATTTGACATTGCTTTTTTCGTATAATATAATAACAGAGAGAATTTGTACTATAGAGGATTACGGCTTATGGTAAAGATACACAATATAATGGAAGAACAGGTCATCAGTCATGTGAATGAACTATATGATCAGGTAAAGGCAAAAGGCGCTGTTTGGCTTACCTGTGACTGCGAGAACTGTCGCCTGGACACAATCAATTATGTCTTAAACCGAATACCACCGCGATATGTTGTAAGCGGTCGCGGCGTAACGCACAATAATGCTGTAGTCTTGGCAGATTCACAACTTTCCATTGACATTGACAAATTTGCACTCGAAGGCATGAAGCTTGTAAGCGCTTCAAAGAGGCCATATCACAAATCTACAATGGATCAGAACATTCAAGATGCATCAAAATATCCTGTCTTTAACTTTCCTACGTTTACAGGAAATGTCTATGACGGATCTACATTTGAAGCACTGACCGACGTAGAACTCGTATTAAAGCTGGGAAATGAGAATGCAACAATGATTGATTCCGGATGGAGCAATCCATTCAAAACTTTTCCAGGTTCTAACGGAAGCTTTACATTCTGGGTTGCCCCTATCCGTGCAGAAAAAGAAAAAGAAAGCAAAGATTTTGTCTTTACTATCGAAGCAAAGCTTGACGGATATGATCCTGTAACATACTCATTTGACGTTCCAATTGTAAGTGAGATAAAAGACCGCATTCAGTTAAATTCCATTTACAGCTTAAAGACACAGGATATTTTCATGTTCCGTACAGATATTGTAAACGAACTGGAATAGGATAATTCAGGAGGACACATTCAATGCCTTTTATAAATTCAAAAGTAACAGTACCTCTAACTGAAGAAAAAAAAGAGATTCTTAAATCAGAATTAGGAAAAGCAATTTCAATTCTTGGAAAACCAGAATCTTACCTTATGCTTGGCTTTGAAGAGAATTATTCACTGTATTTTGCAGGGAAAAAGCTGGACAAAGGAGCTTTCGTATCAGTCCAATTATTTGGAAATGCAAATTCTGAATCATGCAATAAAATGACAGAAAAAATCTGCAGTATCTTGAAAAAAGAGTTAGACATTCCTGGAAATGCTGTATACATAACTTACCAAGGAATAAAAGACTGGGGATGGAACGGAAGTAACTTCTAAAAAGCAGGCCTATACAATTTACACTGACAGGCACCTCTAAAGTTGGACTGAAAGAATCTAATTTTTGAGGTGTCTTTTTTATTATTAATTTAATGCATAAATATAAAAAAAACATAAAATTTTTATAAATTTATAAAATTCAAGGAAAATGGTGTTGACAAACACTCCTAAAATCACTAAAAATGTATACCCTTTTTTACAAAAAAACTCATTGACTAAAACAATCATTTTTGCAATAATGAAAATATTATGGGTGTTCAATCAGATTCAGCATTGTCAACAGCATACAGTCTAATACTTTCGGGAGATATCCAGCAGGCAAAAACCTTACTTGAAGATACCCTTCCTTCAGACTTAGACAATAAAAACCTTATATTTGCTGTACTGTGCTGCAATATCTGGCTTGTAAATTTTGAAAAAATAAAATCTGCAGAGCCATTTGAATACGGAGAAGCCATCATAAACTATTGGAAAAGCTTTGAATCTAATGTAATAGCAAGAGAAGAAAATCCCCTTGAAGAAACACTTTATGTATTCAATAAAGTTATTTTTGCGCTGGCCTTGGATAAATACAACTCAGTATATGATGATTCAGATAAAAAAATCCATGCAGAGGTTTGCAGGAAAATAGGGTTATGCCATAAAAAGCTTGGAAACTACGAAGAAGCCCTTAAATTCCTTACAGAAGCAAACAATACAATGCAGGGACTATCATATATCCTTGCAGAAATGGCAGATTGCTATGATTTATGCGGAGAAGACAAACTGGCAAAAGTTATTTTCAGAGAAGCTTTTTTTACAGATCCTGAAAAAATTGACATTGCTTTGCTTGACTCTCCATTAATAAAAAAATTAATTGCTAAGGTTTCAGCAAAAGGATATGCAGGACGGGAACTGCTAGAATGGATACCAGTATATGGAACCCTATATGGAGTCTTTAATGTCCGCAGAACGCTAAAATCGCAGGAAGTGGGACGGCTTAAGCAGGATATTTACGCAAAGGAAAATGAAAATAAAGATCCTGTAAACAGTTCCATACTAAAGCCAAGGCTTTTGAATATGTATTTCTGGCTGATTGACTACTATGATCTTTCACAGGAAATTACAAAAATAAAAGAAGTCTTGCTTAAAATAAAGCTTCTTGCCCCTGATATATATAATTTATATGCCGGAGAAGCATAAAAATATTTGTTGGAGATGTTTTAAATATTTTTTTAGGAGTAATTTATGTCTGAAGAACTTGAGAATTCCGTACGTGAAATGTTAAAAGAGGAAACATGGACACGTGCAGGCATCAGCAACTTTACCAAAAACAACCTGGTAGAACTCGCCGGCATTCTAGAGAAAACTCGTGCCGAAAACTGTGAAAACACAATTAAAGAAATCTGTGATGAGCAGCTTGCTCACACAAAAGACAGCATCGTTGCACTCTATCTTTCAGGCATGATTTCTTTACTTCAAGGTTCGCTCGACAACAGCAACCTTGTTTCTATTGTCGATATCTTTGAGAAAAATCATAAGGAAATTCTTATAGAATATCTCTGTAACTCAATTCTTGAAGAAGATCCACAAAACAGGTTCGCCTTGCGTAAGTTAGCAGCATACTACAAATCAACAAATAATGATAAAGTATGGGAACTGTACGAAAAGATTGTAAAGATTGATTTTGAAGAAGCAGACATTGCAAAAATTCTTGCAGAACGGTATGAATCACAGGGAAACAAAGAAACAGCTGTAAGCTATTATAAAAAGGCTCTGCTCCGCTATGTTGCAGAAAAGAACAGTAACTCTACAAAAGAAGTATGGTCAAAGCTCTTTTCGCTCATTCCAGAAGAAATTGATTTCTTCCTCCTTGTACAGAGAAAGGTTGCAAAATCTATCAGCGAAGACCGTTCAGCAACTCTTATGCAGGAAGTCTATCAGTATTATAAGGACACTGCAAAATGGGACACAGCCATTTCAATCATAAAGCTGATTCTTTCTATTGACAAAAAAGACAGCTGGGCACGCAAAGAAATTACAGAATGCTTTAGGGGCAAATACTCTGACAATGGTCATATAGAAGATTACATAAGACTTTCGGGTCTTTCTCAGTCATTCCGTGATGTATTTGAAGCAATCAATGACTTTGAAAAGCACATTGCCTTTGATGCACGCAACTATGTATTCCACAGATCATGGGGCGTAGGCATAATCAAAAAGGTTGAAGGAGATATCCTGACAATCAACTTCGGCAAAAAGACTGGAGTGCACCAGATGTCATTAAAAATGGCAGTAAGTGCATTGCAGCCTCTCGCAAAAAATCATATCTGGGTTTATAAGGCAACAACAAAAAAAGAAGAACTTGCAAAAAAAGTAAAGGGTGACGTAACCTGGACCCTTAAAACAATAATTCAAAGCTTTGACAATTCATGCGATGACAAGAGAATTAAAGCAGAACTTGTTCCAGCCGTACTTACAACAGGTGAATGGACCAGCTGGCATTCAAAAGCTCAGCAGGTATTTGCAACAGACTCTACATTCAGCGTTGATCCTACGGACAACACAAAGCATACAGTGCGAGACCATGAAATAAGCATGGAAGAACGCTTAAACAATGAATTTAAGGCAGAAAAAGACTTTTTTGCAAGAATTGACATTCTCATGCGCTTTATTTCAGATGATGAAACAGATAAGAGCGATGAACTCCTTGCAGATATGTTTGATTACTTTGCAAGCTTCATAAAGACTGCTTCTTCTGCAGACGTTCAGACAATAGCTGCATTCCTTACAGTTCAGAATGTATGCAAGCAGCTGCCTAGCTTTACAAATCCGGCATCGTTCACATTCGCACAGATCTATTCAGACATAGATAATCCAAAAGACCTGTATAACGAGCTTAAGGATTCAAAGAATACAAGCCTTAAGGAAGACTTCATAGCAAATGTAAGGCAGCTTCCTGACTGGGATGACCAGTACGTAAAGCTCTTCCCTACTGTACTGTCAAAGACACTTATTTCTTCATTGCTTTCAGCAGGTAAGACGGAAAAGGTTCAGAGACTCATGCAGGACAGCTTTAACGACTACAAGAATTACCGTAATTCTGCAATTTACTTCTTTAAGGAATACAGAGAAGAAGAATGGTATCAGAATTCAGGCATTTCTTACGAAAAGCAGCTTGTAACACTCGTAAACATCATTTCATACTGTTATCGTGAAATTAACAGTCACGTAAATACAACAGACAACAAAAAGACAATCAACAATGCAGTATCGCTTCTTTTTGCTGAAAAAGTAGAAGGCGGCGTTCGCAACAATATGCTTGCATATATGCTTTCAAAAGATACTGATGTAATTACAAGAATGTTTACCATGGTAAATGACGTCAAGGAACTTGATTCAAAATATAAGACAATCCTTAGAAAAGGCATTCTTGATAAGTATCCTGACTATAAATTCCCTGTTGCAGAAATCAAGCAGGAAGCTCCTAAGGGCCTTCTTGTTACAGCAAAAATGCTCGAAGCAAAGAAAAAGGAAGCTGATGAAATTGAAAACGTCATTCTCCCTAAGATTGCAATTGAAATTGCAGATGCAAAGGAAAAGGGAGACCTTAAGGAAAATGCCGAATACCAGTCTGCAAAGGAAGCTCAGCACATCCAGAACGAAAAGCTCAAGAAGCTAAGGGAACAGCTTTCACGTGCAGAAACATTCGACCAGACAACAGTCACATCTGCAATGGTTTCTTTTGGAACAACTGTAACATTTGTAAACAATGGAACTGGAGAAGAAGAAACCTTTACAATCCTGGGACCTTTTGAATCTGACGTTGAGCACGGCATAATTTCATACCTTTCACCTGTAGGTGCAAAACTTCTTGACCTAAAGGTACATGAAAGTAAGCAATTTAATGCAAACGGTAAAAAATATGACATTACAGTCAAGTCAATAGAAATTGCAAAGATAAGCTAATGTTTTGAAAGAGGTTCATGCAGAGCATGAACCTCTTTTTATAATTTAAAATACCTGCATCTTATAATA
>JAILPY010000141.1 GCA_024699235.1 Treponema sp. | reverse complement strand
AGTGGAGCACAAGTGTGGCGGGCACAAGGTTCTGCAAGAATGTATAAATCTTCCTGCATTTTCTTCTGCTGTTCTGCAGAAACTTGATTTTTCAGTGTTTCGCAATGCTGTGCAACTACATTCTGGATGTCTTCTCGTGTTATGATGAGTATTTTTCCTGTTGGTTTTACTGCAAGAGCTCTGAGTATTGCGGTCTGCAAAAAAGATATGCCGTTCTTAATGGAAAGAAACTGTTTTGGAAAAGCAGGGCTGGAAGCTGGCCAAAGACGTTCTCCAAAGCCTCCTGCAAGGATTATTACGTCCGTAATTGATTGGACATCTGCAATTGATTTATCTGACATTATATATTTCCCTTACCGTAAATTTTGTTTTTTGGAACTGTTAATAAATTAACTGGAAATTAGACAGTTAAAAACAGTTTTATTAATGCTTTTAGTATATCACCATAGTTTTATTACCGCAACTGTCAATATTTTGAATGTAATGTGCCTGTCAGTTAGTTATCAAAGTTATCAATAAGAACTTTTTGATAATGTAAGCGTAAAATTACTGACAGTAATGTAAAATCGTGATATTTTGTGAATATAAATTATTTTGTAAAAAATACATATATAATTTAAAGAGACTTACCTTTAGGAACCAAAATGAATTTTAATCCAAGTGAAAAAGAAATAGAATTTATAAATAATGCTCTTGAAAAATATAATAACGGTAAAGTTGGACCTGATAATCATGAATTATTGAATATTGTTGAATATGATAAAAATGATAGCTTAATAGCAGGTATTTTAGGTGGAACATATTGGGGATGGATGCATATTGACATTCTTTGGGTCGATGAAAATTTTCGGGGTAAGGGGGTCGGGACCAGACTGCTAAAAGCTGCTGAAGCAGAGGCTGTGAAAAGGGGATGCCATTCTGCACATGTAGATACAATGTCTTGGCAAGCTCCTGTGTTTTACAAAAAAAATGGATATAAAATAATTAGTGAACTGAATGATATTCCGAGTGGATATAAAAAATTTCATTTGATAAAGGAATTGTAAAAAAATAGAAGGGCAAGTTCTGTTTGTATAAATACTGATGTTGTCATCTTATCCAGAATGTTCGCCGTCTTATGGAACCAGCATCTTTGGATTTTCATCTGCCCCCAGATTTCATCAGCTGCATTCTGAAAGCCGAGAGCACCATCACAGATTGCAATTTTCGGTGCTTTTGTAAGGCCTCGGAATTTCAGGTCGAGGAGAACTTATCTCCGCTCGATTGCTACAAGCTCTTTCTTTCCGTCAACACCAACCCCGATTATCACGAGCAGGCAGGTCTTTTCTCCGTCCAGCCTTGACTTGACATACACTCCGTCTGCCCAGACATAGACATATTCTTTTCCTGTCAAATCCCGCTTTTTCCATTCCTGAAACTCATTCACCCAGTCTTTTGTCAGGCGGATTATCGTCGCCGGAGAAAATCCCTTTGAATTGCTGACGAATTTCTCCGTGGCTTTTCTGTCATCAATTCTCGGAAGATTTACCTCGACATTTACGCAGGAAGTCTGAAAGGTTCGATTTTTGTGGTAGCCGTTTCGGACTACAAGCCTGTTTTCCGTTCTTGTCAACGACTGATGACATCCTTTCCAAAAACTGACGCACTTCATCAGCATAGATTGATTCGATCAGTTTTTTGCTTTCTTCTCTGATTCTTTCTTCCAGAAAATCAAAGCAAGGGCTGTTTTCTTTTTCTGTTGTTAATTGTAAAATAGACATAAGAGGTTTCCTTCGGTGTGTTGTTTTGTGGTAAAAACATTTTATCCGATTCAAACCTCTTTTTCTAGCTTAGGCTTTATTAGCCAATCCACAGCTTTTAATTATAACTCTGCAATTGGAGAATGTTTGTGCATTATGCCCTTGAAGATGGTATCTCTGATGATGTCCGTCTAAACCTTTTGACTAAAGGTTCAAAATCTGCTATAATATGTTTATAAGACCAGAAGCAAATTCTGGTCTTGTCCATTTTAAAGCTATATGTAAAACCTTAGTCTACCTAGATTGGAGGTTCTCCCTAACTAGATTTACTATCTCACTTACTTAGATTTAAATCATAATCTAGCTAGATTGCGATCCCGATACCGAAGCCTAATGAATCCGTTTCATTAGGCTTTTTTTGTCCGTAACATTACGGTTCACGGTATGAAAACTTACAGTTCACAGTTCGTGGAATTATTGTAAATGAGACTTAAATAGGGTAGTATGATGGAAAAATTGTGCTTGTAGAAAAAATGTCTTTCAAAGTTTTGCATGTCTTACGTCCTTGCATAAGTGCTTGATATGCGGTATACTAAGGTAGTTTGAAAAATTTTAAGAAAGTACTTGACACAGATAATAATCTCCGCATAATACGCTATACGCTATACGCTATACGCATGTACTGTCTGTAAAAAAAATATCATCACATCTTATCTTCTCGTATATAAAACAGGGGCAGGGCGTTTTACGACCTGTCCCTGTTTTACATAAAAATTCATTTTAAAAGGGGAATCCCATGTTTAAAACAAGAAAATTATTAACATTATTGACGGCTGCCTGGCTGGCAGCCGTCACCCTCACTTCCTGCTCAAGTGGCAGTAGCGATGACGATGACGGCACAGAAACATCCACCTACTCAGGTACATACACGGTAAACGGTGCAAGCTACAACAGTCTTATGCTGAGTGGAACGGCTGATTCCGGTACTGCAACCCTCACAGGCTCAGGCGGAACTCAGAGCGGAACTTATGCCCGCAGTACAGGGGCTTCCGTACGCGCAACAATCTCGCTCAGCGGTGGTTACATACTGACATTCAGCGGAAACACCATAACAATAACCTTTAACGGCAATAGTGTCTCGTTTAGTACAGGCACATGGCCTGCAAGCGGAACTGGAACGCTCGTGGTTCCCGTATCTGGCAGTGATAGCGGCCAAATGGATGCAGAGGCACAGTCAGTCTATAACAGCCTGCTGGGTACAAGATGGAGATCTGCTTCTTACGTACCTGTGGCAGAAAGGGCATCAAGTTCTAATACAGAATTCAACTACCGAGAACTGATTATAAATGCTGATGGCTCTGCAGAATACAAGTATTGTTATGAAGATAAAGACGGAAACTCATTAAGCGGTTTCCCTGAAATCATTAGTTACCCTAGTTTTTATGTTAGACATAACATTATGCGCAATGATCCATGGAAAATTCATATGCTGGATGCTTCTGGCCAGAAAGGTATGAGTTTTATCCCCGATGTTAACAACGGTGTCTGTAATATGATAGATGCAGATATGGTCCTAATGCTCTGACAAAAGTAAACTAAGCAGGTAAATAGTCCGAAGTCTTCTGTTAGAAAGTCAGCTTGCAGAACAGTTTTTGGAATGTCGAAACTTTTGAGCCCCGAAGGGTTGAATTTGTTTTGCCAGCACGAAAACTGTGGGAGCAAGCTGTTGTTTTGTCTTAAATACACTGCACAAAAAAAATCTTATTAGAGCTGCAGCTCCACAGCCTGTGCAATCTGCTCGTGGGTGCCGAGCTTCATTATATTTTAGTAAAATCAATGCGAAGATTTTTAGACAATGCGGGGGTAAAAAATGATGACTTATAAAGGATTTGTTGGAGTTGTTGAATATGATGATGAGGCTCGTATTTTTTCTGGTGAGGTGATAAATACAAGAACCGTAATTACTTT
>JAILPY010000105.1 GCA_024699235.1 Treponema sp. | reverse complement strand
GATTATCATTAAGCTTAGAAAAAAATATCTTACAGAGGGCATAGCCTGCTTTATGAGTCAGGCTATGGAACTGTAAATCATTATGTGTAAAAAAGACCTGCGGCGCAGGTCTTTTTATTATGCTATATTCTCTAGTTTTGTGACGCTCTCTTTATGTTTTCTTCAATGAAAGAAAGCTTTAAGTCCTTAAGTTTTTCTGTCATTGAAACTTTGTAAATGTGTGGGTTAAGAATGCGCTTGTAAGATGGGTCGAACATCTCAATTTCTTTTTGCATGTTCTGACGGCTTATGCGCAACTGCTCAGCATCTGTAAGACGAGGCTGCAGACGTTTTCCGTTTTCAAGCCTTTTCTTGAGCATTGGCTGCACGCTTTCTGCTGCAAAAGAAAACTGTCTGTAGTCAATGAGCGGATGGAAATACTGATAAGTCTTGCCTTTTTCAATGATTTCATCTTCCAATGCAAGAATATCTGCTTTTGCCATGCCGTCTTTGTCGTAAAGTCTCCATACATTTTTTATGCCAGGGTTTGTAGACTTTGCAGGGTTGTCGCTGAACTTCATTACAGGTGACATGGAATCTGTCTTTTCGTTATGACGTGCAGCCAGTTTGTATACACCAGTAAAGCTTGATTCCGTTCCGCCTGTTACCATGTGGGTTCCGACTCCCCAGCTTGCAATAGGTGCATTCTGTGAAACAAGTGTTTCGATAATTTCTTCTGTAAGCTCGTTTGATACAGAGATGAATGCCTGCGGGAATCCTGCCTTATCAAGTTCTTTACGAACTTCCTGTGTCAGGTATGAAATGTCGCCTGAATCAAGGCGAACTCCAAAGTTATATCCTTTTTCTACCAGCTTTGCACCAGCTTTAATTGCGTTTTTGATTCCACTCTTAAGAGTGTCATAAGTATCAATAAGGAATACTGTTTTTTCAGGGTAGATTTTTGCATAAGCTTCAAAAGCTTCAAGCTCAGAAGGAAATGACATAATCCAAGAGTGTGCCATTGTTCCCATTACAGGAATGCCGTAAAGTTTTCCTGCAAGAGTGTTACTTGTTCCTGCAGCTCCACCAATGTAAGAGGCTCTTGTTGCGCTCATTGCCCCGTCTGGTCCTTGTGCACGGCGAAGGCCGAATTCCATGATTCCGCCTTTTTTGCTGGCAAGCCAGATTCTTGCTGTTTTTGTTGCAATAAGGCTCTGGAAGTTACAGTGGTTAAGAACGAGTCCTTCGATAATCTGTGCTTCTATAAGGTTTGCGTGAATGCGTACGAGAGGCTCTTGTGGAAATATTATGGAACCTTCTTCAAATGAATAAAGGTCTCCTGAAAAATGGAAATCTTTAAGATAGTCGAGAAAACCTTGCTCAAAGATTCCCTGTTCTTTAAGGTATGCAATATCTTCTTCTGTGAAGGTAAACGTTGTTAGGGCGTCAAGAAGTGTTTCAATGCCTGCAAAAACACTGAATCCACCGTTAAAAGGGTTTCTTCTAAAGAACATGTCAAAGACGACTTTCTGGTTCATATTCTGCTTCCAGTAGCCCTGTGCCATTGTCAGTTCATAGAAATCCGTAAAAAGAGCACTGTTTATTGTGCTGCGTTCAATGTGGTTTTCCATAAATTATACTCCATGGTTTCAGGACGGTTTCTTTAGAGTCTACAGACAGCATCTGCTGCAGACGCCAACGTCCTTTTTCTTAAGATATTCCCTATATACTATATTTTTATTGCATAAAAATCAATTGCTAGGGCGCTTGCAGAATTTGTATGTAAACCATGCTCCTGCATAACGTCCAACAAATCTGCTGGCTGCAGCCTGAAACTTCCAGTTAAATGCCATTATTGCATATAGCTTTCCCTTTCTGGATTTTTTAAGGCAGTGGGCTACTGTTTTTTCAGGTGAAAGTCCGTGATGAACTTCTTTTCTAGCGCCTTTTGATGCTACGTTTGCAAATTCTGTACTGACTGGTCCCGGGCAGAGGGCTGTTACATAAATGCCTTTATCTTTTAATTCTGCCGCTAGTGCAACGCTAAAGCTTAATACATAGGATTTTGAT